>NZ_OZ244997.1:6053171-6355830 GCF_965223285.1 Candidatus Leptofilum sp. | reverse complement strand
AAAAGCATTACTAAACACAAATAGAGCGGCAATTAGTAAGAGGATTCGTCCGGAACGGCCATGTTCCTCATCAAATTGGAGAGAAATAGATGAAAGGCTCTGCATAAAGTTGTGGCACAATTACGAGGTTTGGGCGATTTGGCGTTTCAGCTTCTGGATACGTTCATCTGCTTTTAGTTGAATTTGCTTGATACCCTGATTTTGCTTCTCAATCATGGCGCGCGCATCTTTTAACTTGGCGATGGCTTGCTTAAGCTGAAGTTCGCGCTCAATCAGGCGCGCCTGAATTTCAGCTAGATGTTGCCCCTGCGCATTCGCCTGGCTCAAATACCGATTCAGTTCATTTTCGCTTGATTCTAGCTGCACTTTTTGCTCCTGAATGATGGTTTGTAGCCCCATGTTTTGCTCAACCAGCTCTTCATGACGGCCGTTCCATTCAGCTTGTTTACTTTGCAGACTGTTTTGCGCTTGAGTGACGGCCGTTTCTAGAGCCATCACCTTTTCTTGTTGCGTTTGCAACTCGGCTTCCACTTGAGTCAGGCGATCAGACTGCTCGGCCATTGCCTTTTCGGCAGCAGCGGCGGCCGCCTGACTTGCTTCCAGCTCTGCTTTATACCACAGAACACGCTCAAAATGCGCATGTTCAGCATCTGCTAATTCGGCTTCTAGCTGGCTAACCCGTTCCTCTGCCTCGGCGAGCTGCGCAATTTTGGTCAACGGATCGGCCGTTTTTGCGCGTAGCTCAGTTAGCTCATCCAGTACCTTTTCCAGCTCTTTTTCTGCTGCTTTGCGTTGCTCCCGCTGCATCCCTAAAACGGTACTGCTTTCTTCAATCTGGCTTTCCGATTTTTGTAGCTCCGCTTCCAGCTCTTCAACTTTTTTCTCGGTAATTTCGGCCAGTTCTTGCCAGCGAATGAGCGATTCTTCTTGTTCAGATGTGTGAACGAGGCTGGCCTTGTGGGCTACTTCCAGGCTGTGTATGCGATCGCGCAAGGTGTTGATTTCCTGCACGGCCGTTTCCAGTTCACTATCTACGGCCGTTTTGTCTGATTGCAGTTGGGAATGGTTATTTTGCAGTTGGGTATGCTGCTGCCGCAAATTGGTAAGCTCATCATTTTGCTCGGTCATTAAATCGCGGGCGATGCCGAGTTCGTTGGCTTGCCGCTCCACCTGGCTTTTGCGGTGTCGCAACGCCTCTTGCGCTTCATCGAGCTGCGTTTGTTTGGTTGTTAGCTCAGTGCGCAATTCTGTTAGCTCTTGCTTGAGATTGGCAATGGTGCTGGTAGATTCCCCCGCTAGCTCCGTTAGCCGCCGCTGAAAATCTTGCTCCAGCTCCGCCCGCGCTGCCAAAGACATGGCTGCTTGCGCTTGAAGATGATGCAAGGCTTCGATTTGCGCTTCATTCCGGTTAAGTAGTTGGCCTTCGGGTAAATCCTGCCCGTTTTCGTGTCGGTTCAGGTCAGTGTCATCCGGCAGACGGCCGTTTTCGGCCAATGTCGCATAATCTGACTCATCGACACTGCTAATCCAACCGTGAACATGCCCGCCCCTGAGAACGGTTAGCTCCACAGTGAACACATCCCCCAAAATTTGGCCGCTTTTTTCCACCCGAATGTCGCGGCAAACAGCCGAACCTGTAAGCAGTCCCGACACCATCAGGCGAGGGGCAAATACGTTGCCAACCAGAGTCGCTCCTTCTTGAATCGCCACGGGTTGATCGGTATGAATATCTTCGACGTGGTAGCCAACAATCTCTAACCAGGTTTGCCCACGCCGCCAAAAGCGGAGTCGATCAAGTAAACCTTGCCCATTCGGTTCGGCAATAGGTTCGGTTGCTGGCTCGTCTGCTGATATAAGTGTGCCGTCAGGCGTTGTGGAATCGTCTGTTACTGTCATAGCCTTAAGAACTTACTGTGTCATTATAGCAGGGGAATGCATAAGATGATACTGAAACAGACAAAACATTTGGTGAAAACGGCCGTAAATCATGCCAAATTCACCAAAATTTCAGGCTGAATAATAAATTCACTTAAAGGCGTTGGGCTTTTAGAACTTATGTGCTAATATTGAGGGCCGTTTGGGAGTGAAGGTAGCAATTGTGAAGGCCAGGCAGTACGGCCGTTGAATAAAACAGGGAGAATCAAAATGGGTGAACATGGACTCATCGTTGCTTTCTTTGCCCTGGCTTTTTTGGCCTTCTGCCTTACGGCCGTTGCCCTTTATGCACTTAGCCAGAGCAAAGATGATGTTGCCGACAAGAGTGTAGATGGATTACGCAATTTGCACCTTAGCAGCGTGCAGAAACCTACAGCAGAACCAGATAAAAACCAAGTAGACGAAGCATCAGACTTGTCAAACAACTAATTCAAGCATTCTGGCAAAAATGGCCTTTTGTGTACTGGTCGTTTTTCAACTTCCGTGGCAGGGCTTTTCAGCAGGCGCAATTATAGAACGCAGACCAAAGCGGACGACGCGGAAAATTGATTACAGTCTGCGCTCGTCTGAAAACCCCAATTCCTACGTGTGATTTCTGGACAGCCGTTTCTGGTATATGTTGGCAAACTGGGTAAAATTTGGGCATGACTTACTTGGAAAAACTTAAGACTGCTCAAGATAAAAACAACTCCTGGCTCTGTGTGGGATTGGATCCAGTTCTGGAGCGTTTACGTGTTGATTTTCGCAAGTGGGATGAACCCATCTTGCCGTACAACCAGGCAATAATTGAAGCCACGGCCGATCTCGTCTGTGCCTACAAACCAAACCTGGGCTTCTACCTGCAATGGGGAGCCGCAGGTGTTATCGCGCTTGAGCGCACCATCGCGTATATTCCCAGGCACATCCCCGTAATTCTAGATTGCAAAACAGGTGATATTGGCCACACGCAAGCAGCTTGGGGCAACGGCCTCTTTGATGAATGGCAAGTAGATGCGGTAACGGTCAATCCATTTGTAGGTTCAGACGCTGTTTTGCCCATGATCGGGAATCGTCCTGACAAAGCCGTTTACATCTTGGCTCATACTTCCAATAAAAGCGCAACACATTTTCAAGGGGACCTAGTTAATGAATGTGGCCTTTCAGCAGATGTGTTACGCCAAAGCCAAACTTGGTCTACTGCCGGGCACAAGGGGTATGTGATGGGAGCTACCTATCCTGAGGAGCTGGCAGCGGCTCGCCGCCTTGCCCCAAAGGCAAATTTCCTCATTCCAGGTATTGGTGCTCAAGGTGGCAACTTGGCAATGGCAGTTGAATTTGGGCCAGACAAGGGCGCTGGGCCGGTGATTAGTGCCAGCCGCAGCGTCATTTATGCTTCTGGCGGTGAAGATTTTGCTGAAGCGGCGCGCGAGGCAGCCTTAACTTTACGAGAACAAATTAACCAGCTACGAGAATAGAACCATACGGCCGTTTCCCGCCAATATTTAGGAGGAAAGTACGGATAGAAACGGCCGTTTGATCCCCTCGGCTCGTAAGTAAGCTGGTAAGATACCTTCATTAAACTACCCAAGACTTAGAAGAGTCTGCGCAACCATCAAAAGTAAGCAAAAGGCTGGCACGTGCCACGTTTTGCCATTACCAATATCTCCCACCAGAGCCCCACTAGAATTCATCACATTGCCTGGGTTTACTATGTGAGGAGCCACCACAAAGGCAAACTGTGGCTTGCAAAATCAAATCCAAACGCCCCGCCATGTGGTGTTGTGATGAAAAATTCCTAAACAGTAGTACGGTGACTGTAAATTTTGTTTAATCGGCACTGTCGTAAGCTGCGTTGCATAGACGAATACCGTGCAACCAACCCTGACGTTTTAATAAATTGCCCATGTTCTGAGAATCCTACTATCACTGGGCAAATAAATTCTATTAGCATAATTTGAGGAAGGATTAATGACTCGCCAAACCAATACCCACCAAGTGACACTCGATTACTACACACTTCAGGATTTACGCGCCATAGCTGATACCATTCCTCGCCTGGAACTGCATCCAAATGTCATCCAAAAAATTGAAGCTGGTGCCCAATTTGTGCTGGAGAAGGCAGCCGAAGATAGATACATTTACGGTACCAATACTGGCTTTGGCTCTCTTTGCGAAACCCGCGTGGAAAACGAAGAGATGGAAACGCTTCAATTTAACCACGTGGTATCCCACGCTGTGGGCGTCGGTGAAATTGTGCCCGCACGATTGTCCCGGCTCATGCTGTTTATTAAGCTGCTTACCTTCCGAACCGGGCATACAGGCATTTCCATGGCTCCCGTCCAGCGGCTGATCGATATGTGGAACAACGACATCGTGCCAGCCATTCCCAAAAAAGGGACCGTAGGAGCCAGTGGTGATTTAGCCCCACTGGCACACATGGCTTTGCCACTGCTAGGGCTGGGCAAAGTGCATTACAAAGGGGAAGTGGTTGAGTCTGCGACCGTTTTGGAAGCAATGGGCTGGGAACCGCTTCGCCTCAAGCCCAAAGAGGGATTGGCCCTGACCAACGGCGTGCAATACATTAACGCCCGTGGTGCATTAGCCCTCATGCGAATCGAAGAAATGATGAAAACGGCCGATCTCTTCGCCGCCATGAGTTCCCAAGCATTTAGCACCTCAGAAACGTTCTACCAGGCTCCCTACCACGAGACGACCTACCATCCCGAGCGGAAAACCGTTGCGGCCAACTTCCGTAAGGTGCTAGAGGGCAGTAATCATTACGAACTACCCACCTGCAACAACTCCAAGCAAGACCCGTACTCCTTCCGCTGTATTCCGCAGGTACATGGTGCCATCCGGCAGGCAGTCAACTTTGCCATCGACATCATCGAAAAAGAGTGCAATGGCGTTTCCGACAATCCGCTTTTCTTCCCGGAAAGCGACCAAATTTTGTTTGGTGGCAATTTGCATGGGGAATCAACGGCATTGGCTTTGGATTTTGTGGCGATGGCCACCAGTGAGATGGCCTACATTTCTGAGCGACGCACCTACCAACTGCTGTCAGGGATGCGGGGTTTGCCAGACTTTCTGGTCAATCAGCCAGGCCTTAACTCTGGCTTTATGATTGTTCAGTATACGGCCGCTGCTCTTATGAACGAGAACAAAGTGCTATGTACGCCCGCCAGCGTGGACACGATTCCCACTTGCCAATTGCAAGAGGATCATGTGAGTATGGGTGGTACGTCTTCCTATAAATTAGAGACGATTGTGGACAATGCTGAGTACATTTTGGGCATCGAACTGCTAACGGCTGTGCAAGCCATTGATTTCAACAAGCCGCTGAAGCTCTCTCCAGCTACCCAAAAACTTTACGATGAGTTCCGCCAGCATTTCACCTTCATGGAGCGAGACAGGGTGATGAGCGATGATATGGAACGCGCCCGTGATTATTGCGCTGAAAACCGCGCCAAATGGATTGAGCAGTTCGGCTTGGCGTAAATCTTAATGGTGATTTAAAGGAACACTCCCGAAGATGGGTACATATCCTTCGGGAGATTTTCTTGTATTGCTAATTTAGCGAGGAACGGCCGTATCCATGACCCTAACAATGAAACAACGCACCCTACCTTTGCTGCCAGCAGACCCACTGGCGTTGTTTGTGCTGCTGCTGCATCGTTACAGTGGTGAATCGCAGCTATCATTTTTGCTAAATGGTGAGCCAACAACGGTGACAGTAGACGGCACTGCGCCGTTTGCCGCGTTGGTAGAGGCTGCTGGCAAACGGACGGCCGTTCTCTCCCTCACCGATCCGCAACACTTGCCTGTTTTGGCACAGAACCTGAGCCAACGTTTGCCTGCAACTGCCGCTCAGCCTATTCTGACATTTGATCCGCAATCCGGTGTATTGACCCACGCGGCGGAAATATTCGATGAGGCCACAATTGACCGCTTGGCGGGACATTGGCAAACGTTAGGGCAGGCGGTTGGGGATTTGCCAGAAACGGCCGTTGCCCACCTACCCCTCCTCACACGACAAGAGCAAAATCAACTGCTTAACGAGTGGAACGACACCAAGCAATACGAATATCCAGGCCTGCACCAGATGTTTGAACAGGTCGTGGCCGAGTCTCCCAACAGCTTGGCCATTACCTTTGAAGATCGGGAGATTAACTACGGTGAACTGAACGGCCGTGCCAACCAAATCGCCCATGCCCTCATTAAAATGGGGGTGCGGCCGCAGGATCGTATCGCCATCATGTTAGAAAACGGGCCGCAGCAGGTAGAAGCCCTCTTTGGTGTGCTCAAGGCTGGCGGCGTGTTCGTCTGCCTCGATCCCCATTACCCCACCCACCGCCTGCAAGCTATCCTGGATGAAGCCCAGCCCGCCCGGTTCATCCTCGAAGCAAGCTGCCTGGAGCGGCATGAGGATTTATTGACGAATCTGCCTACTGGCTGCAACATTTTGGCGATTGATGGCTTGAAGACGTTTACCGCAGAGAACGCGGAGAGCGCAGAGAAAAACAAAAAAATCTCTGCGTCCTCCGCGCCCTCTGTGGTGAAAAAGATCGAAGCTACAATTTATGGTCCCGGTTTCATCGAAGCCTGCGCCGATACCACTCCGAATTTGTCGCTCAAGCCAACTGACCCGGCTTACATCGTTTACACATCTGGTTCGACCGGAAAGCCGAAGGGCATTTTGCAATCTCATCTGAGCTTTTGCCAGTTCATCGATTGGCAGGGCCGCTACTTTGGTATTGTTGCCCCGCAGCGGTTTGCCCAGTGGGCTTCCATCGCCTACGATGCTTCTTACTGCGAGATTTTTGGTACGCTCTGTTTTGGCGCCACGCTTTGCATGGCTCCGGCCATGATCCGCTTTAATCCGCAAGCCCTCATCGAGTGGGTGCGCCAGGCAGAGATCACCATTTTGCAAATTGTGCCCAGCTTTTGCCGCCAGGTGCTGCAACTTTTGGAGGCTGAACCGAGCCAAAACGGTAGTCACCCGCTGCCCAAGCTGGAAATGCTCCTGCTGGCTGGTGAAATTTTGCCCGTTGATTTGGCCCACGCCTGGCTCAATCGCTTCCCCAACCCGGCGAAGCTGTTCAACTTGTATGGGCCATCAGAAAGTGTGCTGGCAACGTACCACGCCATCCCCAAAGTGGAACCCGACCAGCGAGCCATTTCGGTGGGACGCGCCATTGACGGCCGTCAACTCCTCATCCTCGATAAAAACCAGCAACTTTGCCCCATTGGCGTGCGCGGCGAACTGTACATTCGCAGCCCCTACCTCACCGAAGGCTACATCGAACGCCCCGATGAGATGGCCGCTAAATATGTCCAAAACCCGCTGCACGACGACTTCTCCGACCGCGTTTACCGCACCGGCGACATGGGGCGCTGGCTGGCTGACGGCACAATTGAGTTTTACGGCCGTCTCGACAACCTCGTCAAGCTGCGGGGGATGCGGGTGGAACTGGGCGACATCGAAGCCGCCCTGCGCGGGCATGAAGCGGTACGAAACTGCGCTGTTGTGGTTCGCAAAGTGACCCGCGACAAAAGTCGCCTTATCGTGAAAGACCGCGAGACGCGCAGCAAAAGTACCGCCAGCGAGCAGCAAATTCTCATGGCCTACTACACGGCTGAACGGCCGCTTTCTGGTTACGAATTGCGAGCATATTTAGAAGAACTGTTGCCGCCCCACATGATTCCGCAGCAGTTTGTGCAGCTAGATGAGCTACCCTACAACGCCAACCACAAGCTCGATTTACGCGCCCTGCCGGAGCCGCAAAATTTGCGCCCCGACCTGCGCCAGCCATACATCGCGCCGCGCAACGCCCTAGAAGAAAGGATTGCCGACATCTGGCAGGATGTGTTGGGCATTAACCAGGTGGGCATGGAAGATGGCTTTTTTGAGCTAGGCGGCGATTCACTGCTGGCGATGCAGGTGCTGAACCGCACCCGTGAGGCCACCCAGGCCAAACTCTCCTTCCGCCACCTGTTTGAGCGGCAGACGGTCGCCAAGCTGGCAGAGTTGGTGGCTGAACCTGCCGAACCCACAAGTACGCCAAGCCAAATGCCCGTTCATGCCGAAGCCCGCACCCATTATCCGCTTTCAGTGGCCCAGCAGGGCATTTGGTTTTTGTGGAAGCTGGAGCCAGACAGCCCGTACTACACGGCTCAAGGCGTGATTCACCTACGCGGCGCGGTGGATGTGACCATTTTGCAGCGTGCCTGGCAAGCACTCATCGACCGGCACGTCATTTTACGGGCGAAGTTTGGGATGGATGAAAACGGCCGTCCCACCCAAACCTTCCCCCAGCGCCAGGACGAATTGCAACTGATCGATCTCACCCACTTTTCAGCCGACGAACGAGAAGCGTATCTCAAAGAATTCATGTACGAAAAAGGGCAGCAGCCGCTCCACCTGGAAAAACACAACCTGCTGCAGGCCAACCTGTTCAAACTGGCAGAAGATAGCTACGACATGCCCATCACTTTCCACGAAATTACCCTCGATTTGTGGGGTTGGTCTAACATGATCCAGGATTTGGGCGCACTGTACGACGGCTTTCGGCGCGGCGAAGACAATCCGCTGCCACCACTACCCTTCAGCTTTGCCGATTACGTGCTATGGGAGAACGAGGCCATCACTAAAAGCAGCCTTCAGGCGCAGGAAACATATTGGCAAGAACAGTTGGCTGGTGAACTGCCCGTCCTCAGCCTGCCCACCGATCGCCCGCACCCTGCCCATCCCACCTTCCGTGGCGAGGCGCAGGCGGTGATGCTGGATGCGGAGCTAACCGCGCAGCTAAAAGCATTGAGCCAGCAGCAGGGTGCCACCCTGTTCATGACCATGCTCACTGCCTTCAACATCATGCTGCGCCTCTACGCCGGGCAGGATGATTTGATTGTAGGCGCACCGCTGGCCAACCGCACCCGCGACCACGCTGAGGATTTAGTGGGCTTCTTCCTCAATATGCTGCCGCTGCGAACCAAATTTGGTGACGACCCCAGCTTTGCCGACGTGCTGACCCAGGTGCGCGATACGGTAACGGGTGCCATTTCCAACGCTGAATATCCCTTTAGCTGGATGCTGGAGTGGGCGCAAACCGCTCGCGATGTGAGCATCTCTCCGGTTTTCCAGGTGATGTTCAACATGCTCAATTTACCGCAGTCCAGCGTGGCCCTCAATGACCTTTCACTGAGCTTTAGCGAATTGGACACTGGTTACATTAAATATGATTTAGCCCTGTACGCCCACGAACACGGCGACGAAATTTTCTTGCAGCTAGCTTACCTGACGGATCTGTTTGATGCCACGACGATTGAGCGGATGTTGGCGAACCTAGTGGTGATTTTGCGGCAGGCTGTTGTGAATTTGGAACGGCCGTTATCCCAACTCACCCTCATCACCGAAAGCGAACGCCAAACCGTCCTGCACGACTGGAACCAAACTGCCCAGGATTTTGGCAGCGAGCTAACTATCACTGAACTATTTGAGCGGCAAGCAGCCAAGACCCCGACAGCCACCGCCCTCATCTGCCAAAACGAGACGATGCGTTACGCCGATTTGAACCAGCAGGCGAATCAGTTGGCGCATTATTTGCGGCAAAGCGGCGTGGGGCAGGGTAGCTTCGTAGCCATCTGCACCGAACGCTCCTTCCAGATGATGGTCGGACTGTTGGGCATTCTCAAGGCCGGGGGTGCATACGTCGCCCTTGATCCAGATTACCCGATGGCGCGGCTGCAAGATATTTTGAGTGACACCCAGCCGAAACTCCTCATCGTGCAGGAATCTGTTGATCGCTTCACCAATTTTGCTGGCAAGAAAGTTTGTTTAGACCGCGATTGGGCAACTATCGACCAACAACTGGCCACTAACCCAACTAGCACCACCACGCCAAACGACCTGATCAACCTCGTTTATACGTCATCCACCACAGGTAAACCCAAAGGCGCGCGCATTCCGATGAGTGCGGTGCTGAACCGGCTGCTGTGGATGTGGGATGAGTATCCATTTGTGGTGGGGGATACGGCCGTCTTGCAAAAATCATATGCCCTCGTTGCCGCCACCTGGGAACTGTTCGGTGGGTTGCTCAAGGGCATTCCCACCCTCATTTTGCAGCCAGAAGCCGTGCGCGATGCCGATCTGCTCTGGCAGCAGCTAACCCGGCACAAGGTCAGCCATTTGCTCTCCTCCCCCGCCCTCATCGAAAATGTGCTGCAAGCGGCCGCTCGGGAAGAAAGCCGTTGGGACAGCCTGCGTTTTGCTACCACCAGTGCCGAACCAATCTCTCCGGCGATGGTGCGGCGTTGGCAAGAAACCTTCCCCGGTGTGCCGCTGCTCAATTTATACGGTTCTACGGAATGTTCGTCTAACGCCACCCAGTACGACGCCGCGACTTTGCCAGAAACGGCCGTGCGCGTCCCCATCGGCCAGCCATTGCCCAACATCCAGGTTTACGTCCTCGACCAAAACCACCAACCCGTCCCCATCGGCGCGGTTGGCGAACTGTGCATCGCTGGCGCGTGCCTGGCAGATGGTTATTTGAATTTGCCTGAACTCAGCGCAGAAAAATTTGTGCAGTTATCAATTACTGACAACCGATTACCGAATACTGTTTACCGCACGGGCGATCTTGCCCGCTGGCGCAGCGACGGTCAGCTAGAGCTCGTCGGGCGGCGGGATTACCAGGTGAAGATTCGTGGCTTCCGCGTGGAGCTGAACGATATTGAAGCGGTGCTGATGCAGCAGGGCGACGTGAAAAAGTGTGCCGTAGCCCTGGCCGATGCCGATAGCGACCATAAGCGGCTGGTGGCCTACGTTGTGCCCAAAACAGACGGCGTGCAGCTCAACGACCTGCGCGACTTTTTGCGCCAGCGGCTCCCTGGCTACATGGTTCCCAGCGACTTTTTCTTGCTAGATGCTATGCCGCTGGGGCCAACGGGCAAAATTAACCGCAAAGCCTTGCCCAAACCAGAAGAATTGCAGACCGGGTTGATGGATACGGCCGTACTCCCCACCACGCCCCTGCAAATCACCCTGGCGAATATTTGGCAGCCGCTTTTGGGGCGCGAGCAAATTGGCATTCACGCCAACTTCTTCGATGTGGGTGGTCACTCCCTGCTGGCAACCCAGGTCGTCTCCCGCATCCGCGACCAGCTAAATGTGGAGCTATCCCAGCGTCGCTTTTTTGAGATACCCACCATTGCTGAATTAGCGATTGAAATTGAGCAGATGCAGGCGGAAACGGCCGCATCCCACGACGATGAAATGGCCGACCTGATGGTTGAATTGGAAAATCTGTCTGACGAAGAAGCCGAGGCACTTTTGGCGCAGATGATGGCAGAAGAATAACAACAGTAGGGGCGCACCCCCGTGTGCACCCTGGAGTGGGCAGACACGGAGGTCTGCCCCTACCAAGCCGATAAATTTTTAGGTAGTTGTATGACAAACCAACCAACCGAGCAGAATAAGGCAAAAGATCGCCTGGCGGGGCTATCCCCAGCCAAGCGTGCTTTGCTGGAAATGAAATTGAAACAGAAACAAGCGCAGGCCGCGCCGCAGGGCATTACCCGCCGCGAGGATGATGCGGCTGCGCCCCTTTCCTTTGCCCAGCAGCGGCTCTGGTTTTTGGAAGAACTGGAACCGGGCAGCCCGGCTTACCACATTCCGGCCATCTTCCAGCTAGAGGGTGACTTGGACGTAGCGGCGCTCACCGCCAGCCTGAACGAAATTGTGCAGCGGCATGAGGCATTGCGGACGACCTTTACGGCCGTCAAGGGCCAGCCCTCCCAGCAAGTCACCGATGAAGTGACCATCAGCGTTCCCGTTGAAGATTTGCAGGGTTTGCCCACCGCGCAGCGTGAAGCCGAAATTGCTAAACTGACGGCCGTAGAAACGAGACGGCCGTTCAACCTCACCACCGATCCCCTGCTGCGTGCCTGTCTACTCAAGCTGGCTCCCGACAAGCATCGGCTCATCCTCACCATGCACCACATTGCTTCCGATGGCTGGTCACGCGGGGTGCTGCTGAATGAGCTGTCGGTGCTGTACAAGGATTTTGTAAGCACGCATTCCCCCCTCCTTATTCCTCCCCCGGAGGGAGAGGAAATTGTCCCCTCTCCCCCTGGGAGAGGGCTAGGGAGAGGGTTCCTCACCCCGCTGCCTATCCAATACGCCGATTTTGCCGTCTGGCAGCGAGATTATTTGAGAGGCGAACGGCTGCAAAAGCAGCTAACCTACTGGAAAAATCAGTTAGCGGGCGCGCCGCCGCGCCTGGAACTGCCCACCGACTTTCCCCGTCCAGCCGTGCAGGAATATCGCGGTCAACGACTGCCACTCACCATTGACCCAGCCTTGGTTGAGGCGATGAAGCAGGTGAGCCAGCGAGCCGGCACGACGCTGTTCATGACCCTGTTTGCCGCCTTCAACGTGCTGCTCCACCGCTACAGCCGCCAGGAAGATATTGTGGTTGGCTCACCTATCGCCAATCGCACCCGCGCCGAAATTGAGGGGCTGATTGGCTTTTTTGTGAATACGCTGGTTCTGCGAACCGATTTGGCAAGCAATCCCACCTTTTTAGAGCTGCTGGCGCAGGTCAAAAATACAACCCTCGACGCTTACGACCACCAGGATTTGCCTTTTGAGAAGCTGGTGGAGGAGCTTCAGCCAGAACGTGCCCTCAGCTACAATCCCATCTTCCAGGTAATGTTTGTCCTGCACAACGCCACGGGTGCATCCGTGCAGATGCCCGGCCTCACCGTTACGCCGCTGGAGGCGGATACGGGCACGTCTAAATTTGATCTCGCCCTGTCGCTGGTGGAAGAAGCAGATGGCATGACGGGCTATTTGGAATACAATGTTGACCTCTTTGCCGAAGGGACGATGCGCCGCTTTTGGCAACATTTTCAAACATTGCTAACAGGAATCGCCGCCGACCCCAGCCAGCCAATCGGTGCTTTGCCCTTGATGACTGAAGATGAGCGGCAAAAAGTGGTGGTGGACTGGAATGAGACAACGGCCGTTTACCCCCAACAACCCATCCACCAACGCTTCGAGCAGCAGGCTGCCCAAACGCCAAACGCCATCGCCGCCGAATTTCCCCACCAAACTGTGACCTACGCCGAGCTAAACGGCCGTGCCAACCAACTGGCACACGCGCTGCAAAAGCAAGGCATTGCCCCCGATGTGAAGGTGGCTTTGTCGGTGGAGCGGTCGCTGGAGATGCTGGTAGGGCTGCTGGGCATCCTCAAGGCAGGCGGAACCTACGTGCCGCTCGACCCCACCTATCCGCAAGAGCGGCTGGCCTACATGCTGGCCGATTCCGGAGCCAAAGTGCTGCTGACCCAATCTAATTTACTGCCCGCCATGCCGGAACATCAGGCTAGGGTTATCTGCCTTGTCAGTGATTGGGACAGCATCGCCCAAGAAAGCGAAGAAAATCCAACCAGCGAGGTTACGCTGGACGATCTCATTTACATCATCTACACCTCTGGCTCGACGGGACGGCCGAAGGGCGTGGCCTTGCCCCAGCGAGCCATCGCTAATCTGCTGGCATGGCAGCTACAAAATACAACTTGCGGCCTCGGCGACAAAACATTGCAATTCACCACCCTCAGCTTCGACGTAAGCTGCCAGGAGATTTTTGCCACGCTGTGCAGCGGCGGCACGCTGGTGATGATTGATGAAGCCATTCGGCGCGACCCGGAGCAGTTGGCGCAGCTAGTCGCCGAAAAGCAGGTTAACCGCATCTTTTTGCCCTTTGTGGCCTTACAGCAGTTGGCCGAAGCGTTTGCTGCCCAGCCGACTTTGGATTTGCGGCTGCGCGAACTCATTACGGCCGGGGAGCAGCTACAAACCACTCCGCCCATCGTGGCCTTGTTCCAGCGGCTGCCCAACTGCCGCCTGGCAAACCATTACGGCCCCTCGGAAACGCACGTCGCCACCGCCTACGATCTGCCTGCCGACCCGACTACCTGGGATGCTCTGCCGCCCATCGGCAAGCCCATTGCCAATACCCAAATCTACCTGGTTGATCCGCACATGCAGCCCGTCCCCGTCGGCGTTCCCGGCGAACTGCTCATCGGCGGGGATAATGTAGCGCGGGGGTATTTGAATCGGCCGGAGTTGACTGCCGAGAAGTTTACCATCCCCCCCTTTAATTCCCCCCCGCTGGGGGGGACAGAGGGGGGGCGCGTTTACCGCACAGGGGATCTGGCCCGCTACCGTGCCGACGGCAATATCGAATACCTGGGTCGGGTGGATCAGCAAGTGAAAATTCGCGGGTTCCGCATTGAGCCGGGGGAGATCGAGGCGGTGTTGAGTGAGCATGAGGCAGTGAAGGAAACGGCCGTTCTCGCCAAACCAGATTCACAGGGCAACAAGCGGCTGGTAGCTTACGTCGTGACCCAGCCGGGGCAAGCGGCCGATGCGCTGACGTTACGTTCCTTTTTGAAAGATCGTCTGCCGGAATACATGGTGCCCGCCCTGGTGATGCTGCTGGACGAGATGCCTTTGACCCCCAGCGGCAAAATCAACCGGCGCGGCCTGCCCGAACCCGACGACACAGCTCGGGCAATTGAACAGGAATTTGTGGCGCCACGAACGGCCGTTGAAGTCATTGTCGCTAAAATTTGGTCAGAAATTCTGGGCGTGGAGCGCGTTGGCGTAAATGACAACTTTTTTGATTTAGGTGGTCACTCGCTGTTGGCTACCCAGGTTATCTCGCGCCTGAAATCATCATTTAAGACCAATTTGCCGCTGCGGAGTCTGTTTGAGTCGCCCACCGTGGCCGAATTGGCAGTGGCGATTGTGGCCTTGGAGGCGCAGCCGGGGCAAGCGGAGAAGATTGCCACCGTGCTGCAAAAATTAGGGGACATGACCTCGGAGCAGATGAAGCAGCTTTTAGAAGCGAAGCGAAGAGCAGGAGCAGTAACTTAATGGCGTTTGATCAACAATCTGAGTCAGCGGAATTGTCTGCTGAAGAATTGGCGCTGCTAGAAATGATGTTGGCCGAAGAAGGGGTGGATTCGTCCACTGAGCCAACCATTCCCCAGCGCACTAATTTAGAAAAATCACCTCTCTCTTTTGCCCAGCAACGGCTCTGGTTTTTAGAGCAGCTAGAGCCGGGCAGTCCGGTTTACCACATTCCAGCAGCATTTCGGCTGCGTGGGGTGGTGGATACGGCCGTCCTCCAAACCAGCCTTAACCAACTGGCCCAGCGGCACGAATCGCTGCGGACAGTTTTTGTATCTGAAGCTGGCACGCCATACCAAAAAGTGCTGCCAGAAATTGAATTACCCCTCAACGTCCTCGATTTGCGGCGGGCCGCCAATAATGAGCAGGTGGCTGAGAAGCAGCTTTTTGCCGAGACGCAGCGGCCGTTTAACCTGAAACTTGGCCCACTTTTCCGCACCACCGTTTTTCAGCTGGCAGATGATGATTTCATAATCGTGTTCATGATGCACCACATCATTTCGGATGGCTGGTCAATGGGGGTGCTGTTTGGGGAGTTAACGGCCGTTTATAACGCTACGGTACAGAATGAAACTGCCAACCTGCCCGACCTACCCATCCAGTATGCCGATTTTGCGGAATGGCAACGAAATTGGCTGCAAGGCGACGTGCTGGCGGCGCAGATTGGTTATTGGAAAAATCACCTGCACGGCGCGCCGTCGCTGCTGGAGCTGCCGCTAGACAAACCGCGTCCCAACAGCAAAACATTCGTGGGCAAGCGGCAGTCAGTGACGTTAGATAAAATCATTGCTGATGGGCTACAAACGTTGGCCCGGCAGGAAGGTGCGACCTTGTTTATGGCGGCTTTGGCAGCCTTTAAGGTGCTGCTTTACCGTTACACCGGGCAGGAAAGCGTGGTCGTTGGCTCACCGGTAGCCAACCGCAACCGAGCCGAAATCGAGGGGTTAGTGGGCTTCTTCGTTAACACATTGGCGCTGCACACGGACATGAGTGGTGCACCCAGCTTCCGCCAACTTTTAGGGCGGGTGAAAGAAGCAGCGCTGGGTGCTTACGACCATCAGGACGTGCCGTTTGAAAAGCTGGTAGAAGAGCTTCAGCCAGAACGGTCGCTCAACTATAATCCAATTTTTCAGACCCTGTTTACGTTGGAAACGGCCGCACGCACGCCTTTACAATTAGCTGGTGTGGTGAACGGCCGTTCCCTTGAAGTTGATTTTGGCGCAGCCAAGTTTGATCTGAGCCTGTCGCTGACGGCCGAAGAAAATGGCCTGATTGGTTCGTTTGTTTACAACGTTGATCTCTTTGAGCCGGAGACGCTGGTCCGAATGGCGGGGCATTTGCAAACGCTGGCCGCGGCGATTGTGGCCAACCCTGACCAGCCCATAACCCAGCTAAACATGCTTACCGAAGCGGAGTGGCAGCAGTTGGCAGCTTGGAACAGTACGGCCGTCACCTACAACCATCCCGTCCCCACCGTGTATCAACTATTTGAGCTGCAAGTAGAAAAAACGCCCGATAAGTTGGCACTCATCTATGAAGACGTGGAAATGTCGTATAGTCAGCTTAATGAAAAAGCGAATCAACTGGCTCATTACCTCCAAAAGCAGGGCGTGAAGCCAGAAACGTTGGTGGGCATTTCCGTGGAGCGGTCGCCCGACATGGTAATTGCTTTGCTGGGCATTTTCAAGGCGGGCGGAGCTTATCTGCCGCTCGACCCGACCTATCCGCAGGAGCGGCTGGCCTACATGCTGGCCGATTCCGGCGTAAAAACGCTACTCACCCAGGAACATTTACTGCCAGATTTGCCGGAAACGGAAGCGGCCGTTTTCTTACTGGACAGCGACTGGCACAAAGTTGAAAATGAACCCACCAGCAACCTCGACAGCGGCGTCAGCCCCGAAAATCTGGCCTACGTCATCTACACCTCTGGCTCGACGGGACGGCCGAAGGGCGTGCTGGTGACGCATCGCGGCATTCCCAACTTGGCCGAAGCCCAAATCGAGACGTTTGGCCTAACGCCAGAGAGCCGCTGTTTGCAATTTGCCAGCTTCAGCTTCGATGCCTCCGTCTCTGAAGTGACAACGACGCTGCTGGCGGGCGCCACGCTGGTGCTGGCACCGCAGCGCAGCATGATGCCCGGCCCCGCGCTCATCCACCTGCTGCGAGACAAAGAAATCACGGTAGTTACCCTACCACCCTCGGCTTTGGCGGTCATGTCGCCCGACGAGTTGAGCGGCGTGAAATCAATCATTTCGGCGGGGGAAGCCTGCTCGGCGGAGATTGCGGCCAAATGGTTGCCGGGTCGTCGCTTTGTCAATGCCTACGGCCCCACGGAGGCAACGGTTTGCACCACCATGAACATTGTAGAAAAAGTTGATGGCACGCCGCCCATTGGCAAACCGATCAACAACTTTCAAACGTTGGTGCTGGATGCCAACCAGCAGCCTTTGCCCCAAGGCATTCCTGGCGAGCTGTACATTGGCAGCGAGCTGGCGTTGGCACGTGGCTACCACAATCGGCCAGACTTAACGGCCGAAAAGTTCGTGGAACTGACATTGGACGAGCGGATTTCGTTCAAAAACCGCAAATTTTACCGCTCAGGTGATTTGGTGAAATGGCTACCGGATGGATCCCTAGAGTTTCTGGGTCGGATAGATCATCAGGTGAAGGTGCGGGGGTTCCGTATTGAGTTGGGTGAAATTGAGACGGCGTTAAGGGAGCATACGGCCGTTCAAGAAGCCCTCGTCCTCGCCCGTGAAGATAAGCCAGGTGACAAGCGTTTGGTTGCCTACTTGCTGTCGGCCAATGGCTCTACGCCATCCCCCACCAATTTACGCAGCTTTTTGCAGGAAACCTTGCCCGATTACATGGTTCCCAATGCGTTTGTTTCGCTAGAAGCCTTCCCCATTTCGCCCAACGGCAAAGTGGATCGCAAAGCATTACCTGCACCATCACAAGATGTGGCCAGCCGGGAAAGCAGTTACGTTGCGCCAGGCAGCCGCGTCGAGCGGCAGTTGGCAACCATCTGGGAACAGATTTTAGGCGTGTCGCAGGTTGGCATTCACGACAATTTCTTCTCGCTGGGCGGCCATTCGCTGCTGGCAACGCAACTGTTTGCCCAAATTGATAAACAAATTGTGAAGGGGCTGCCCATTACCTTGCTGTTCCAATATCCCACGGTGGCACAGTTGGCTGAGGTGATTGAAAAGCAACGGCCGTCCGACGCTTGGTCTGCTCTCGTTCCCATCAAAGAGGGGGGCAATCGACCGCCGTTTTATATGGTGCATGGTGGGGCAGGGCATGTATTTAACTACCAAAAATTGGCTGACAATCTAGCCGATGACCAACCGTTCTACGGGGTGCAGCCGCCAGATTGGACTGGGCATCGCGTTGCGCCACCTAAAGTTGAAGAGCTTGCCCAAAAATATGTGGCCGAAATCCGGCAATTCCAGCCCGAAGGGCCGTACTACCTGGGTGGCTTTTGTTTTGGTGGCATGGTGGTGTATGAGATTGCCCGTCTGCTGCAAGAAGCTGGCAAAGAGGTAGCCGTGCTGGCACTGCTTGAACCATCCGCCCTGGGCACGCGGAATGAGTTGCTTGTGCAAAATCAGGAAGGGGTGGGGCCAAACGTGGGCGAATTGCCTCTGTTTGGTTTTGATAAAAACGTTCCCAAAACGGTTGTAGGCAAAGTGCGTCGGGCTGGGTATGGCATTGTCATGCGCTCTCGTCGGCGATTGTTGCGGACTTTTCGAAAGCTCAAGCGCTTAATATTCTCAATTTATGTGGCAACTGGCGCGCCAATTTTGCGGCAACATCGGGATTATTATCTGATGGAGTTTGTTACCGGCAAATCGCGAATATTGTACCGCCCTGATGGAACTTTCCGTGGGCAGATTGATATGTTTATGATTCGGCGCGGTCGGTTTATGAACCAGACGCTGGGCTGGGACAAAGTAGCCAGTGAACGTGTACAGATGTGCCAATATGAAACGGATCACATTGGCGTGATTCAGGAACCCGTGGTGCAACAAGTCGCCAGCGCGTTACAAGCGCGGTTGGATGAGGCGCAAAAAGCGAATGGTTGAGTCGCCCTGGATTGCCTACGCCAAGCCCAATGAGCAGGCCGCGTTACGCTTGTTTTGTTTGCCCCATGCGGGCGGCGGGGCTGGCACTTACCGCACTTGGGTCGATTGGTTGGCTCCAGACATTGAGGTGCTGCCAGTGCAGTTACCGGGCCGGGAGACGCGCTTTTTGGAACGGCCGTACCAAACTATCGAATCATTGCTGGATGACTTAACCACTGCGATACGGCCGTTGCTGAACAAGCCATTCGCCTTTTTTGGTCACTCGCTCGGTGCGCTGGTGGGGTTTGAACTGGCGCGGCGGCTCAGGCAAGATGGCGTGGTGCCCCGGCAGCTATTTGTTTCTGGTTATGGCGCACCCCATTTGCTGGTTAAGCTGCCGCCCATGCACCATTTGGATGACGTGGCGTTTGTGGCAGCATTGCGGGAATTGGACACCGTGCCAACGGCCGTTCTGGAAAACGAAGAGTTGCTGGGTTTGCTGCTGCCAATGCTTCGCGCCGATTTTGCAGTGTACGAAGGGTACATATACTATAAAGAACCACCGCTGAGCTGCCCGATTATCATACTTGGCGGAGAAGCCGATCCGCTGGTGCCAGCAGAAAATCTGGCCGCCTGGGCAACCCACACAACGCAACCCGGCGAGATGCACCTAATTCCTGGTGGTCATTTTTATTTGCAGGGTCAGGAAACGGCCGTTTTGCAAATTATTCGGCAAAGCCTCCAGGTTCAGCAACCATCTTGATGCAAAATATTTTGACGGCAATCGATATTGGAGAATGACGGCAATGGCTGTTAACGGGTTTAGCAAATTTCAAGACAAACTGATGTTTTTCGGCCTCAACGTGCTAGAGAAGTTTCAGCGTGGGGCTGATAAGCTGCAATATAGCCCAACGTTCATTGTGGCACCCCCGCGCGCAGGCACTACGCTCACCCGTCAGGTGGTTAGCTGGGCTATTCCCACCTCTTACTTCTCCAACCTCACCGCCATTTCCAGCTTTCATTTAGGCAAACCGTTACCCATTACCACAGCTAAAATGGCTAAGCGAATGGGTGGAGACCAAAATACAGGCTCATTTGAAAGTAATTTCGGCCGCACTGCTGGGCGCGCCGCGCCTGCCGAGGGGGAAACGATTTGGGCCTACTGGTTCCGTAATCGGTATGGGCCTGTAGAACCGGACAATGTCTCTCCGCAGCAGGCGCAGGGGATGTACCAAGCCGTTGCCGCAACGGAGCAAGTGTTTGACCTCCCGTTTTTCAACAAAACGACCGTTCTTAGCCTTCGTATTGGTGCGATTCGCAAAGTGTTTCCCAATGCGTTGTTTATTCAGGTCATGCGCGATCCGCTGGACACGGCACAATCGATCTACAAAGCACGGACGACGCGCTACCCAACGTGGCTAGGCGCACGGCCGCGTGAATGTGAAAATATTGATGGTAAAAGCGTATTGCAGCAGGTGTGCGAGCAGGTGTATTATGTTGAAAAGAACATTGCGCGGGAGCGGGCCATTGTGGGTGAGAAGGCATTCCTGACGGTGCATTACAAGGATGTGTGTGCCAACCCGCAGCGTGAAGCGGAACGCATTGCAGCCTTTATGGATGCCAATGGTGCCCCAGCCAAGGTGAGGCGTGCATTGCCTGAGTCGTTTAAGCTGTCACACGGCCGTAAAGTGGAAGAAGCAGAGTACCATGAAATGCGCCGTCTGCTAGACAAACTTTATCGTCAATAGACCCCCACCATCTTCTCATTTCGATTCCAAACAAAACCCTTTATCCTATTTTAGCTAGGGTTGTTCCCCATTCAGCCATTCGCAAAAAGTGAGCACATTGCTGTCTAACAACCTGTTTTTGGCCGACTGTTTGTTGGAAACGGCCGTAAGGTTGAACGAAACTTTATAATGCTAATTTTAGCCTCAAAATCAGTCTGGTAGCGGCATCTAAACCCACCTTATAGCAGTACATATTTGACTGAGGTTGAAGCAACTTTTTACAAGACAGCTAGCTGCGTTTGGCATTCAACATCATGTTCGCCTTTTCCCCACCGAAGCCAACATTCTGCCCCACCCATTGCTTATGTAACTGGCAAGACGTTTCAAAGGATGAGCAAAGAAGCCTTAGTCGATAACTCGAAGAAACCATATTGAATGACAATTGGGTAATCTTGCAAGCTGTGTGCGATTTATCAACAGTCATTATGCATTTGTAAGCTGCTTTGAAAGTTATTTAGCCTGGTCTGAAAACCTAGACAAAACATAGACATGGCCTAGGGGTTGACACAAAACAGTTCTGATTCAATAAATTTTATTCAACAAACGAAGCGAGTAAAAAACCAAATGGATTTTTCTTGGAGTGATGAGCAATTAGAATTTAAACGATCTGTTGCCGAATTTGCCCAAAAAGAGCTCAACAAAGGCCTAGTTGAGCGAGACAAAGAAGGTGAGTTTTCCCGCGAAAATTGGCAGAAATGTGCTGATTTTGGCATTTTAGGACTCTCTTTTCCAGAAGCGTATGGAGGGTCTGAGCTTGATATTCTTACAACGATGCTCACCATGGAAGGCTTGGGTTACGGCAGCCGAGACAATGGTTTGAGCTTTGCCCTAAATGCGCAAATGTGGAGCGTACAGCATCCCATCTTAACTGTCGGTACAGATGAGCAGAAGCGTAAATATCTGCCCCGGCTCATTAGTGGCGAACTTATTGGCGCACACGGCATGACGGAACCAGATTCTGGCTCGGATGCGTACAGCTTGCGCACTCGCTATGAAAAAGTAGACGGCGGTTACTGCCTGAATGGCACCAAGATGTTTGTGACCAGTGCTCCGATTTGCGATCTGGCAGTGGTTTTTGCCACAAAAGATCCCAAATTGGGCATGTGGGGTATTACAGCCTTCATCGTAGAAGTCGGTACGCCAGGTTTTAGCGTTAGCCGTGACATTGAGAAGATGGGGCTGCGGACCTCGCCAATGGGCGAACTGGTGCTAGAAGATTGCTTCATTCCTGAAGAAAACTTGCTGGGGAGTGAAGGTGGCGGTGCCAAAATTTTTGCTCATTCTATGGAGTGGGAGCGTAGCTGTATTTTGGGTAGTCATTTAGGGGCGATGGAGTTCCAGCTAGAAAAGTGCATTCAATATGCACGTGACCGCAAGCAAGGTGGCCAATCCATTGGTAAGTATCAGTCGATTTCCAACCGCGTTGCCGATATGAAGGTGCGCCTGGAAACGGCACGGAACCTGCTATACAAGGTGGCCTGGTTAAAGAGCCAAAAGAAAACAGCAACGATGGAAGCTGCCATGGCCAAGCTGTATATCAGTGAATCTTATGTGGCCTCTAGCCTGGATGCGATTCGGATTCTGGGTGGCTATGGTTACATGACCGAATTTGAGATTGAGCGGGATTTGCGGGATGCGATGGGTGGAACCATCTATTCTGGCACGTCTGACATTCAAAGAAACATTATTTCAAGATTACTGGGGTTGTAGAAATGATCTATTCTTTGCCACAAGCAGTTGACAAAACGGCCGTAATATATCCAGAACGTGAAGCGATTCGTTGTAATGGAAAAGGCATTACCTACGCCACTTTGCAACAGCAGACCGATAATCTAGCTCACTTGCTGCAACAGCAGGGTGTAAAACGAGGCGACCGGGTTGGTATTTATATCAACAAGGATATTGAATCGGCCGTTTCCATTTACGGCATTATGAAAGCAGGCGCAGCGTATGTGCCGCTAGATCCATTTGCACCTGTTGAGCGGCTGAGTTATGTGATTACCGATTGCCAGATTGATGTGGTGATTACCAAGCCAAACAAGCTGGCCCAGGTACGTAGCATGGTAGCCGATACGGATTTGAGCTGCCTGATAGGTGTAGAACCACAAGAAGATTTGGCCGTGACCTGCATCTCCTGGAGCCAGGTAACTAATCCAGACGCGCACAATAAGCCAGATATTCACGTCATTGAACAAGACTTAGCATATATTCTGTACACCTCTGGCTCTACTGGCACGCCTAAAGGCATCATGCACACACACCGCAGTGCCTTGAGCTTCGCTGAATGGGCCTGTGCTGAATACGAGCTGACGCATGAAGACCGCGTTACCAACCATGCACCTTATCATTTTGACCTGTCTACGTTTGACCTGTTCGCCACGATGTTAGCGGGTGGTACGGTGATCATCATTCCAGAATACATCACCAAATTCCCCGCTAGCCATTCCCAGCTTTTACAGGATGAAAAGATTACTGTTTCCTACACTGTGCCGTTTGCGCTTATTCAGTTGATGGAGCGAGGTGCACTGGAATCGCGCGATTTGAGCGCATTGCGCTGGGTTCTGTTTGCAGGTGAGGTATTCCCCACCAAGCATTTACGTGAACTGATGAAGATTTGGTCCGATAAACGGTTTAGCAACCTGTATGGCCCGACGGAAACAAACGTTTGCACTTATTATCACGTGCCAGAGTTGCCAGATGATTTTGAAGACACAATTCCAATTGGTTTGGCCTGCGCCAATGAGGAGATGTTGGTGGTAGATGCCGACGATCAACCTGTGGCGCAAGGTGAAGTTGGTGAGCTGTTAGTGCGTGGCGGTACGGTGATGCGCGGCTATTGGGGTCGCCCGGACCTAAATGAAAAGGGTTTTTACCGCCGCCTGGTATTCGGCCATTACGAAGATGTTTTCTACCGAACTGGCGACCTAGTGTTGCAGCGTCCTGATGGTAATTTCCTTTATTTCGGCCGGAAAGACCGTCAGGTTAAAACGCGCGGGTATCGTGTGGAGCTGGACGAAGTGGAAGTTGCGTTGCTTTCTCATGATGATGTGAAGGAAGCGGCCGTTTACACAGTTTCAGATGGTAATAGCAGCAACTTGATTGAAGCGGCCGTTATTCCCAATGAGGATGCAGAACTCACCCAAGCCATTTTGTCAAAACATGTAGGCGAAAAGCTGCCCCCTTATGCAGTACCTAGCCAAATACACGTTATGTCTGAATTCCCACGTACCTCCACTGGTAAAATCAACCGTCGGGAATTGCAAGCAATGGCCTCACAAACTCTAGAATTAGTTGGAAATTAGTAAAGAGAGAGAATAGAAAATGCAAAAAGATACCTTAAAAACAGAAGTCGTCATTATTGGAGCTGGCCCTGGTGGTTCCTCAAACGCAATCTTCTTGGCGCAAAAGGGAATTAAATCCGTCATGATTGAAAAAGACCCGTTTCCCCGATTTCACATCGGCGAATCTATGACGGGTGAATGTGGTGAAACCGTGCGCCAACTTGGCTTGGGTGATGCCATTAAAGAGACCCGCTGCACAGTGAAGCATAAAACAATCGTCTATGGGCAGGAAGGCAAAAACAACTTCACGATTCCCGTTATGAGACGAAATGAGGCTGGTGAGTTAGAGAAGTCTACAACCTGGCAAGTACGCCGCAGCGATTTTGACAAGATGCTGCTGGATAAAGCCAAAGAGGTTGGCGTGCAGTTTGTGCATGGGAAGGCGACAAAAGTTTTGTTTAAGGATGATGGCTCACCGTGTGGCGTAGAAGTACGTCGTGAGGATGGTTCCTTGGTTGATGTTGTTGGCGAAGTTGTTGTAGACGCTTCTGGGCAAGCAACATTTCTTTCCAATGAAGGGGTTGCCAGCAAGAAAGAGCGTGGCAAATATTCACGCCAGCTTGCCATCTATTCCCATGTTAAAAATGCCAAACGGGGTGAAGAAGATAACACCCTCATTTTTTACGAAAAAGAAAACCATTGGGCTTGGTTTATTCCAATTGATGAAGAAACCGTTAGCGTTGGGGTTGTAACGCCGTCTGACTATTATCGGAGTTCTGGCGAAGATATGCGTGAGTTCTATTTGCGTGAAATGAAAAAAATAAACCCGGAGCTTACCAAACGAATCCCTGACATTAGCTTGGTTGAGGACGTGCGTGCCACTTCCAATTACTCTTACCACATTCACTCATTCACTGGCAAGGGGTTCTTGTGCGTGGGGGATGCTCATCGTTTTATTGATCCCATTTTCTCTTTTGGCCTTCAATTTGCTCTGGTAGAAGGGCGTATGGCGGCTGAGGCAATTGCCGATTATTTGCATGAAGGGATTGGACGAGACCAAGAAAACCCGTTTGCCGCCTATGAGGCTCGTTGTGAACAAGGTATGGATACGATTCAGGATGCGTTGGATTGCTTCTGGGCCAACCCGTTTTCTTTTGCTTTCTTTGTCCATTCACGTTATGTAGAAGATTTTATTGATATTTTTGCTGGACGTGTCTATCAAGATGAGCCCTCACCTGGTTTGCAGGCGGTTCGCAAGGTAAATGCAAAAATGAGTCAGCCAGTGGCTGTTTAAATTGTAAAGAACTTTGAGCAAACATATTTTATAAAAAGGTGCGTACAAATGGAAAACAGTGGAAGCATTCCGAATAGTTGCGATGTTGTTGTGATAGGTGGTGGCCCTGCGGGTAGTCATGCAGCTACCTTGTTGGCACAGCGGGGGTATGAAGTTGTGTTGTTTGAAAAAGCTCGCTTCCCGCGCCCGATGGTTGGTGAGAGCTTGATCCCTCATTTTTGGAAATTTATGGATCACTCTGGTGTGACCCCGAAAATTGAAGAAGCTGGTTTTTTGGCTAAGGCCGGTGGCATTACAGTTTGGAACGGCCGTATCCACCAATTTTCCTTCTCTTCTTTTGGCTACGACCGACCGGCTTTGCATGTAGAGCGGGATGAGTTTGATGACATTCTGTTGCGCTATGCTGAATCTGAAGGCGCAGTTGTATTTGAAGAAGTTAGCGTAACGGGTGTTGATTTTTCAGACCCAAAACCTATTGTTAGTTACCATAGCATGCGAGATGACACACGTGGGGCGGGTAAAATTCAATGTCGCTACGTTATTGACGCCTCCGGCAACAGCTCCGTCCTGGCAAAACAGTTTAAGTCACGCAGGCTCGTTGAAGGCCACCGGACATTCCTGGGAATGTGGGGGTATTTCACAGGCGGTAAGTACATTGGGGCTGATGGCAGCAGCTACGGGCCAGAGAGCATTGGCAAAGTGGAACCTGTTACTTTTATATCTTCCCACGAAGATGGTTGGGCGTGGCATATTCAGCTAAAAGACAAAATTAGCATTGGGTTGATCATTAATACCAGCAATGTAAAGCGCATGGGCAAAAAGGAAATGGAGCCTTACTTCTTGTCCACTGTTAATAAGATTCCGTACTTTAAGGAATTGTTGGAGTCGGCCAGTTACCAAGAAGGCTCTATGGCGTTCCGCCCAGATTACTCTTTTTACTCCACCAAGCCAGCCGGCCCGAATTTTGGCTGCATTGGGGATGCGGGAGCGTTTGTTGACCCCATTTTCTCGCATGGTTGTCAGGCAGCTTTCTACTCAGCCTCAGTTTGTGCCTGGGCTGCTGAGTCTGCCTTTAAACGACCTGACCGTGCTGAAAATTACGGCCGTTTGCTAAAAAGACGACTACAACAACATTATGGCTTCTCCCGTTCACTTGCCCTGGGTGATTACGGCGGTGATGGCGTCGATCCAGACCTCGTGATCGATTTGATGAAGTCGATGCCGCTGGTTGAGCTGGAAATGATGTTGGTCGCTTCAGACATTTCCAATCGCTCCACCAACTTCCACGAAATGGCGAAACAAGCTGGCATTTTGGAAGAGGATTTTGCCGATGGCATCATGTCTGGCAAGGCGCATGTGCTAGAAACCCTGAATGTATAATTAGAGCTTCCTCATTGCTTTTCGGTAGCTTCCCCCTTCAATTTTGCGTGGGTTTAGCTGCCGAGAAGCAATGACTCAACTTTCTTTCCCCAATTAACAATTATTCTAAACGTTGTAAGGCTATTCTAAAGAATTCATTGCTAACTTATTGGCATGTTACCAGAGTAGGAACACTCTAATTCTCTGAACCTAATTAAAGATAGTGTAACGTTGTTTCTGTAATTTTTGGCAAGAGTAGGCCATGAAGTACCCTAGAAGTTACCACAACCAATAGGAGACATTCATGACCTACCAAACCGATTGTACTTTACCAGCAGAATTACTCGAACAGATTGCCCAGCAAGGGTTCGATGTCGTGCCAGACCTGATTCAAACGGTCATCAATATAGCTATGCAGCTGGAGCGACAGAAGCATTTAGGTGTCGGCCCCTACGAAAGGTCAGCCGAACGACAGGGACAGGCCAATGGGTACAAGCCCAAGAGCGTGGCCACCCGCGTCGGCAAAATCACCTTCGATGTGCCCCAGGTGCGCGAAGGTGGCTTTTACCCCCAAGCGTTGGAAAAGGGGCTGCGTAGTGAGCGGGCCTTGAAACTAGCGTTGGCCGAAATGTACGTGCAAGGCGTCTCCACCCGCAAAGTGGCGGCGATCACCGAGCAGTTGTGTGGCTTCGAGGTAACCTCCATGCAGGTGAGCCGGGCTACCGCTGAGTTGGATGAACAGCTCAGTCAGTGGCGGGAACGGCCGTTAGGCCAGATGAAATATCTCTACCTGGACGCTCGGTATGAAAAAGTGCGTCTAGATGGCCAGGTGCGCTCGGCCGCTGTGCTGCTGGCGGCAGGCGTCAATCTGGAGGGCAAACGGGAAGTGCTGGGGGTCAGCGTCTCGCTCAGCGAACAAGAAGCACACTGGCGTCGCTTTCTGCAAAGCCTGGTGCAGCGTGGGCTGGTTGGTGTTGAGCTGGTCATTTCTGATGCCCACATCGGCATCCAACAGGCCTGTCGCGCCGTTTTTGGTGGCGTTCCCTGGCAGCGTTGCCAATGTCACTTGCAGCGGAATGCCCAAGCCTACGTGCCCAAGCGAGGCATGAAGCGAGAAGTGGCCGCCGACATTCGCGCCATTTTCAATGCCGCTACCCGCCATGATGCCGAAACGTTGCTGGCTCAGGTGGTCAAGAAGTATGTATCCAAAGCAGCCAAGCTCGCCGACTGGTTGGAAACCAACATCCCGGAAGGGTTGACCGTTTTTTCCTTCCCGGATACCCATCGCCGCCTGATTCGCACTACCAACTCGTTGGAGCGGCTCAATCGCGAGATTCGACGACGTTCGCGAGTGGCCACCTTGTTTCCGAACGAGGCATCTTGTTTGCGGTTGGTGACGGCCGTTGTCATGGAAATTAGCGATGAGTGGCAAACTGGCCGGACTTACATCCGGCTAGACAATCTGTAGTTTTTAATGTTCTAGGTAATTCTGGGTTCTTCACTTTTACAGAAAAGATGTTGCTTTATCTAATTAAACTCAAATGGGAGACAATAACATGAATGCATCCGTAGTTTTGAAAGAATATATCCGCGAAGAGTTAATGAATGGCACTAGCAATGAGCTGGACGAAAGCGAAAACCTGCTGGCCGCTGGCATCATTGATTCCCTTGGGATTTTGCGCCTGGTTTCTTTTGTAGAAGAAAAGTTCGGCATTGAAGTACCGGACGAAGACGTGACGATTGACAACTTCCAAAGTGTAAAATCTATGTCTGATTACGTGGCATCCCAAAGCTAAAAAGTTGTCGGGAATGAGGTGGCGCGATGGAAACGGCCGTCTAGCCTGTGTATTCCCAACATTGAATAATAGCTAAATATATCCGCGATTCCAGCAATTCCCTACAACCACAATCAACGCAGTCGAATCGCATAAACGGAACCTGAGGTATTTTAGATGAAACAAATCTATTGCCTCAGGTTCTTGGGTAAAAGGTAAAAGTTTTTAAGGTCGATTGTTTAGGCCAAAAGTGGTTTGCTCAAGCAATCTGCGAGAGCAGATTTGCAGCACTAACGAAAACTTCTTACCGATTACACAATTCCAGAAGGTTTAATTCCTAAATGACCAGAAGATTTTTACTGCTCATGGGACTGGGTATTTTGGGTCTAATCCTGAATCATTCAGCCACCTTTGGGTATCAAGCAACATTTGATTTGGCTTGGCGCTATCGACCCGAAGTGGCTGCGACCTGTGACGACCCTACCCCGCCTGTAATTTGTCCTAATTATGACCAGGTCCATTCGGCTACCTATTGGGGGCTGACCGTCGTGCGCCGATTCATTGCTTTTGGCGTACCGGTCTTCTTGATGGTGTCTGGCTATTTCATTGCGTTTGCTGCTGGACGTAAGGATGCACGTATTAAATGGCCAATTTTAAGAGCGCGTGTCGTTGGCTTGCTTATTCCCTATCTGGTTTGGTCAATTATTATTTTTGCTGGCCAAGCAATTTTTTATAATCGCGTTTACCCAACGCCCTGGGAATACATTCGCCGGTTGTTGGTAGGTGGTGCTACCGGTTCTTATTATTATATTCCGCTGCTCATCCAGCTTTACCTGCTCTCACCCATTTTAGTGCCCTTGGCCAAAAAACGGTGGAAAGGGTTGTTGGTGAGTACGGCCGTTCTCATGCTGTTTGTTGAGACATTGCGTTATCTACAACTGTTTGGCCTGGGTGAGCCTCTGGTTCCCAACTTGATCAGACTCACCCCATTGTGGTTCTTCCCTCGTCGCCTGTTCTGGTTTGCATTAGGTATTGTCTTTGGTTTCCATATCGGCGACTTTAAGCCATTCTTTGTGCGTCATAAAAACAAACTTGTTGTTGGGGCTGTGCTGTTCTACCTGTTGTCTTTGGTTGAATTTGAGGTGCTGCTTGCTTTATCCGGTCGGCCGTGGATTGACTTCTTCTCCACCTATACAACCAGTATTTACGCGGGTTTGTTCATGATGGCGATGCTGTCAGTAAGTAAGCTCAAGCTGCCCTATTCTCCACAAATCATGGATATTGGTGCAAAAGCGTTTGGCATCTACCTGATTCATGAGCAGGTGCTTGAACTTGTAGGAACCCTCATGTTTCGCTTTGCGCCCTGGATTCTTGGGTATCAGATTTTGTACCAACCGATTATGATAGTGTGTGCCTTGGGCGTGCCGCTGTTCTTGATGTGGGTTGTAAGCCGCTCACCAGCTAAAAAGCTGTATAAATATTCATTTGGCTAGAGGAGAAATTGCTGAGAATGCAGGCTTCAACAACTATAGAAAATTTGACGTCGCCAAAAGACATTTATTCCAACTCTAACCTCACCAAATTGCAGATGATCTACTGGGTGGGACAAAGTTTGCGACCCAATTCGCCGTTGTTCAATGTCGTTCTCACGTTTCACTGGCAGGCACCGGTGGATGCTGCAATTTTTGCAGAGGCATTTGCCAAGGTTGTGGCACAAAGCGATGCGCTGCGTACAGTCATTCGCGAGGAAGCAGGTGTCCCCCAGCGTACGGTACTTGATGCGCCACCCCACCCCTTACAATGTCTTGATTTCTCTGAGGTGGCTGATTTTGAAACTCATTTAACCCAATGGATTCAGGAGCGTAGCCAACAATCGTTCGATCTCACGCAATGTGCTTATGATTCTGTATTGGTGAAGCTGGCGGAGGCCGATTATCTCTGGTTTATTAACCAGCATCATCTTACAACGGACGCTGCGTCTGTTTTCCTGGTATACGATCATGTCATGGCGTTGTATACAGATGCATTGGAAGATGGGAGCATGGGTGAGCTACCAGAGTTGCCAACGTTTGAATCCTATTTTGAGTTTGAACAAGGATATCGTACTTCCCCTCGTTACCAAAAGTCTGCCGCTTATTGGCAGAACGCACTGGCTGATGGCATAGAGCCTTTGAAGTTTTACGGCCGTTCTCCCAAAAAGAAAAGCCATCACATGCAGCGCATTCCAGTGCCGCTCGACCCGGAAAGATCGCAGCAACTAAAAGATGCCATGCAGCGACCCGGCGTCATTTTAATGACGCATGATTTGGGTATGTTAAACGTGCTGCTTACCCTTTACTTTGCTCAACTGCACATCATGACAGGCAACCACCGCCTGGCTACCATGATGCCCTTCCACAACCGGCCTACAGAGGCGATGAAGCAAACCATTGGTCTGCTCATGGAAATTGCTCCGTTGCTGGTAACCTTTGAGGAGGGCGAGACTTTCCCTAGCCTGACCAAGAAAATTAGCAAATCACTCCAGCGTACATTGGTACATTACCAATATGGTTCGGCCGTTGCCTTGCAGAACAATTTGCTGGATTTGATGTTTAACTTCCATCATCGTCCTAAGCTGCATTTTGGGGAAGCACCTGTTGAGCAAGAACTGGTGCATCCAGGAGCAGGTAGCGATAGTTTTGCCCTGCACATCCATGAATTTGAGTCTGATGGTTCGCTCACTTTTTTCTTCGATTTTCATGAAGATGTCTTTACGCCTGCTGAGCGTGAACTGACGCTGAACATCTTTGATACGTTGCTAACAGCTTATCTGGCAGATTCTGATCTGCCTTTGAACGAGTTAGATTTGCCAACGGCCGTTTCTGGTGAAATTGCTGCTGACACAACATACCAAAACGGTACGATTACCACCGCCAATGTCGTTTATGTGGCCCCGCGTGATGAACTGGAACAGCAACTGGCGGGCGCGTGGCAATCCGTACTGGGTGTGGAACAAATTAGTGTCCATGATGACTTCTTTGATTTAGGGGGCAACTCCTGGATGGCTGTTCGCCTGTTTACAGAGCTGCAATCTGTGACCGGGCACAACCTGCCCCTGGCTACCTTGTTTCAGGCTCCCACCATTGCGGCTTTGGCTGACCTTATGCGCCAAGGGACAGATGGAGATTCTTGGACGTCTCTGGTCCCCATCCGCAGCAAAGGCAGCAAACCACCTTTCTTCTGCATTCACGGGGTCACAGGGGATATATTGTGGCTTAAGGATTTAGCGGATTTGATGGATGATGACCAGCCGTTTTATGGTATTCAGGCACGCGGGTTGGATGGCGAAGCAGAGCCATTTGATCGTCTGGACGAGATGGCAGCGTACTATTTGAAGCAAATTCGACGTGTGCAGCCCACAGGACCTTACTACCTGGGTGGTTACTGCATGGGTGGCGACATTGCCTATGAAGTTGCGCGCCAACTGCAAGCGGCAGGGGAAGAAGTGCCGATTTTAACTGTCATCGATCCCCCACCAGCAGATTTGAGCGAGCGTGCCCCGCTGAACGGCCGTTTCCTTATCAATTTTGTGCATAATACCCCGTCATGGCTACGTGAATTTATGCGCCTGGGCGGTGGAGAAATATATTCCCGCGTTCGGCGTAAAGGGCGGGTTGCTTTGCGGGCACTCTGGCAAAAAATCCGTTCCCAATCTAGGGATGCCGGTATGACAGCAACCGATGTGATTGATCAGGCAGACGATTTGCCTGAATATCGGCAGAAGCTCATCGAATCCCATTTGGATGCGCTGCTTCACTATACCCATTCTGGATATGACGGTGAGGTGATTGTTTACGAGGCGAAGAGCCGGCCTCTGTTGAATCCAGGCAATCATGCCAATGAGTGGGTGGCATACGTGAGCAGACCTATCATCGTGCGTACGCTTCCAGGTTCGCACAGCAGCATATTGCATAGACCACACGTCATTCAATTGGCAGAAGATTTGCAAAACAGTTTAGACCAAGCGCAAAACGCGCAGAAAATGGAGCAAGCTCTCTAGGAAAAGTTGTGTAATCGGCAAGCCCACGGTTTTGCTGATGGCATAACAACATGCACCTTTGTCAAAGTAGTTGTTCCGGTAAGGGGCATTGAAGTTTTTGGCATCATGTGCCAGATGACAAAGCAGGAATTGGCAATCTGAATGCAAGCAAACATTGTGCAAACAACGGCCGTTTCCCAGACGGAAGCCACAGGTAATTTGCATACCCGCACCAATTTGACTCGGATGCAAATGTTGTATTGGACTGGCCATCAGCTCCGGCCCAATGTGCCACTTTACGCTGCACCGATCATGTTTACCATTTCTGGGCCTTTTAATGGGGAGTTGTTTTGTCATGCGCTCCAATCTGTTGTGGACCAGAGTGACGCCCTGCGAACGGTCATCCAAAAAGTGGATGGCGTACCACAGCAGATTGTGCAATCACAATTGAAAGCACCACTGCAAATGAGAGATTTGACGACGGAACCAGACCCAGAAACGGCCGCACGCCATTGGTTTCAGCAGATTATCTGCCAGCCCTTTGATCTACAAAACAGTTTGGTGCAATTTGCCTTGGCAAAGGTTGGGCCAGAAGCGCATCTGTGGCTGATGAACCAGCACCACATCATTGCTGATGCTGCCTCCTCATTTTTTATCTACCAAGTAGTCGCCCGAACTTACGAGAACCTGGTAATCCCAGCAGAGGATAACAAGCCGCCAGCCGTTACGCCTTACCAGATTTACCGTGAGTATGAGCATGAATTTCGGGATTCGGCCCTCTTTCAACGTGCTGAGCGGTACTGGCAGCAAAAGTTGCAGGAAGATGCCGAGCCACTTTATTTTTTTGGGCAGCATGCTAATAAGAAAAACACACAAACGACAAGACAGATAGTTGAGCTAGACCCAGCAGTTGCCAATAAATTGGTTGGATTGGCAACAGTTGAAGATTTTCGCGATCTCACCGAAGAGCTGACGCTGTTCAATATTTTGGCAGCTGTTTATTTTGCGCTGGTTTACCAACTTACAGGCAACAAGCATCTTACCTTCCTAACACCTATGCACAACCGGCCCACACAGGCATTTCGCCAGACCGTGGGGCTGCTCATGGAACTATGTCCCTTTGTGGTAGATATTGAGCCGGACGAGACACCAGCCTCGCTGATACAGAAGCTGAAGAAACAAACCCGTGGGGTGATGCGTTTTGCTCAGTATGGCTCTAGCATTCCGCTCAACAGCAAAGCCCATGACATCATGTTCAACTATCACAGACGGCCGTTGCTTACCCTCAACGGCCAACCGGTCGCACAAGAGCATTTGTCCGCTGGGCACAGCAGCGATAGCTTTGCATTACACATCCATGAGTTTGAAGGAAGTGGCACCTTTAAGCTCAAGTTTGATTTCCATCAAGATGTCTTCACTGAAGAACAGCAGCAAATAGCCATCGAAATGTTTCACATCCTGCTGAATAGCTTCCTTGAAGACCGGGATACCCCGCTGGCTGAGATTGTTTTGCCATATTCTGCATTGCAAACGGCCGTATCCCAGCCAGAAACTACAAAAACAGCCAACACAGCTTACGTGCCACCACGCGACCACCTTGAGCTTGATCTAAAAAAACTCTGGGAAACTATCCTTGGTGTGCCACGCATCGGCATCTACGATAACTATTTTGATCTTGGCGGAACCTCCTGGCAAGCCATGAATCTATTTGCTGAGATAGAAAGGCTAACAGGCCAATATTTGCCGCTAGCCACCCTGGTTAAGGCAGGTACCATTGCGGCATTGGCCGAAAAACTTCGCCAGCAAGCAGGTACCGAAGCCTGGCCTACCCTTGTTACCATTCAAGAAGGCGCGGCTGACCAAAAGCCACTTTACCTGGTTCACGGCGGTGGTGGCCATGTGCTAATATTCACCAAATTGGCACGCTATCTACCAGAGACACAGCCAATCTTTGCCTTTCAGGCTAAAGGCTTGGATGGCAAAGTCACGCCGCTCAACTCAGTTGAAGAGATGGCTGCGCACTACGTTGAAGCGTTACTCACACATCAACCACAAGGCCCGTATCAGTTGGGCGGGTATTCTATGGGTGGCGCAGTTGCGTTTGAGATGGCACAACGGCTTGTTGCCCGCGGTGACGCTGTTGACTTTGTGGGGATTATTGACACGCCGGCCCAGCATCCTGGTTTAAAATGGGTTCGCCTTGCTACCAAGCTGGTTGCTCGCATTTTCCGTTTTTCTCCCCAAAGGGAGCGGCAAATGTTTATTCAAAATCGCCATCGGTTTTGGGTTGGCATTCGGCAGGTGTTAATTAATCAGAAATATCGCCTCACCAAGCAAGTGAACGTGCGGAACCCACAAGCAGGTGCAGGAAACCAGCAAAAAGAAGACGCACGTGTTCAAAAAATCAGCCATATCAATAACCGGGCTTTCTTCTGTTATGTACCCAGTCGCTACCCAGGTTCGATAACGCTCTTCAAATCTACCGAAGGGAATCGGGATAAGTACCGTGACACCAAAGACCCCCAGATGGGTTGGCAGCGAGTTGCGACGGATGTAAACGTTTGCTTATTGCCTGGGAACCACAATGAAATTATGGACGAACCGTTCGTTCAAAACTTGGCGAAGGCCTTCGTCAAAGTGCTGAAATAATAACTTCCCATAAAATTTTTTATGCAATTTATACTCGAGTAAATCCTTGGTTCCAGGAGACACCAATGGGGGGGGGGGCAAGGCTGTTCATGACGGCCAGCGTGAAAGGCTAATCGTAAGAATCCTCAGCTAAAAAATGAGTGTATTTTAAGGGTGTAATCCTAATTTCATTGTGGATAATTTGTGGCTTGAAAACGGCCGTTTACTGGTTAAGAAAAGAAGCCTATTGAAAACGACTGCCACCAAACCCCATAATGAATTTAATTACAAAATGCGTTTCATTGAGAAAACTATGAACATCAGGAAAACGCAGTTTTAAAAAATCATTGTTGCCAACTGGCCCAAGGTATTAGCTCCCAGATAGCTTAAACATACTCAACAAAAGCCAGAATTACATCCCAACTATTCCCCTGATGATTGTGAGCCTCGCCAACCAGGATTGAAAAAAGAGATTGGCTTGCCCTTCAATGACCTCTTTATAAGGGGTAGACAAGCGTTGTTTATTGATTTTGAAACATCGATGTAGGTAGGTATTTATTTTATGAGTGGAAATTTATTTAGCTGTTTTGTAATGGGAGAGGAGTCGTTACTGATCCAATGCACAGAAATTTTGCTTGAGCGTGGGCACGATGTGCGCGGGGTCATTACCGAATCAACCACGATTACCAAGTGGGCAATTGAAAACGCATTGCCTGTTTTTGCACCCGGCAAACAGCTGCCAGATACACTGGCTCAACAGCCAACTTTTGATTATTTCCTCAGCATTACGAACTTGCGCATCATTCCCGATGAGATTTTGGCCCTGCCACAAAAAGGCAGCATCAATTTTCATGATGGCCCTCTGCCCAAGTTCGCTGGCCTTTACGCGACCTCTTGGGCTTTGCTGCATCAGGCAGGGCAACACGGTGTTACCTGGCACGAGATGCGCAGTGGCATAGACAGAGGGGATATCCTCGTTCAGCAGTTGTTTGATATTGCTGAAGGCGAAACTGCCTTTACGCTCAATGTGAAGGCATATGAAGCTGGCATCGCTTCCTTCACTCAACTTGTCACCGGGATTGAAAGCAATAGCTTGCAGCCCCGTGCCCAAAATTTGGCGGAGCAAACCTACTTTGGCAAAAACGATCGTCCCGCAGCCGCGGCCACGCTCGATTGGACCCAACCCGCTGAAAAACTGGTTGCGTTAGTTAATGCACTCCATTTTGGTGGCTATGCCAATCCGTTGGCATTGCCAAAACTAAATCTCAACGGCCGTCTCCTCATCACTAATTCTGCTAAACTGGGTGAGCCTACAACGGCCGTTCCTGGCACAGTCATTTCTATAGATGATGAATCATTCACTGTCGCTACTACCAGCGGCTCGATTGTGTTTTCTGGCTTGCAAACGCTGGATGGTACGGCCGTTTCCCCTTCGGTGCTTAACGTTAATCAACATCTCCCCAGCATGGATGCAGCTGCCATTGCCGACCTGACAGCCCTCAACGAGAGTATCGTTCGGCAAGAAAGGTACTGGTTGCGCCGCCTGAACCAGATGAACTCTGTGGAATTGCCCTACGCCGACCGAAGCAATACAGTCGTTGGTCAAAATTTTCAGATGGCGACCATGCCGTTACCTACAGATGTTTCGGGTGATGTCCAAACCGTGACGGCAAACTTTGCAGCTTACCTGGCTCGCCTCAGCGGCAGCAACAACTTTGACATTGCCCTTAGCCTGCCGCAATTGGCTGCTGAAGTTGGTGACTTTGCCAACTACTTTGCCACGCAGGTTCCCTTTCAGGTGAAAATCGATGAGAGTGCTAGCGTTGCCGATGCGGTTGCTGGGTTGCAAGCTGATTTGGATATGCTGCAAGGTAGGCGCAAAACATTCAATCGCGACATCTTCCTGCGTCAGCCTGAACTGAAAGCATTGCGTTCCAAACTGGATGGCGCACTGTTGCCCGTTTTAGTCCAATCTACGCAATCTGTGGCTGAATTTCAGCCGCTGCCTGGAACTGAACTGGCTTTGTTGCTAACGCCAGACCAAACAAACATAACCTGGGTGTACGACACGGCCGTTTACTCCCCCGAGATCATCGCAGCTATGCAAACCCAGTTTGCCACCTTCCTGCAAAATGCTGCCAAAGATGGCAGCCGCGCCCTGGCTGAAACCGCTATTTTGTCCGCAGCAGAAATCCAAAAGCTGCTGGTTGGTTGGAACGATACGAATGTGGCTTACGATACGGCCGTTACCATTCATCAACTCATAGAGACCCAGGCAGACGAACGGCCAAATAGCGTGGCTGTCGTTTACGAAGACCAGCAAATTACCTACCGCCAACTTAACCACCGTGCCAACCAGATGGCCCGCCATTTGCGCCATTTGGGCGTCGGGCCAGAAACTATCGTGGGCGTATTTATGGATCGTTCCATCGAGATGATGGTTGCTCTGGTAGGTATCCACAAAGCGGGTGGTGCCTATCTACCCCTTGACCCAACCTATCCCAAAGATCGCATCGCTTTCATGGTGGAAGATACTGCCACGCCAGTTTTGCTTACTCAAAAGCATCTGGTTGCCAGCCTGTCGCCACATGAAGCTCAGGTCGTGCGCGTGGATGCCGACTGGGAACAGATTGCTGAGCAGAGTGGCGAAAATGTGTTTAGCGGCGTAGAGTCACACAATTTAGCTTACGTCATCTACACGTCCGGTTCTACTGGCAAACCTAAGGGCGTGATGGTGCAGCACGGCAACGCCGTTAACTTCTTTGTGGGCATGGATGCACGCATTAGCGATGGAGACATCGCTCACGATCCGCCCGGTACCTGGCTGGCCGTCACCAGCACCTCCTTCGACATTTCTGTTCTGGAACTGTTCTGGACGTTGGCGCGAGGTTTCAAAGTAGTTATTTTTGATGACAAAACTCGTGAAGATGTAACGGCCGTTCCCGAACCACCCAAAAACGACAAACATATCGACTTTAGCCTCTTCTACTTTTCCAGCGACGAGAGCGAAGAAGGCGTGACCAACAAATACCACCTGCTGCTGGAAGGGGCCAAATTTGGCGACAAGCACGGTTTTTCGGCCGTCTGGACGCCCGAACGCCACTTCCACGCTTTCGGTGGCCTTTACCCCAACCCATCCGTAACCGGCGCGGCCATCGCTGCCATCACCGAAAATGTGCAGATTCGCTCTGGTAGCTGCGTGCTGCCCCTGCACAGCCCCATTCGGGTGGCCGAGGAATGGTCGGTGGTCGATAATATTTCAAACGGCCGTGTCGGTCTCTCCATTGCCGCCGGTTGGCAGCCCAACGACTTTGTTCTCCGCCCCGGCAACTACGCCCAGCGCAAGGAAATCATGTTCCGCGACATCGAGATTGTGAAAGAGCTGTGGCGCGGCGGTTCTATTACCATGCAGAATGACTTAGGTAAGGATGTGGAAGTCAAAACGCTGCCCCATCCCGTCCAAAACGAACTGCCCATCTGGATTACCGCCGCAGGCAACCCGGAAACCTTCCGCATGGCGGGGGAACGAGGCTACAACATCCTAACCCACTTGCTGGGGCAAAGCGTGGACGAATTAGCCGAAAAAGTGCAAGTCTATCGTGACGCCTACGCCCAGGCTGGACATGCAGGTAAAGGCACCGTCTCCCTCATGCTTCACACCTTCATTGGCGATGACGTAGACGAAGTGCGCGAAATCGTGCGCGAACCAATGAAGCAATATCTCAGCAGCGCCATGAATCTGGTGCGTGCCGCCGCCTGGCACTTCCCCACCTTCAAAGAGAAAGCGGCCGCCACTGGCAGAAGCCCGTTTGAGGTGTTTGATGAAGAAGAATTGACGCCCGAAGATGTGGATGCCCTGCTCAACTTCGCCTTTGAGCGGTATTTTGAGACCAGTGGCCTTTTCGGAACGCCCCGCTCGGCACTACACATGGTCAACCGCCTCAAAGAGATTGATGTAGATGACATCGCCTGCCTCATAGATTATGGTGTGCCTTCCAGCGTCGTTTTGGAACATCTGGATCGGCTGAATGAGCTCAAGAATCTGGCAGAGCCAAAGCTGGCTACCGAAGATTTTTCCATCCCGGCCCAAATTGAGCGGCATGACGTGACGCATTTCCAATGCACCCCGTCTATGGCCAGTATGTTGCTGTTGGATGAGCGGAACGTAGCAGCGTTGGGCAACGTGCAGACGATGATGGTAGGCGGCGAAGCATTGCCCACAGCCCTGGCCCAGCAGTTGAAACATATTGTGTCGGGCAAAGTCATTAACATGTATGGCCCGACCGAAACGACGATTTGGTCATCTACTTATGAGGTGACTGGGGAAGAAACGGCCGTTCCCATCGGCACACCCATTGCCAACACCCAAATTTACATTCTGGATGCACAGATGCAGCCCGTTCCCGTTGGCGTCGCTGGCGATCTGTACATCGGCGGCGACGGGGTCGTGCGCGGCTACCATAATCGGCCCAAACTGACTGCTGAGCGGTTTGTTAAAGACCCATTCCGTGAAGATTCACAGGCGCGCATGTATGCCACGGGTGATTTAGCCCGCTATCGTGCTGATGGCAATATCGACTTCCTTGGTCGTGCCGACTTCCAGGTGAAGCTACGCGGTTACCGCATTGAGTTGGGCGAAATTGAAGCCCTGCTCAATGCGCAAGATTCTGTCCGTGAAGCTGTGGTTGTTGCGCGTGAAGACACACCTGGCGACAAGCGTTTGGTGGCCTACGTCATTATGCAGGCAGGTCAGAAGTTGGATGGGGCGGCTTTCAAAGAAGCACTTCGCGCTGACTTGCCAGAGTTCATGGTGCCAGCCACTTACGTACCCATGAGCAGCTTCCCGCTCACGCCCAACAAAAAGACCGACCGCAAAGCATTGCCCGCGCCAGATCAAGTGCTAGTTGAACCGCAAACCACGTATGTTGCTCCCACCAACGACCTGGAGCAAAAGATTGCCGAAATTTGGCAGCAGTTGCTCAACGTGCCGCAGGTAGGTCTTAATGACAACTTCTTTGATCTGGGTGGCCACTCACTGCTCACAGTACAGGCTCATCGGCAACTCAAGGAAGTTGTGGACAAAGAAATCTCCATTACAGATATGTTCCGCTTCCCAACCATTCGCACATTGGCTGATTACCTGAATGAGGATGCCAATGGTACGAATGGCGCACAAAAAGCGGTTGAGCAAAGCGTAGATCGCGCTGCCAGCCGCAGAGAGGCCATGATGCAGCGTCGCCAAAGACGCCAGCGCGTTCGATAAACCAAAAAAAATATTTGACAGTAGGGGCGGTTTGAGAACCGCCCCTACTTAGATTTATCAACTTTAATTTTAGGATCATTATGAGCAATCAGGACATCTTGGATGCTCTGGAAGGCACAGAAATTGCTGTCGTCGGCATGGCAGGCCGCTTTCCTGGGGCACAAGACATTGAAACATATTGGCAGAACCTGCGCGATGGCGTTGAATCCGTCACTTTTTATACGGATGAAGAGCTGCGTGAGGCGGGGGTTCCCGAAGCGTTACTGCGCAACCCTAACTATGTTAAATCTGGCGCACCGTTAGATGACATGGATAAATTCGACGCCAGTTTCTTTGGCTTTGGCCCCCGTGATGCCGCCATTATGGATCCCCAGCACCGCAACTTTTTGGAGATGGCCTGGACCGCTCTGGAACATGCGGGCTACGACCCAGAGCGGTTTGACGGGGCGATTGGCGTTTTTGGTGGCTCTGGCCACAACGCCTACATGCCGTACAATTTACTTACCAATCCTGAACTGGTTGCTTCGGTTGGCTTTTTCTTGCTGCGCCATACTGGCAACGACAAAGATTTTTTGACAACGCGCGTTTCTTATCTGATGAATTTGCGAGGCCCCAGCGTGAATGTGCAAACGGCTTGCTCTACGTCGCTGGTGGCCATTCACATGGCTTCACAAAGTTTGCTGAGTGGTGAGTGCGACATGGCCTTGGCAGGGGGCGTCACCTTTGAGATGCCCCATCGGCAGGGCTACCTGTTTCAGGATGGCGAAATCCTTTCCTCCGACGGCCATTGCCGCAGCTTTGACGCTGATTCTGACGGCACGATTTTTGGCAGTGGCGTGGGCGTGGTAACCCTTCGCCGATTGGCAGATGCGATTGAAGATGGGGACACTATTCATGCCGTCATCAAAGGCTCGGCGGTGAACAATGATGGCTCTGGCAAGGTGAATTATTTAGCTCCCAGCGTGGATGGGCAGGCCGGGGCGATTGCTGAAGCCATTGCTTTGGCCAACATTGATGCTAACACGATTGATTACGTGGAAGCGCACGGCACTGGCACTCGCATAGGCGATCCAATTGAGGTGACGGCCTTAACACAGGCGTTTCGGCAGACGACGGATGCGAAGCAATTTTGTGGCTTAGGTTCAGTGAAGACGAATATTGGGCATTTGGACACGGCCGCAGGCGTAGCGGCGTTCATCAAGGTGGTGCAGGGGTTACGGCATAAGCAAATTCCAGCCAGCCTCAACTTTACCAGCCCCAACCCGATGCTCAATTTGGAAGACAGTCCGTTCTTTGTCAACCATGAACTGCGCGAGTGGGCAAACAATGGCTCGCCGCGCCGAGCGGGCATCAGTTCTCTAGGAGTAGGCGGAACCAATGCCCATGTAATTGTAGAAGAAGCTCCGCAGCTAGACCCATCCAGCAACTCGCGTAGCTGGCAGCTTCTACAGCTTTCTGCCAAAACAAAATCTGCTTTGGAGGCTGCTAGCCAAAATTTGGCTGCCTTTTTGCAGGAGAACCCAGATGTGCCGTTGGCAGATGTGGCTTACACGCTGCAAACGGGTCGCCAGCCGATGCCGCATCGCCGTATCGTGGCGGTGCGTGACGCCTCTGACGCCATTGAGGCGTTGACCAGCAGTGACCGCAAGCGGTTGGTGACGCAGCAAACTGGGGATGCTGAACCGTCGGTAGTTTTTATGTTCCCTGGTGGTGGGGCGCAGTATCCAAACATGGGGCGGGATTTATATGAAACTGAGCTTGTTTACCGCGAAGCAGTTGACAAATGTCTCAATTTGGTACGGCCGTATCTAGACACCGATCTCCGCCAACTGATTTTCCCCACAGATGAGACTTTGGCAAGTGCGGCTGAGGAATTGAAACGGCCGTCGTGCAACCTCCCCGCTATCTTCATGACTGAGTATGCCCTGGCCCAACTGTGGCGTTCCTGGGGCATTGAACCTGCCGCCATGACCGGGCACAGCATGGGCGAATACACCGCCGCCTGTCTGGCGGGTGTGCTGTCACTCAAAGATGCCCTGTTCATTGTCACGCTGCGCGGTAAACTGTTTGAAACGCTGCCCGAAGGCGGCATGATCAGCCTGCCGATGACGGAAGAGGCGTTGCAGCCCTACCTCACCGACGGCTTATCCATTGCCGTAATCAATAACCCGGAATTGTGTGTGGTTTCTGGTGAATTGGCCCCACTAGAAAAGCTGGAAGCAGCTCTGGCCGAACAAGAGGTTGAGTATCGCCGCGTACGGATTAATGTGGCGGCACATTCTCCCATGCTGGAACCGATTTTGGATGAATTTGGTCGTGAGTTGGCCAAAATCCAGTTCAACCCACCGATGATGCCCTTTATTTCCAACGTGACTGGCACCTGGATTACACCAGAAGAAGCAACCGCACCGCAATATTGGGTGGGGCACTTGCGCCACACAGTGCGCTTTGCAGACGGGCTAGGCACGCTGCTGCAAGAGCCAAACCGGGTCTTTTTGGAAGTTGGCCCTGGCCAGACGCTGAGTTCGTTGCTGCGAATGCATCCTGAGAAGAATAAGACGCATACGGCCGTTGCCTCCCTGCGCCACCGTAAAGAGGAACTGTCTGACCTGCAATTTGCCCTCACCAGCCTAGGCCGCCTTTGGCTGGCTGGCGTCATGCCCGATTGGCAAGCCTTTTACGCCGGTGAACTGCGCTACCGCGTGCCGCTGCCCACCTATCCCTTTGAGCGGCAGCGGTATTGGATTGAGCCGGGGAACACTCTGTTTAGTGGTGCAGAAGCAACCAAAACCGTCTTGGCCAAGATGCCAGAGCTGGAAGATTGGTTTTACAAACGCACCTGGCAGCTTACAGACAAGCCGGCTGCGGCCGTAGTGGAACCCATCCCCTGGCTGCTGTTTAAGGATGAATTGGGCATTGGCGAGCAGGTGCAGCAGCAATTGCAAGCTGCTGGCCACACGGTCATTTCGGTGACGGTGGGCGAGCAGTTCCGCCAGCTTGGTGAGTTTGCCTATGAAGTGAACCCACGTGCTCGCGTTGATTACGATACGCTCATAGAAGAGTTGGCTAGCCGTTCCTTGTTGCCGCAGCGCGTAGCCCATTTGTGGACGGTAAACCAGACAGAAAGTTCTGAGCGGATGCGTGTTTATTACCAAAATCAGGATTTGGGCTTTTACAGTCTCTTTTTCCTGGCGCAGGCGTTGGGTGAAGAGGGTTTGCCGGGGGCGTTGGATATTACGGCCGTTACCAACGGCAGCCAGCGCGTAGACAACGAGCAGGTTCCTTACCCAGACAAAGCCACTTTGCTGGGGCCAATTAAGGTGATACCACGCGAATTCCCTGGCGTCACGGCACGATTGGTAGATTTGGCCTTGCCAGCCACCTTGCTGCCCGATCAAATTGAGGGATTGACCACGCTTATCAAGGCGGATTTGTTGGCTGAACCGCAGGATGGGCTGTTTTCTTACCGAAACGGCCGTCGCTGGCAGCAGCAGTTTGAGGCCGCCCCGCAGCCCGAGGGCAATTTAGAGGATGCCCGTATCAAGCAGGGCGGCGTGTATCTCATCACCGGCGGTATGGGCGGCATTGGCTTGGTCATGGCCGAACATTTGGCAGAGACAGCGCAGGCAAAGCTGGTGCTGCTGAGCCGTTCCGGGCTGCCCAAGCGGGAAATGTGGTCAGACTGGATTAAAAATCACAGCGTAACCGACAAAACCAGCTGTCGCATCCAAAAAATTCAGGCGTTGGAAGCGGCTGGGGCTGAGGTGCTGGTTATTGACGCCGACGTGACCAACCGTGAGCAGGTGAAGCAGGCGATTGCCCAGGCCAAGCAACGATTTGGTGCGATCAACGGTGTGGTTCATGCGGCTGGTGTGTTGGATGACAATTTGATCCAGCTCAAAACAGCGCAAGAAGCAGACCGGGTGTTGGCACCTAAAGCACGGGGTGCGCTGCTGCTTGATGAATATTTGGCCGACGAGCCGCTCGACTTTTTCGTACTGTTCTCCTCAACCAGTACAGAAATTGGGGCAGCCGGGCAGGTAGATTATGTGGCGGCCAACGCTTTTTTAAACGCTTTTGCCGAGAGCAAAACGGCCGCTTCTAATACGTTTGCGGTAGCGATCAACTGGGGTGTTTGGCAAGAGGTAGGTATGGCGGTGGATACGGCCGTTCGTTTGGGCATGGCAGATGAAATCCAGTCTGTTGGCACCGATGTGCCGCATCCTCTGCTGGATAAAATCATCGTGGAATCTGACGATGAGATTGTGTACGCCACCAACTACCGGATTGACACCCATTGGATTTTGGATCAGCATCGCATTAAAGATGGCGAGGCACTGATTCCCGGTACAGGCTACCTGGAAATTGCCAAAGCTGCGCTGGAAAAGGGTGCCCCCAACGGCCCGGTCGAGATTCAGGATTTGTTTTTCCTGGCCCCGCTGGAAGTGCATGAAGATGAAACCCGCGAAGTGCGCGTGTCGCTGGAGAAAAATGGCACTGGCTACGGCTTTACCGTGACCAGCCGCACCCCGGAATATACCTGGCAGGAGCATGTGCGGGGCAAGGTGAACAACGGCCGTCCGCCCCAGCAGCCGACCCAAAACATCCGGGAAATTGCCGCACGCTGCAATCTGCGCGAGGTGCACTACGCACCTATGGAGCAGGAAACCAAGCAGGAAGCATACCTCAATTTTGGACCTCGTTGGAAGAATCTGCGGCAGGTGTGCTACGGCGAAAATGAAGTGCTAGCGACGCTGGAACTGCCGGAACAGTTCGACGGCGATTTAGACAGCTTCACGCTGCATCCGGCGTTGATGGATTTGGCGACCAGTGCAGGCTTGCCCCTGGTAGATGGGTACGAGACGAGCGATGATTTTTATGTGCCCCTTTCGTACAAAAAGGTGCAGGTACATGGGCCGCTGCCCCGCCGCATTTACAGCCACGTGCGCCACAACAAAGACGGCCGTAACCATCAGGAAGTGCCGGCATTTGACGTGACGATCATGGATGAAAACGGCCGTTCGCTAGTGGAAATTGATGAGTTTATGCTCAAGCGCGTCAGCTACGAGGCGATGATCGCGGGTACAAAGCAGGATCGCGGTGGTAGTGGAACGGCCGTAGCTGCCGATGCTGAACCCACCCTGCTGCAACTGGCCCTCACCGACGGCATTGCCCCAGCCGAGGGTATGGAAGCATTACGCCGCATTCTCAGCAACAAAGTACCGCCACAAATCATCGTCACCTCGCTGGATTTGCAGGGTTTGGTAGACCAGGCCAACAGCGAACAAGATGACGGTGACGAAGGTGGCCTAAAGCTGTCCCGGCCAGAGCTACAAAGCAACTACGAAGCCCCGCGCAACGAGCTAGAGAAAAATCTCGTTAAATTCTGGGAAGAGTTGCTGGGCATTACTGACATAGGCATTCATGACGATTTCTTTGAGCTAGGGGGGCATTCACTCATCGCCGTGCGGCTCTTCGCCAAAATCAAGAAAACATATGCCGTTGATCTCTCGCTGGCGACACTATTTGAAGCACCAACCGTCGTAGAATGCGCGGAGTTGTTGCATAGCGATTATGGGGTGCCCATTGAAGCCACCGAGGAAACTGCCCAACCCAAGGAGCGCAAACGCCGCCGTGCCTCGGGTGAGTGGACGCCATTGGTCGCCATTCAGCCGAAGGGAAGCAAGATACCGTTCTTTTGTGTACATGGTGGCTTTGGCAACGTGTTGAATTTCTATGATCTGACCCGCTACTTGGGGCCAGAACAACCATTTTACGGTTTGCAAGCGCGTGGGGTGAATGGCAAGCAGCCTCCGTTTACATCGCTGCAAGAAATGGCAGCCGAATATGTGAAACAAGTGCGCTCGGTGCAGCCAGAAGGGCCTTATATGATGGGTGGTTTTTCGATGGGTGGCGAAGTGGCGTATGAAATGGCCCAGCAGCTTCACGCCCAGGGGCAAGAAGTGGCGCTAGTAGCACTTCTGGACACGCATAATCCTGAATTTGCCCGGCGGCGGCAAAATGTTTTACGCATGGCCGAAGGGCCAGAAAGTATTGCGGGTGGTTCTAATAAAGATACGGCCGAATATGGAGAGGGGCTCATTTTTAAGTTACGCTTGTTCAAGCGTTGGGCCGGGATCAAAATGCAGTTAGCACACACCGACTTGGAAAAGTACCGATTATTCTGGCGCGTGCGCCGGATGCTCAGTTCAGGCCAAACTTTGCCGCAGTCACTCATTTCCCCGTATTTGTGGAAGTCGCACATTGATTTGGTGAATAACCACGAACCAAAGCCGTACCCCGGTCGCGTGACGCTGTTCCGCGCCAGTGAAACAGAGCTGAGTAATCCCAACGGGGAGGGAATTGGCTGGTTCCGGCTGGCGCAAGGTGGTGTGGATCTACATATCATTCATGGCACACATAACATTGTGAAGGAGCCGTACGTGGCCGAATTGGCCCGGATGTTGAAGCTGAGTATTGACAAGGCTGTAGGGTAATAATTTCATGGACAAGCAAGCGAATTATCTTTTTACAGTAGTGATCAACCATGAGGAACAATATTCAATTTGGCCCGCTGGGCAAACCATCCCCAACGGATGGCGTGCCGTAGGGCAGGTAGGGTCTAAGGAGGCTTGTCTGGCTTACATCAACCAGGTTTGGACAGACATGAGACCTCTCAGCATACGTCAGCACGCCTCTCTATAATTTTTCGGGGGGCTTACCTAAATGAATACTGAAATCACAAAAAACGCCCTCATCACCGAAGCAGAAACCCGGCAACTCATTTTTGAGTGGAACGATTGGGAGACGCATTTTGAGCGGGTTTCGTGTATTCATCAGGGTTTTGAGCAGCAAGTTGCGCAACGTCCAGAAGCCATCGCCGTTAAATTTGGTGAGGCATGGCTGACGTATGCAGAACTCAATGCCAAAGCAAACCAGCTGGCCCACTTTTTGCAGGCAAGAGGCGTGCAGCCAGACGATTTAGTAGCACTTTATCTGGACCGCTCTCTAGAGATGATCGTTGCCATTTTGGGGGTGCTTAAAGCCGGTGGGGCATATTTGCCTATGGACACCGTTTATCCAGAAGATCGCTTGGCATTTATGTTGGCAGATGCCCAGCCAGTTGTCTGCCTTACTACCAGCAATTTTGCAATAAATCTACCAGCCACAGTCGCAAATATCGTCAATCTGGACAAGGATTGGCCAACGATTGGTGCTAACCCTTCCACAAACCCGATGAGTGCGGTACGGCCGTCCAACCGTGCCTACGTCATTTACACATCTGGTTCTACAGGCAAGCCCAAAGGCGTGTTGGTGACACATGCCAACGTGACGCGCCTCATGCAGGCCACCGACGACTGGTACCACTTTAACCAAAACGATGTGTGGACATTGTTCCATTCTTATGCCTTCGACTTTTCGGTGTGGGAAATTTGGGGCGCGTTGCTTTATGGTGGCAAGTTGGTTGTTGTACCTTACCTAACCAGCCGATCGCCACATGATTTTTACCGCCTGCTTTCGAGCGAAGGCGTCACGGTGCTTAACCAAACCCCTTCTGCTTTTCGACAGCTCATTCAGGCAGAGGCAGAGCTTTATGAGCATGGTGAAGTAAGCAGTGAGTTGGCCTTGCGCTACGTCATTTTTGGTGGGGAGGCACTGGAGTTAAACACACTTCAACCCTGGTTCAACCGGCACGGCGACCAAAAACCGCAGCTCATCAACATGTACGGTATTACCGAGACGACCGTGCATGTGACCTATCGGCCCATTTTCAGCAATGATGTGGCCCAAGCTCCCGGCAGCGTCATTGGGCGGCCCATCCCCGATTTGCAGCTTTTTATTTTGGATGCACAGCAGCAGCCCGTGCCTATTGGGGTGCCTGGTGAGATTTATGTGGGCGGCGCGGGCGTGGCTGCCGGTTATTTGAATCGACCAGAGCTGACGGCGGAGCGATTTTTACCACTGTCGGTGATCAGTCATCAGTGGCCAGTAATTGGAAATCAGTTGACCGATGGTCAATTAAAAGCCAAAGTTTACCGAACTGGCGATTTGGCGCGTTGGCTGCCGGATGGGGATATTGAATATTTGGGGCGGATTGACCATCAGGTAAAGATTCGCGGCTTCCGCATTGAGCTGGGCGAAATTGAGGCGGCTTTGGGTAGCCATACGGCCGTTCGCCAGGTGCTTGTGCAGGCGCGCGAGGATGCAGCCGGAGAAAAACGGCTGGTTGCCTACCTGGTGCTTGATCCCGCGCAGCCGCTTACGGTTACAGAGCTGCGCCATTATTTGCAGCCAAAGCTACCTGTCTACATGATTCCTGCCGTCTTTGTGATGCTGGATGCCTTCCCCCTAACCACCAACGGCAAGATTGACCGGCATGCTTTGCCAGAACCAGATGAGGCGCGGGTTGATTTGGAACGGCCGTATACGCCGCCGCGCACACCAAACGAAGAAACGTTAGCCAATATCTGGGGCCGTGTACTTAACGTGCCCCGCGTTGGCATTGATGACAACTACTTTGAACTGGGCGGTGACTCGATTCGTTCGGTTCAGATTTTGTCACAGGCCAAACAGGCCGGGTTGAATTTTTCAGTCGAACAGCTGTTTGATTTGCAAACAATTGCCCAACTGTCTAACCAAATCACGCTGCTGACAGCTGCTGAAGCAAACGCGGAGACGACGCAGCCAGACCCATTCTGCCTAATCAGCACGGCTGACCGCGCCAAGTTGCCGCCTGAGGTGGAAGACGCCTATCCCCTAAGTAAATTACAGGCTGGCATGTTGTTTCATACCGAATTAGAGGCGGACACGGCCGTCTTCCATAATGTGACAAGCTGGCAACTGGCAGGCACTTTTGATGGTGCCTTGTTGGCAACGGCCGTACAACAGTTAGCCCGACGGCACACCATTTTGCGCAGTAGCTTTGACCTGACGAGCTACAGTGGACCGCTGCAGATCGTCTGGCCCGAGACAGAAATTCCCGTCATGTTGCACGATTTAAGCAGGCTAGATGAGGCTGCTCAAAAGGCCGAAATTGCGCGATGTGTCCAGCAAAACATTGGTGAAAAATTTAACTGGACGCAGCCGCCATTACTCCGTTTTGATTTTTTGCAGCGCACAGATGCTGAATTTCAGATGATCATGACGGGCCACCATGCCATTTTAGATGGCTGGAGCGAGGCCACATTGGTGACTGAGCTGTTCCAGACGTATGGCACTTTGCTGGATGGGCAACCAATCTTGCCGGAGCCAAGCGTACCTTACCAGAGATTTGTAGCGGCTGAGCAGGCTATCCTCACTTCGGAAGAAGCGCAGGCGTTTTGGCAGGAGACATTGGTTGAAAGTAGTGTCAGCACAATGCCTCGCTTGCCCTTGCCAGATATGGATGAGCCGCTGCCAGAAACGGCCGTTTACCAAACAACCGTGCCTGCCGAAGCGGTAACTCAACTCATGAGCGTGGCTCAGCGGGCAGGGGTTCCTCTAAAAACTGTGTTGCTCGCAGCGCACCTAAAAGTGCTGGGCTTTGTAACTGGCGAAACAGATGTGATGAGTGGCTTGGTGATGAACGGCCGTCCTGAACAAGTTGGCGGTGAACGAGCCCTTGGCCTGTTCCTGAACACGGTTCCTTTTCGCCAGAAAATTGAAGCGGGTAGCTGGCTAGAACTTGTCCGGCAAACATTTGCTACTGAGAAAAACCTACTGCCTCATCGCAGCTTCCCACTCACTGAAATCCAGCAGTTGCATGGTGGCCAGCCATTGTTTGAGGTGCCATTTAACTTCTTGCATTTCCACGTGTTTGATGAATTAGAGAAGGCCGGGCAGATCAAAATCGTAGACGAAGAATTTTTTGGCCACACCAACTTTGCTCTGGCGGTGCAGGCCGAGCTTCACGGCAAAGACGGCTCATTGGAACTGCGGCTAGAATACAATCCGGCAGAATTTGGTGCGCCGCAGATTGAACGGTTGGCAGGCTATTTGTCGCACACCCTGGCAGCAATGGCCGCTGCACCAGATGCCTCTCATCAGGCCTTCTCTCCCCTGAGCCAACAGGAGCAAAAAACTTTGTTGGTGGATTGGAACGCAACGGAAACGGCCGTTCCTCACCAACTCGTTCACCAATGGGTAGAAGACGTTGCCGAGAAGATGGGAGATCGAACGGCCGTTACCTACCAAAATCAGCCGCTTACCTATACGCAGCTCAACGCCAAAGCCAATCAACTGGCGCACTATTTGCAGGCTAACGGCATTGGGCCAGAAAGCATTTTGGCTGTTTACTTCGATCGGTCGCCAGAGATGGTCATTGCCGCTCTGGCCGTCCTCAAGGCGGGTGGCGCATATTTGCCCCTTGACCCAAACTATCCTGCCGAACGCATCCAGTTCATGCTGGAAGATGCCCAACCACACACACTTATCACCCACAGCCAACTGTCAGCCAATCTCCAATCTCCAAACCACAATCTCCTCAATTTGGACGCAGATTGGCCGCAAATCGCCGAACACGGCCAGCAGAATCCTACCAGCTGGGTGACAGCCGACAACGCCGCTTACATCATTTACACCTCTGGCTCTACCGGACGGCCAAAAGGGGTAGTCGTCACCCATCGGGGTGTACCCAACATGGCCCAGGCGCAGCACAAAGCGTTTGGCATCGGCGTAGAGAGCCGGGTGTTGCAATTTGCCGCCTTTGGCTTTGATGCCTCCGTCTCCGAAATGTTTGTGACGCTGACGGCAGGAGCGACATTGGTGTTGGCAGATGCCGACGCATTGCTACCCGGCCCGGATTTGGTGAATTTGGTAAGAGAACAGAACGTAACGGCCGTTACTTTGGCACCCTCTGCCCTCGCTATTTTGAATCCAGACGACTTTCCCAGCCTACAAATGGTGGTCGCTGCCGGGGAAGCATGTTCGGCGGAGGTCGTGGCCCGTTGGTCGCCCGGACGCCGGTTTGTGAATGGGTATGGCCCTACAGAGGCAACCGTGTGTGCCACAACGGCCGTTCTTACCCCAGCTGATACCCGGGTTCACATCGGCCGTCCCATCGATAACACGCAGCTATTTGTGCTGAATAAAGACCTCCAGCCTGTGCCTGTTGGCACGCCGGGCGAACTGGCGATTGGCGGCATTGGCGTGGCGCGTGGCTACCTGAATCGGCCAAAGCTAACGGCGGAACGGTTTGTTACAAATCCCTTTGACAAGATGGCAAGGGGACAAAGGGACAAGGGGATTGAAAACAGTGCCACCCCCTCAAAAATGTACCGAACTGGCGATCTCGTTCGTTACCTGCCAGATGGCAATCTTGAGTTTTTGGGGCGGTTGGATCACCAGGTGAAGATTCGTGGCTACCGTATTGAGCTGGGTGAAATTGAGGCGGCTTTGCGGCAGGAAACGGCCGTTCAGGATGCCCTTGTTCTCGCCAGTGAGGATGCGGGAACCGGGGCACAACTGGTTGCCTATGTGGTGGGCCAAAGCCTGTCTGTCTCTGAGCTGCGGCAACAACTCAGCCAGCATCTGCCAGCATATATGGTTCCCACAGTATTTATGCTGCTGGATGCGTTTCCGCTTACGCCTAATGGCAAGATTGATCGCAAGGCATTGCCTACGCCAACGGCCGTTGCCGCAGTCAATTACGTTGCGCCTCGTACCGATGTTGAAACAATTATCGCAACCTTTATGGCCGAAACTTTGAATATGCCACGCCTGGGCGTCCACGACAACTTTTTTGAGTTGGGTGGACACTCACTGCTGGCCACCCAACTGGTCACGCGGCTACGCCAGAACTTGCGTATTGAACTGCCGCTGAGGGCATTGTTTGATGCCCCAACCGTTGCAAAATTAACCAATGTTGTTCTACAGTCGCCTAACCAGCGCGCTCGCGTGGAAAAGGTGGCTCAGCTGCTCATCCAATTATCCCAGCTATCCGACGCAGAAGCGGCTAAATTGTTGAGCCAAAAACGTTAGTAATTCATGACTGATCAATTAAATAATTTGTTTGACTTGTCGGAAGACAAGTTGGCACTTCTCGATCTGCTGTTAGCTGATGAGGGGATAGAAGATAGCGTATCTATCCCTAATATTACTCCCCGTGCCGATTTGGGTGTGCCTGTGCCTCTCTCCTTTGCCCAGCAGCGACTGTATTTCTTAGAGACCTTATCGCCAGGGACGGCACTATTCAACACGCCGTTGGCACTTCGGTTCACCGGCAAGCTGGATCGAGTATCCCTGACGCGCGCGTGCCAGACATTGGTGCAGCGACATGAAAATTTACGCACCACATTTACGGCCGTTTCTGGCACCCCGCAACAAATTGTTCACAAAGAATGGCCCGTCACGTTGGAGACAATACAGGCAACCGTAGACTCACCAGAAGAACTGCTAAAAACGGCCATGCAACGGCCGTTTGATTTAGCAAAAGGGCCGCTGCTCCGCTTCCATTTGCTGCAATGTAGCCAGACCGAGCACGTATTGCTCATCGTTTTCCATCATATCATTGTGGATGGTTGGTCAGTTGATGTGGTGGTGGATGAGTTGGCAACCTTGTATGAGGCGTTTGTGCAGCAGCGTCGGCCAGAACTGCCTGACTTGCCAATCCAATACGCCGATTACGCCGTCTGGCAGCGAGAGTGGCTTGCTGGCGAGACGCTGCAAGCCCAGTTGGATTATTGGCAAAATCAGTTGGCAGGGGATTTGCCGCTATTGCAACTGCCCATCGATAAGCCGCGTCCGGCCGTCAAAACGCATCATGGAGCCAATGAAACTATTCTGCTATCACCGGAAATTACCCAACAGGTGCAAACGCTTTGTCAGCAAACAGACACGACGCCATTCATGCTGCTGCTAGCTGCCTTTCAGGTGTTGTTGCACCGTTATACTGCTCAGGAAGATATTTTAGTGGGTACACCAATTGGCAATCGGCCGCAGCCGGAGTTGGCGGGTTTGGTTGGCTTTTTTGTGAACACATTGGTGCTGCGCAGTCAGGTAGATGGTTGGCAAACGTTCCGGCAGCTTTTGGCCCAGGTGCGCCGGACGGCAACGGCCGCTTACGACCATGCCGATGTACCATTTGAGAAGCTGGTAGAGCTACTCCAGCCGGAGCGAAATCTGAGCTACGATCCAATTTTCCAGGTGATGTTTACCTACAGGGATGCGGGATGGAGCGAACGGCCGTTGCCCAATCTTACCGTGATGCCAATGGCGTTAGACAACGGCATAGCGCAATTTGATCTGACACTGGCCGTAAGCCGAGAGGACACACAGCTTCAATGCACGCTGAATTACAACAGTGACCTGTTTGCTCCAGAAACAATTCAGCGCATGTTGCGTCATTGGCAAACGCTGCTTACTGGCATGTTGGCACACCCCGCTCGCCCCGTAGGCGAAATTGTGATGCTTACCCCACTGGAATGGCAAAAAATGGTGGTAGATTGGAACGAGACGGCCGTACCGCTGCCAGAAGCCCGCTTTTTCCATGAGCATGTGGCACAGTGGGCAGCGCAAACCCCAGATGCCATCGCCTTACTTTATGGCCAGCAGCAGATGAGCTATGCCACCTTAAATAGCAAGGCAAATCAGCTTGCCCACGCCTTACAGGGATGGGGTGTTGGGCCAGAAAGCCGGGTAGGCATTTTTATCAATCGATCCTTTGAGATGATCATTGGGATGTTGGCGGTGCAAAAGGCGGGTGGAGCCTATGTGCCGCTAGACCCGGCATACCCGGCTGAGCGGCTGGATTATATGATGAGAGACGCCAATCTGGCACTGGTGCTAACAACGACCGAATTGCGTGAAAAATTGCCAACGGGGCAGGAAACGGCCGTCGTTTGCTTAGAGCAGGATTGGGCAGAACAGATTGCCCAACAACCAACTAGCAACCCGACGACGGCTCTGACGACAGACAATCTAGCTTACATTATTTACACATCTGGCTCTACAGGCCGGCCCAAAGGTGTGGGCGTAACGCACCGAGGCGTAGTGAATTTGGCACACGCGTTGCAGCACCGCCTGGCTGTCTCGCCGCAAAGCCGGGTGCTACAGTTTGCCTCTTTCAGTTTTGATGCTTCTGTAGCTGAAATTGTGGAGGCGTTGCAAAATGGCGCAACGCTGGTGCTGGCCGACAAAGAAGCGTTGTTGATGGGGCCATCTTTTGTAGACCTGATGCAGCATCAGGCCATCAGCGTCGTAACGCTGCCTCCCTCGGCATTGGCTTTGCTCAACCCAGACGATTTCCCAGCGTTGCGCACCATTGTTTCCGCTGGAGAGGCGTGTTCAGCAGAGGTGGTGGCCAAATGGTCGGTGAACTGCAGGTTTATTAATGGGTATGGGCCTACGGAAGGGACGGTCGGGGCGATTACGGCCGTTCTAGACCCAGACGATCCGCAACCATTGCTAGGACGACCATTGCCCAATTATCAAATCTACCTGCTCAATTCGCAGCTTCAACCCGTGCCGGTCGGCGTTGCAGGAGAGATTCATATCGCGGGCCTAGGCCTGGCGCGCGGCTACCTGAACCGGCCCGATCTCACAGCAGAAAAGTTCATCGCCAACCCATTTAGCAGCGGCGGCAATAAGATGTACAAAACGGGGGATTTGGGGCGATATTTGCCAGACGGCCGTATTGATTATCTGGGGCGGATTGATCATCAGGTAAAGATTCGCGGTTTTCGCATAGAGATTGACGAAGTCGAAGCGGCTATTCGGCAGCATCAGGCAGTGCGGGATGTGCTGGTACTGCCGCAACAAACCGAGGACGGGTCGCAGCTAATGGCGTATGTCGTTGGGGATGCGAGCGCGTTGGCTGATTTACGGCCGTTCCTCAATCAATCATTACCTGCTTATATGATGCCCGCTGTTTTCATCACGCTAGATCAATTTCCGCAAACGCCCAATGGCAAAATTGATCGCAAAGCGTTGCCCGTGCCAGCGCATCAAACCGTCTTGTGGGATGACGCTTTTATGGCCCCACAGGACGCGCTAGAGTCGCAGCTGGTGCAAATTTGGCAAGAGGTTCTAAAATTGCCCAGCATTAGCACCAAGGCCAACTATTTTGAGATTGGCGGCCATTCGCTTCAGGCAGTAACCTTATTCTCGGCCATAGAAAAACGGCTCAAGCTGAGGCTACCCGTTTCCTTGCTTTTTAAAGCCCCAACCATTCGCCAGTTGGCCGCCACAATTCGCGAAGGAGAGGAGTCACCCCGCTGGTCATCGCTGGTGCCAATACAGCCGCTCGGCAGCAAGACGCCGTTATTTTGTGTACATGGCGGGGCAGGGCATGTGTTCCATTACCACGATTTGGCGCAACTTTTAGGGACGGAACGGCCGTTTTACGGCATTCAGCCCAAAACAGACCCAATCACCGACCAAGCGATATACCAATCTGTTGAGGAAATGGCAGCGCATTACATCCGCGAAATCAAGATGGTGCAGCCGACAGGACCATATTTGCTGAGCGGTTTCTGTTTTGGTGGCATTGTCGTTTATGAGATGGCCCAGCAGCTTAAGCGGGCGGGAGATGAAGTGGGCTTGTTGGTTTTTATTGATCCCAGCACGCCGACCAACAAACCAACATTGCACCCACCGCCGCCACCAGAAGAATTGGAGGCACGTTTGAGTCGCCATAAAGAAAATATGGCGCAGCTTGGCAGGCTGGCGCGGCTGGGGTACATTTTGAACAGTGGCAAAAACCGACTGATTGCCTACTGGTATCTTTTTTACCGCGCTTGGTTGCGAGATTGGCGCAAAATTCGGAGCAAGCTGGTGCATAAATATGTGAATTGGCAACAGAAAGTGCCTTCTCAGTTGTCTGACTTTTATTTTATGAACGTTATTTCTGAACCAGCAACGCGACAATATCATCCCAAACGGTATCCAGGAGAAGTGGTGCTATTTTTCTCAACGTTGGAAAATGGGGGGGATGAAACGCTCGGTTGGTCAGGTTTGCCCACAGAGAATCTGATTATGCACAAGGTTGAATCAACCCATCTAGGCATTTTGAAACGGCCGTTCATTGATCAGGTTGCTGCCAAACTCAAAAAATATCTGGAACCGTTTGCATGATCCCGTTTCTCTCAGCCTGGCCACCATCGCCAGCCAATCCCACCTTGCCCGCCGATGAACTTCACGTGTGGGTGGCCTCACTAAATCGATCCCAGACCCAGCTAAACCAATTTTGGCAGCATTTGTCCGAGGATGAGCGCGCTCGCGCCAATCGCTTCTATTTTGATCATGACCGGGAGCATTATATTGTGGCGCGGGGTTTGCTGAGGCAACTTTTAGGTAACTACTTGCAACTTCCGGCACACCTCATTGCCTTTGCTTACGGCGAACATGGTAAGCCGGAACTGGCGGCTGAACAGGCAACCTCTGGCGTGCGTTTCAACATATCCCATGCGCAGGGGGTGGCACTGCTGGCGTTTTCCCGCAATCGGGAAGTGGGGGTGGATATTGAGCAGGTACGGCCGTTAGACGATGGCGAACAAATTGCGGAGCGATTTTTCTCCGAAAATGAGGTGGCGGTGTTTACGGCCGTTCCCCCCGAACAAAAACCCCAGGCGTTCTTTAACTGCTGGACGCGCAAAGAGGCCTTCATCAAAGTCATTGGCGAAGGGCTGTCCTGCCCACTCGATTCATTCGACGTGACCTTGAAGCCAGGTGAGCCAGCCGACCTGCTGCAAGTAAAAGGCAGCCGGGAAGCCGCTGCTCGCTGGCGATTGGAAAATCTGGAGCCAGCTAATGGCTACGCCGGAGCTGTCATTGCCGAGGGGCGGGAGTGGCAGTTGCGCACGTGGCAGTGGCCAGCTTAGAGATTTGCCTGGGTGCGGTGGACGAAACGACCGTTCCCCTTCCCCCCCACAAATTCCCCATCCTGCACCACAATTTTGCCCCGGCATATAGTTGTTTGCGGCCAGCCTTGAAGCTCTAAACCATCGTAAGGTGTCCAATCCGCTGCTTCGTGTAGCGAATCGGGCGATAAAGTGCGACTAGCCGCTGGATCAAAAATTACCAAATCAGCATCGTACCCTACCGTGATTTCCCCTTTTTTAGCCAAACCCATCAGTTTGGCCGGATTGGTGCAGCATTGCGCCACCCATTGCGGCAGGCTGAGCCAGCCCTGGCGCATTCCCTGCGAGTAAAGCGCAGCAAAGCGCATCTCGATCGAGGGCACGCCGCCGGGAATCTGGCTGTAATTGTCCAGCCCGGTCGCTTTCTCTTCATAGGTGAATGGGCAATGATCGGTGGTGACAATTTGCAGCTCGTTGCGGCTGAGCGCCTGCCACAGCGCAGTTTGGGCGGCGCGGTCGCGGATGGGCGGCGAACAGACGGGCAGCGTGCCGTCCACGCCCGGTGCGTCGTACACATCCCAGGTGAGGAAGAGGTATTGCGGGCAGGTCTCTCCCGTGACGGGCAACCCTTGCCGCCGCGCCTGGGCAATGCGGGCCACCGCCTCGCCGCAGGAAACGTGGAAGATATGCAGCGGCACACCGACAAAGCTGGCAATGTCGATGACTCGCCCAGTCGCTTCAGCTTCTAGCAGGGCGGGGCGGCTGCGCGGATGCCAATGGGGGTTGGTATGTCCGGCGGCCAAATTTTGCTGGATCAGCTCGGTAATCACATCCCAATTTTCTGCATGAACTACCGGGATGCCGCTGGCGTTGCGAACGGCCGTTAATGCTCTCAACAACTTATCATCCTGCAAACGGTGTCCGTAGGCCATGTACAGCTTAAAGCTGGTGCAGCCTGCGGCAAACGCTTCAGGAATTTGTTCCAGCTTGGCGATGTCGCTGGGGGTAATCGTCATGTGCAGACCGTAATCAATCACCACGTTGGGATCCGCCAGGGCGCGGCGGGCGGCAATCGCTTCGACCATCGTTTCGTTGGGCTGGGTTTCTACAAAGTCAACAATGGTGGTGGTTCCGCCGAAGGCGGCGGCGCGGGTGCCGCTGTAAAAGCCGTCGGTGGAGGTGAAGCTGCCAATCGGCATTTGCAGATGCACATGCATGTCAACTGCGCCAGGGGTGACGAGCTTGTTGGTAGCATCAAGCTGTTGCTTGCCGTCCAGATTTTGCCCGATGGCGGCAATCGTTTCACCGTTGATGCCGATGTCTGCTGGGAATGTGGAAACGGCCGTTACCACTGTTCCTCCCTTAATCACCAAATCGTACATGCCTGACCTCCTGACATTATGCTTCATTCAGCGTGATTTTTATCATGATTAACCCAAATGTACGAATCCCGCCATCCCAATCCATCGCCACAATTCCCAGAGCGTTTATAATCCATCCCCGAACAAATTTTGCAGGACACGAACGCGCATCTTGCCTTATTTCTCTGCGCCTCCGCGCCTCTGCGTTGAATAATTAGGAGTTAACTCATGGCATGGTATATCTATCTGGCGGTGCTGGCCGCCGGGTTTGGTGCAGGATTTATTAACACGCTGGCAGGCAGTGGCTCACTTATCACCCTGCCCCTGCTCATCTTTCTAGGTATTCCGGCCACGGTGGCAAACGGCACTAACCGAGTGGGCGTTCTGTTTCAAAACATTGTTTCTGTGAGTAGCTTTCAGCGGCAAAAAATGCTGGACGTGCGCGGCGGGCTAATTTTGTCTGCGCCGGCTATCGTTGGCTCGGTTATCGGAGCGCAAATTGCGGTTGATCTGGATGAAGCGCGGATGCGGCAGGCGATTGGCGTGCTGATGGTTGTGATGCTGGTTGTCATTTTGCTGCGCCCCAAGCGGTGGTTGCAGGGCGAATTGGAGAAGATGGGGAAACGGCCGTCTCTCATCCAGCTCATCATATTTTTTTTCATCGGCATGTACGGCGGTTTTTTACAGGCCGGGGTTGGCATTTTCTTGCTAGCCGGGCTGGTACTGAGCATTGGCTACGATCTGGTGCGGGCCAATGCCGTGAAGGTGCTGATAGTGCTGGCATTTACCATCTCTGCCCTCATTATTTTTGTGTTAAATGATCAGGTGGATTGGGGTATTGGACTGTTGCTAGCTGTGGGTAACTCGCTGGGTGCCTGGGCTGCGGCCCGCATGGCCGTTGAGCGCGGAGCCAATTTTGTGCGGTGGCTGCTCATCGCCGTTGTTGCCGTCTCCGCTGCCAACTTGTTAGGGGTTTTTAGTTGGATTGGCCAACTATTCAACTAAAACGGCCAGAACAACGGCAACACCGTCAACACCAGCCCCAGGATGATTAAATTGAGCCAAATGCCGACACGCGCGTAATCAGAGAAACGGTAGCCGCCGGGGCCGTAAATAATCACGTTTACCTGATGCCCCACAGGCATTAAAAAGGAGGTGGACGCTGCCAAAACCGTTGCCATCACAAACGGTTCCGGCGCAACCCCCAGGCCGAAACCAGCGTCAATTGCAATCGGTACCATGAGAACGGCCGCTGCTGCATTGGAAATCACTTCGGTTAATAATGCGGTCAATAAAAATACTCCTGCCAGTACCGCAACTGGCCCTAAGCCACCAACTATGTTTACGAGTTGGTCTGCCAGTAGGCGAGCTGTGCCAGTTTCTTCCATAGCAATGCCCAACGGCAGCATGCCTGCAATGAGAAAAACAGATTGCCAATCGATGGCCCGGTACGCTTCGTCCATTGTCAAAACGCCCGCTAGGATCATCAACACCGCACCCAGCACCATGGTGGTAGTGATACTCAGCCAGCCAAACGTAGCCGTGAGCAGCACCGCAAAGAGGATAACGAGGGAAACGGCCGCTTTATCCGTGCGCCTCAGTTCTAATTGGGGTGTATCCAAAACCAGAAAATCAGGATTTGTTCGCAAGAGGCCAAATTTGTTGGGCGCACCTTGAACCAGCAGCGCATCCCCAAAATCAATTGGCACATCGCCCAAATGGTCCGTGATAGACTTCCCATTGTGCCGAATGGCCAGCACCGAAAGCCCAAAACGCGCCCGAAACCCCATTTCCTTCAAAGTTAACCCAGTCATTTCAGAGTATGGTGCCAATGTGAGCTCGATGAGGTCCATCCCCTCCGTTTCCACACTTGGGTGCCACCCTTGTGACTCCCACTCTTGCGCCAACTGCAAACCATGTGTGCGGCTAACTTTCAAAATATTACTCAACGGCCCTTCAATCAGCAGAACATCTCCGGCACCCAAAAGCCGATCGGTAATGGGTGAATCCATCCGATCATCTTCATGACGCACCCGCAAAATGTTTAAATCAAACTGTTCACCAAAGCGAGATTGTTTAACGGTTTGGCCTATTAATGAAGAGGCTTCGCTGACACGCACTTCTGTCACATACTCCCGCACCGGATATGCATCTACCAATTCATCACCGCTTTGCCGCTCTGGTAACAAATGTCGCCCAAACAGCAGCATGTACAAGATGCCAGCCACAAGCACAATGATGCCCATTGGCAAAAAGTCAAAAAATTGGAACGGTTCTACACCGCCATAATCTTCCAGGATGGTCGCCGCCAAAATATTGGGTGGCGTGCCAATAAGCGTCATGTTGCCCCCCAAAAGCGCGGCAAAAGCCAGGGGCATAAGTAGTTTAGAGGGGGCAATATGTTGGCTGCGCCCAATAGCAACCACCGCGGGTAGTAAAATGGCAACGGCTCCGATATTGTTCATGAAGGCAGACATGATGCCTGCCGTAACCATGATGACAATGAGTAGACGAGTCGGGCTATCCCCGGCCAGGCGCAACATTTGCTGCGCCAGCAAATCGGCCACACCGCTTTGGAACATTGCCCCGCTAATAATAAAAACAGCCCAAACGGTGATGACCGCCGGACTGGCAAACCCGGCAAAGGCAGCTTCTGGCGTCAATAACCCCGTAAGGATCAGGGCCAGAAGAACCAAAAGGGCAACCAGATCAACACGCAGCCGGTCACTAATGAAGAGACCGACTGCGATGGTCAGGATGCCCAATACTAAAATATGGTCGAAGGTCATCTTGGTTGCAGGTTAAGTTACAAGAAAAATGTCATCGTGTAAAGTCCAAAATCCAGCGCCCCAAGGTTATGAGAATGAGAACACCCCCTTCCCAGCGGGACAAGCGCCAGCCTGAACGCATCATAATAACAACGAGTAAAACCATGCCGCCCAACAGAAAAATGCTGCTTTGCGCCGCTGGATTGACCACCATCGGGTTCAGAATGCCCGCCAAGCCGAGTACGCCTAACAAATTGAATAGGTCGCTACCAACCAGATTTCCTGCCGACATGCCGGATTGCCCGCGCAACAACGCCACCAACGACGTGGCAATTTCTGGAGCCGAGGTGCCAATGGCCACAATGGTGACGCCAATCACCCATTCCGAGAGGCCAATGAGCCGTGCTAAATCTGAGGCAGCTTCTACAAAAAAATGGCCCGCTGTCACGATGATGGCGATACCCACAATGAATTTGGGAATGTCCAGCCAATTAAATTCACCTTCGGGAATATGCTCTTCGCTTTCAGCACGTCGGTAGATGAGAAAACCAACATAGGCAACCAAGATGATGAGCAAGACGGCACTTTCAATGCGGCTGAGAGACAAATCATACAAGAAGATAATGAGCAAGATGGTGGTGCCGATGAGCATCCCGCCATCACGATAAACCATTGTTTTGGTGGTGGCAATGCCTTTTAGCAATGCCAATCCACCGAGAATGAAACCCAGGTTGAAAATGTTTGATCCCACCACGTTACCAACAGAAATATCAGATTGACCTTCCAGGGCGGCAACGACGGTCACGGCAAATTCCGGTGCAGAGGTGCCAATGGCGACGACGGTTAGCCCGATAACCAGATCAGACATGCCGATTTTGCGAGCAATGCGCGTGGCTGAATTTACGACAAGCTCGGCACCTTGCCACAGGGCAGCAATGCAAACGATAATGATGATAATGTCGAGTAACGTTTCCAAGACGGTTTTCCCTCCAGGTTAGTTAGATTTTTCGGCCAGGTCGTCACGAACGGCTTGTTCCACACGAATGCCCAGGCGATATGCTGCGGAGCTGATGGCGTGGGAGGTGACTGGCCCTGTAATAAGTAGAAGTAAAATTAAAATGAGTCCGCGTCCGGCACTAAAATTATTAAGTGAGGCGATGATGGTGGCGACGAGCAGCAGCACCACGCCAAAGACGCCAACTTTGCCGGAGGCGTGAAGTTTAGTGTAGACGTCGGGCAGGCGGAAGTAGCCCAGCACGCCGGTAATAGAGAATGCAGTGCCAATGAATACGGCCGTAATGATCCCAATTTGCGTCAACGTTTCCATAACCTCTCCTAAAACATCTGCTCGTCGGCCGCGTATTTAGCCAAAGCGATGGTGCTGACGAAGCCGAGTGCAGCCAGACCAAGGGCGACATCAACGTAAATGCCGTTAGATTGGATGAGCGCGGTCAAGATGAGGATGCCGATGGTGAGCGTGGCCACAATATCTGCCCCAACCAGTCGCTCCATAATTTCTTTGCCGCGCCACACTTTGTAAACCACAAACAGCAACAGGACAGTATGGATAAAGAGTGCGCCTTGCAAAACGGTTTGTAACAGTTGTTCCATAATTCTTACTCCTGTGCTTTCCCCTCTCCCCAGCCCTCTCCCACGGGGAGAGGGAGCTGTTCCCTCTCCTTTCGGGGGAGGGGTAGGGAGGGGGAGATTAAACAAAAATTCGGCTTAATAAATCCCGCCGGGTTCTCTGAGCTGCCTCTACGTGCTCATCCGGGTTGCTGGCATCCAGCATGTGGGTGTACATGATGCCTTCATCATCAATTTCAACGACCATTTCCCCCGGCGTCAGGGTGATGGCATGGGCACTCAGAGCCACGCCCAAATCTGATTCACATTCTGAGGGAATGGCCACGATACCGGGTTTGATGGGCAGGGAGGGTGTGAGCACGATGCGGGCGACTTGCAAACCGCTCAATAACAAATCCCATAGCAGCCGCAGCAGATAGATGCCACTGGCCAGCAGGGCGTCGGGTAGGCGGTGCCAGGTAAACGGCCGTTTCACCGGTCGCACCAGCAAGGCCACCAACCCCGCCAATACTAGTCCCGTAATGATGTTGTTGATTGCCCAATTGCCCGTTAGCAGCATGTACAGCAGCCAGACAGGAATCATAAAAGTTAGATAGTGCATGGTTACTCCAAATTTTTGTGGTTGGTGGTTAGTTGCTGGTGGCTGGGACAGGCTCGTAGCGACTAACAAACTAACCACTAACAAACTAATGGCTAAAACTAGCCACCGCTTAAAACGGCCGTAATGTACAAGTCCGGTTGCGCCAGCCACAGCGTGGTGGCGTCTGTAAGCTGGATGAGCGGTTCTGCCCAAAATCCCAGGACAATCACCAAGCCAATGAGCAATGCCGGGGCGATGAGCTTGTCGCCAGCCGGTTTAAGGGTAACGGCCGTATCCAACTGCGGCTCCCACCAAATCCGCTGGAAGGCGCGCATGGTGTAAATGAGCGTTGCCAAGCTACCTATGGCCATCAGACTGAGAACGACGATTTGCGTCGCCTCTACGCCGCTGTTGAAGAGCAGCATCTTGCTAATGAACCCGTTGGTGGGCGGAATACCAGCTAACGCCAAAGCCCCTACAAAAAAGAGCAAGCCAGCCAGTGGCAACTGCTTGCCCAGCCCCGTCACCACGGCAAACGCCGCCGACTTCACCGAGGCGCGGCTGGCAACAAAGCCCGCCAGCATCAGCATCGCTGCTTTGATGAGGCTGTGATTGACGGTAAACACCAATGCAGCCGCAACCGAGAGCGGCGTTCCCCAGCCAATGCCCACTAAAATGAAGCCAATTTGTGCCAGCGTGGAGTAGGCGAGCATCCGCTTGACGTTGTGCGTGCCAATAGCTGAGAGTCCGCCAAAAAAGATGCCAATGACGCCCAAAATAATTAGCAGCGTTTGGATGAGTGTCGCCTGCTCTACAAAAAGCAGGGTGGTCATTCGCAAAAAGCCATAAATGCCCAGCTTCACCACCACCGATGAAAGCATGGCAGAAACGGCCGTTGGTGCGGCCGTGTGGAAATCTGGCTGCCAAAAGTGGAAGGGAAAGACCGCGCTCTTGATCATGAAGGTTGCCATCAGTAGCGCGATGCTGGTGGTTAACAAGGGGGCATCTGGATTTTGGGCAATGCGTTCAGCCAAATCGGCCAAATTGAGCGTGCCGTAAGAGACGTATAGTGTGCCATTGGCCAGCAAGAGAAAGGTTGCCGCCAGCAAGCTAATGTAAAAATATTTGTACGCTGCCTCTGGGCCAAATTTGTCGTCGGAGATAGCCGTTAGCACCGTGCCAGAGATGACTAGTAGCTCCACAAAGACAAATAGATTGAATAGATCGCCCGTCAGGAAGCTGCCCGTCAAACCGGTCGTTAACATGAGGAATAGCGGGTAGAAGCCCGGGTAGTGTACATTTTTATCTTTTGCGCCCAACGCATAGACGGTACCCAGCAGCAGCACCACCTGGCTCATCAACGCCATCAATCCGCCAAGTAAATCTCCCACAATGGCGATGCCAAACGGAGCTATCCAGCCGCCGCCGTAAAACACGACGGGTTCACCTGTTTGCTGGACGGTCCACAAAAGGTAGCTGCTGCTGAAAACGGCCGTACCCAACACTCCCAGCGTCCATATCCCTTGCCAACGGGGGGCACGCATTAAAAACAAGGCAACCACTGCCCCGAAAAACGGAATCAAAATCGGCAATAAAACAAGATGATTCATCGCTTTAACCTTTCAATTTCATCCATGTTGCTCGTCTCATACCGCGCTGAAATGACCGCCAGCAGCGACAGCACAAAAGCCAAACCACCCATGCTAATGACGATGGCAGTCAGAATGAGTGCTTGGGGCAATCCGTCACTGGGATTGGCTGCGCCGTCGTAAGCAGGGTCTGTGCCTAAAAACGCGCCGGTGCTAAGCAAAAATAGGTTAATTGCGCTCGATAAAATAATCAGGCCAATGGCCGAGCGAATGACGTTTCGCCGCAGCATTTGGTAAATGCCCACGGCAAACAGTAAGCCAATTGCCAATGCAGTTAAAAGTTCCATCAACTGTCTCCTAGCGACTATTCTCTGGTGTTTGTGCCAAGCCTTCGGGGTGGCCTAGCGTGTTGAGCATGAAGAAGACGCTGCCCAAAACGCTCAGGCAGATGGCGACCTCAAATAAAAACGAGCTGCTGAGATTAAAGCCCGTCGGCAAAGGCAAATTTAACAACGCACCATAATCGACCGTGGATAAAAAGGTGCCGTTAAGCAACCAGCCAGAACCGCCCGCAAGCAGCAGCAAAAAGATGCCAGAGGCAATCAATGGTGTGCTGAGCCATTTGTACCGTTCTCTGGTTTCGGCATAGCCAAATACGACGTAGGCAAACGCGATCGCCAAGCTGATGATGACCCCAGCCGTAAACCCGTCACCGGGCTGATCATGCCCGTACATCATGTGGGTAGCACCCACGACGATGGCTAACGGCAGCGAGATGCGAGCCAGTGCTTGTACAAATACGGAGGTGCGTAGGCCAAAAATGCCAAACGAGGGGAGATTGCTCGATAACGGCCGTTCCTCTCCCACCTTTTCCCCCACAATCTTTGTTGCCTGGCGCAGCAGCGTAAACATCCCCAGCCCAGCCATGCTGAATACCGCAATTTCGATCATCGTATCCAGAGCGCGGAAATCAACGATAATTGCCCCCACAACATCTTTAGCTGCGGTCAGCGGTTTGGCATTTTCCATGAAGAATGGTGTAACTACACTTTCCCGCTCACGGCTGGTGAGGGCAAACAGCGTGATAACGGTAACCACAAGTCCGCTGGAGGCTGCAATAAAAATGTCGCGGATTTTGCCCAAATTCCCGCCCTGAACATTGAGCGCGACTGCATTGTGTCGCTGTTTGCGTGGCAGCAGGCGTAGAGCTAGGACCAAGATGACCACAGACAAAATGTCCACCACCACTTGCACCAGCGCTACGTCTGGGGCTGGTTCCAACACCATCAGCACAGCTATGCTTAGGCCAGACGCCCCCAAGGCTACGATGGCGGCAAAATCTCGTTTGAGCAGCACGCTGGCAATGGCTGCGCCCACCGCCACCAAGATTGCCACCAGGCGCAAAAAGTCCTGGCTACCGGTCCAGCTAAACTGGACGTCGTCTTGTACCGTTAGCAGCAGCTGGCTAAATTGACCCTGCGTAAACAGCAATACCAACCCCACCATACCCAAAATAATGGCGGCAAGATAGAGGCGAAGACGGCCGTTTTGCAAGCGTGTCACCTGGTTTGCCAACCAATCAATGCTGCGCAGCGTGGCGGCAAACCCCCTGTTCAAATCCAGCTGCGGCGCAAAACTGTCTTGCCACTGCCGGATGGCGTGTCTAAAGTAAAAAATCCCTGCGCCCAATGAAATGGCAATTGCGGAAAGCAGCAGCGGCACGTTTAATCCTGTCCACAAAGCCAGCGATACCTTCACCTCACCACCGAAGGCGGCACCCGCTGCCTTGGCCAACAGGGTGGCCAAAATTTCTGGTTCCGGTAGCAAGCCAATGGCAAGTGAAAGTACAGCCGGAATTGCCGGGGCTAGCAACATGAGCTTGGGTGCCTCATGCGCTTTACGCACAGCTTCACCCGGCTTGCCCCAAAAGGTGCCAATTACCAACAGGCCAGACTGTGCCAGCAGAAGCGAGCCAGCCGCTACCGAGCCAGCCGCCAACACCCAACTGAATATGGTCGGCAGCGATGGATGAACGGCCGTTGCCAGCAATGTCTCCTTGGCCAAAAAACCAAACATCGGCGGCAGCCCGGCCATTGATAACCCAGCGACGACGGCCAGAACGGCCGTTATCGGCATCTTGGCCCGTAAGCCCCCCAGCAGTCGCAAATCCCGCGTACCGCTTTCATGATCCACTGTGCCTGCCACCAGAAACAAAGCACTCTTGTACAGCGCGTGCGCCAGCACGCCCACCACCAACGCCTTGAAAGCAATATCGGTATCCTGCCCGATGAGCATCATCAACACACCAAGCTGGCTAATGGTGGAGTAGGCCAGGAGTGCCTTCAAATCATTTTGCTTAAGCCCCAGGTATGCGCCTAGCACCATGGTTACGAGGCCAATAAGGCTGAACAGCCAGAACCACAGCTCTGTTTCGCCCAAAACCGGGTTCATCCGTGCCATCAGGTAAATGCCTGCTTTCACCATCGTGGCGGAGTGCAGATAGGCACTGGCCGGGGTGGGGGCACTCATGGCGCGAGGCAGCCAGATGTGGAACGGCCATTGGGCACTTTTGGTAACGGCCGCTAACGCTAACAATCCTAGCATCAACGGATACAAGTTACTTTCACGCAGAATGTCACCGCTGGCCAAAATAGCAGGCAGGCTAGTTTGCCCGCTTACGCTAGCCACAACCAGCAGCCCAAACAGCAGGGCAATCCCGCCGCCACCCGTGATGAAAAGTGCCTTGAAGGCACCTTGGCGTGCTTCAGGGTACTTATACTTATACGCAACGAGCAAAAATGAAGTGATGCTGGTGCCTTCCCAAAAGAGGAATAAAACGATGATGTCGCCAGCCATGACCAAGCCGAGCATAGCCCCCATGAAGAGGAAGAGGTAGCTCAAAAATCGCCAGGCAGACGGCTCCTTCTGAAAATAATATCCGGCGTAGATGATAATGAGCGTGCCGATGCCTGTGACGAGTAGGGCAAACAGTAAGCTCAACCCATCCAGGTAAAAGCTAAAGCTGATGTTGAGGCTGGGCAGCCAGGCGAGACTCGCTTTGAGCTTTTCGCCCCCATTTACGATGCTGATTTTTTGCAGCAGCAGCACAAATGAGGCAAAAGGGGCAGCGGCCAGTAGCCAGGCAAGCGAGGTTAGGGAGAAACGGCCGTTGCCAGCTTTGAGTAAATTCGTTTGGCCGACAATGGCAGCAATGATGGCCGCCGAAAATATGAAAGCAAATGGAAGTAGGAGCGAGCTATCTTGCATGAAAATTCACAATGAATATGGTACCTATGTAATATAAGAACCGACATTCACGCCCAAAGACAAGTAGGAATGAATGTCGGTTGTTCTGGTAATAATCTTTTATGATTACTTTGCATTAGCTGTGCATAAAGTTGACATTTCCATTTTTATCAAAAAATTGATAAAAAGTCAAGTGGGGAGTAGTGGACAAAAAACCGCCCCCTTCCGAAGAAGAGAGCGGTTATTGTTTGCTCATGCACCAGGAGGGGTGTGCATCGAGCGGTCCAGTTTTTGCCGGAGACCTGAGGAGGAGGGTGGCTTTCGCCGGTGGCTAAACTGTAAGCTCGATCAATTTGTTCCAGTCGCGTTTCTCTCGTGCCAGTTTGGGGGAGGAGTTCTTTCCTCAGGCCTAAACCAATCAAGCTTAATCGCATTTTACAATAGTTTTTCCGGTTTGTCCATGCACGAATTTGCGCGTTTTACTTTTAAAGACCCACTAATTCGCACTTTATTGCCGATTTACTCCTGATTTTGCTGGTTCGGCAAAAAATTTAATAGTTAATGAGACTTGCTCACTGACATCCGCTACGCCGGGTGCTTCGGGGATTTCTAGCTGGAAGACGTTGCGGTCAATTCGGCTGGTTGCAGAGCCGGTAAGTTGGGCACGGCCGTTTGCCGTCACGGTGCCTTCAAAAACAACAGGCTGTTCAATTTCGCGAATCGTTAAGTTGCCCACAATTTCTACCACAATTGGCTCATTGGATACAAACTGTTCGGGTAAGCCGTTGATTTGTGTTGGAGTAAAGGTGATAAATTCGTGAGCTTCGGTATCCAAAATAAAGCCGTGAATCGCATTATCCCGAAATTCATTATCCGTCCTCAGGGTACGAGCATTGATTACAATTGGGCCGATCTGGCTATTTTCAGGTGCATCAAAATTGACAGCAATTTGCCCCGCTACCTGTTGGCTGCGCCCCACTGCCATTGTGGGCAAGCCACGTAACAATTCGTCTAGTGAGAAAGTAACCTCAGATTCGGCCGTTTGGATTTCAAAGATTGTGAATTCGTCCGGGTTGCCTTCTATTGTAATTGGAACGGCCGTTAGCGGCGCAGTTGGTGTACGGCTGGGCTGAAGAAATAGTACCCAAACGACACCAATTAGCACAGCTCCCACACCCATTACAATGAGACCGCCCAGCAATGTTTTGTCTTTCATTTACACAATGTTCCTCATGAATCTGTTCGTTTCCTTAAGTAGTAACTATCGGTATTTCAGTGTTTGCCGAATGGCTTAATGATTGTATAGACAGACCTAAAATAATGCTTTATACTCTTCGCAAAATTAATGAAACGCTCTGTTGACCCCATTTTTGGTACCTGCCAGAAATGGGGTTTTAATATAGGCCAATCTATCAAATTAGAGAGGAAAATAAAAAATGCACGTTGCATTATTAGCAAATCTAAAAAAGAATGCACCCCAGTTACCCGGCCTGGCTCCAGACCATTGGGATGATCTAGACAGCGAAGCCACAATTGAGGCGATAATGGCTGCTTTAGGCAGCAGAGGACATGACGTTACATTTATTGAGGGCAACTCAAAGTTGGTCGATGGTTTGCAAAAGCTCCAGTCGGATATTTGCTTCAACATTTGCGAGGGGCATTTAGGCGATTCGCGAGAATCCCACGTGCCAGCTTTGCTGGAAATGCTGCGGCTGCCTTATACGGGGTCGCAGGTACTCACTTTGGCCCTGACCCTAGATAAGCCGATGACGAAGCGCGTGCTGACTTATCATGACCTGCCTACGCCGGCATTTCAGGTGTTTGAGCGGGTGAATGAACCCCTGGATCCGCAAATGACGTTTCCGCTTTTTGTGAAGCCTAGCCGGGAGGGGACAGGCATGGGCGTTAGCAGCGAATCTATTGTGCATAACGAGAATCAGTTGCGCACGCAGTTGCGCCACCTATTCCAACGATATGATCAGCCTGTTTTAGCGGAGCAATTTATTGATGGTCGGGAGATTACGGTTGGCGTAGTCGGTAACTTGGCAACACCAGTGGCTTGGCGGTTGCCGGAGGATGAAGAAGCACCTCGGCTTTCAAGAGGGCTACATTTTTTGCCACCGCTTGAGGTAGACATGAGCCGCTACCCGGCTGAAGAAGCGGGTATTTATACGAGCCGCATCAAAACGGAACTGGCAAATGAGTTTCATTATCTTTGTCCTGCACCACTAACGGCCGAACAAGTTGAAGAATTGAACTGGCTGGCGGCGGCTACGTTTCGCGTGACGGGTTGCTTGGACGTGGCGCGGGTGGATTTCCGTTTAGACGCGCATGACAATAACAAGCCATACATTTTGGAGATCAACCCGCTGCCCGGGCTGAACCCTGATTATTCCGATTTATGTGTTGAGGCGAAAGCCGAGGGATGGACGTACGAGGCGTTGGTGAACCGCATTTTGGATGAAGCTGTGGAGCGGTATGGGCTAGGGAGTTGAGTAAATGAGTAATTGGGCAATGAGCCGCTAATTGCTCATTTACCCAATTACCAAATTGTTGTCATGCCGTCACTTCGGCGCGCAGGGCGTCGGCGTCTAGGATGGTGATACGGCCGTATTCAAACCAGATAAGGCAGCGTTCCCTGAAGTCCCTCAGGATTTTGTTGGTGCTTTCACGCGTCGCGCCGATGAGGCTGGCCAGATTGGCTTGCGTCAGGGTCATGTCAATGATGACGCTATCTGCTTCGAGACGGCCGTAATCTTGCGCCAATTCCAGCAACTTACGCGCCAACCGTTGTGATACTGGCAGCGAGGCCAGGCTGTCCATCTGCCGGGTGTTGTACCGTACGCGGTGCGTCAGCTCCTTCATGAAGTTCAGGGCAAGTTGCGGAAACCGCTGCATGTGCAGCCGAAAGCTCTCTCGGCTGATGGTGTAGAGCAATGTTTTGTCGAGGGCAACGGCCGTTGCCGAACGTGGCAACCCATCAATCACCGCCAATTCCCCAAACATATCCCCAGGCCGCCCAAACAAAATGACTGAAGTTTCGCTGCCATCCAGCCCGTTTACGTAAATGCGAACCTGCCCCGACTGAACCAAATACAAAACGCGCCCAGGGTCCCCCTCACGGAAAATAACTTCCCCTTGGCCATACTTGCGCGGCAGCACGTCCTTTGAGATGGAGCGCAACTGCTCGACGGAAAGTGCCTGAAACAGCGGAATCTCCTGCAAAAATCGTAGCATGTTCATGGGTTTTTTGTCCCTCCGGAAAGACGATGCAGGCTGATAAATTGGTTGAATGCTCATTTTCGTACCTCCCGAAAAGAGTGTGTTAGCCATAGAGAATCAAGCGATTTGCTTTCCTCATGCTCTGTGGCCAAAACGTCCTGTTGTTACACAAGCCGGAATAAAATGCCGACTGAAACGGCTAGGGTTACGCTAGCAAGCAGCTCGGCCAGGTAAACGGATGCGCGTTCATCGTCCATGACCCGCGGCCACTCCATGAGCAGCCGGGGCAAAATGACCAGCGGCACCAGTAAATATTGCCCAATGGCCACGAACGTTGTCATCAGCAAACGTTCCATGATGCCTAAATATTTGCTGGAATCGCCAAATTGTGGCCCGGTGCCTTGTACCAATCCGTAAGCGGTGAATTTCACCAAAACCCAGGCCGGCATTGTGATAAAAGCATAGCCCAGCAGGTAAATCAGCAGCAGATCGCTTTGCAGCAGTGCCAGGCTGTTTTGCACCAGGCTGGCCAAGTCGAGATAGCCGCCGCCCGCCAACGCCAACGTAATCACGATAAAATGGGCGATTTGATCCAGGCCAAAACGAGCCAGTTCTGGAATGGGCAACTTCACGCGAAACTGCACCGCATCAATCAGGAAGTGGGCAATGCCAATGGCAACAACCCACGGCCACCAATCTGGGTTAAACGGCAAAATGAACAGCCAGGTGACGGCCAACACAACGAGGCAATGGATGATCACGCCAGCCATTGCCCGGCTTTTCCAGGCTGCCAAGCTATTCCACTGCAAAATATAGTCGCCGACGAGGTGGGCTAAAAACATGGCGATGATCATGAATGACCTCCTGTAACTCTGATCTTACATACAATGAGCGGCCTGTCTGTTTAGGGATTGACAACGCGCCCGTTCGTTAATCTACCCATACCTTATAACAGTTGGGGCAGCGGTGCTGTGAGATTTTTCACACGGCCGTAAATGTGGACACAGCAATGGCAAACGGCCGTTGGACACTGGTGCAAAATCTGCTCAAAGCGGCCAAAAACTTTGCAGAACCTCTCAGCCGCGCGAGCGTCATATCGCTGGATGTCAATTGTCATAACAAGCTCATGACAAATGTCACTATGGGTTGGGGGGCGGCTCGGTAAAATCGGGCAAATCGAAATGTGGAGCTTATAGGTCAACAATCGTATGTTTCAAATTAGCCGACGTGTGGATTATGCTGTAAGAATAATGATTGAGTTGGGGATGCAGGCTGAGGGTGCGTTTCTTTCAGCTAGGCGTATTTCTGCCAAAACGGCCGTTCCTAAAGCATTTCTGCACAAAATTACGGCCGATCTGGTTCGGGCTGGCCTCATTGAAACCCAAACCGGGCCATCGGGCGGCTTGTCGCTGCAAAAGCCATGCAGCGAAATTAACTTGCTCCACGTGCTAGAAGCAATTGAAGGCCCAGTCTGCCTCAATATTTGCCTCATTCGGCCAGAGGAGTGCAACCGGGATCGCATCTGCCCGGCGCATGAGGTATGGGGGCGGCTGCAACTAATGCTCATCAACGAGTTGAAGCGTACAAACCTGGCTGATCTGGTTGCCGAAGGTAAGCGTCTACAAAAATATCCACGCACCAGCTACATCAACTTCCCGTACCTTGAAGGACAACCCGGTAACGGCGTGGTCACTGGGGAGCAAGGTTAGACATGGCTGCCACTGCACCTACGGCCGTTTCCCCGCATCGCTCGTCTGGCATGTTGATTTGGCGGCTCTTTTTTGTCTTGTTTGGGCTGATGGCCGCTGGCGTCATCTGGTTTTCAACAGCGCGACCAATTACAGTGCTGCCCCGCATTACGCTGGCACCGGGCTTTTACTTTACAGACCAAACCGAGGAAAAGTTCACCAGTGAAGATTTGCGGGGCCAAATTGCGCTTTACAACTTTACTTACACCAACTGCACAGAGCCTTGTGTGCAAACCGGCTCTGTCATGGCCCAAGTGCAATCTCGCTTGCCGGAAATTGCTTCTTCTATTCCATTGAAGCTGGTCACTTTTTCCATTGATCCAATACGGGATGATGCCACCCAGCTTGCGACTTTTGCTGAGGAGATGGGGGCGGATACGGCCGTTTGGCATTTTGCTACCGGCGGAGAGCAGCAGCTAAAATCCGTAATTGGTGGCGGGTTTAGTGTGTATTACAAGGCGCAGGAAGACGGCCGTTTCAAGATGGACCCCGCCTTTTTTCTGGTAGATGGCAACGGCGTGATTCGGGCCGAGTACCGAACCGATACGCCAGACATTGAGATTATTATGCGAGATTTTGGGCTGCTGGCGGCCGAGGTAGACCACAGCGAAGGAATTTATCGCTTTGCGTATGAAGCGGCCCATCTTTTTTCCTGCTATCCACGATAGGGATGAACCATGAGCGGTATGACTGAAATTGCCAACAACCAGGAACCCAAAACGCCATTTTGGAAAACCCAGCTATTTCGGTTGGCGATGATTGGCCTAGGCAGTGGGCTTATTTTAGGCACACTCCTTTTTGTGATCCGGTCATTTTTTGTGCCTGCCGAGTGGCACGGCATGGAGATTCAGTCAAACCAGCCAGTTACCAATTTCACGCTCACCGGCCCTGGCGAACGGCCCGTGAGTTTGGTGGACTTTCGGGATAAGGTGGTGATGCTCTACTTTGGCTACACCTATTGCCCCGATGTGTGTCCTGCCACCATGGTGGAACTGCGGGACGCTTTAGAGATTTTGGGCAAACGTGCCGAAGATGTACAGGTCATCATGATTACGGTAGACCCGGAACGCGATTCTGCAGAGGTACTGGAACAATATCTAGCCCATTTTGATGAATCGTTTATTGGCCTCACGGGCACGCCGGAAGAGCTAATTGCCGTAACGGCCCCGATGGGCATCTTTTTTGAGCGGCACGAAGGCAGCGAGGCGTCTGGCTACCTGGTTGACCATACGGCTACCGTGGCTGTTTTAGATAAGGATGGTAAGCTGCGCCTCATTTACCCCTTTGGCATTACCGGGGAAGAGATTGCGGCCGATTTGAAATATTTGGTTCGAGAATAAGTAACGATTTCTTTTTTTGGCACTGACTTTTGCGGGAGACGGCGAATTCACCGGAGAAGCAGACAAAAATAATAGGCTGGGTACCAGAAAGTGCCCACCAAATTTTGAAGGAGGTTTTACTGATGGAAAAGGATAAGAAGTACAAAGCTCCGCAAGGGACCATAGCCCTCGTCATTTTGTACGTGCTCATCATCATTGCGCTTTGGGGTAGTGCATATCTGACGATGCTGGCACGAGGGGTGACCGTATGATCCACATAGATCCGCGAGAACGCAATTTCATTATTGGCACCACCATATTGTTGCTGATATTCGGAACGGCCGTGTTGGTGAGCAGTTTTGCCTTTGGGTTTCAGGTGCCTGCACCGGTGGATCGGATCGACCCCAGAGTGGTTGCCACGCCGGGCGAATCTCCCTGGGGCGAACCTGTGGAGGAACGTTTGCGAGAGCTGGCACCTAACAAGTATGAGGTGTATGTGCTGGCGCAGACATGGAGCTTCCAGCCGCGCGAAATTCGGGTGCCGGCAGGCTCAACGGTAACATTCATGTTGACCAGTAAAGATGTTCAGCACGGATTTTATCTGAACGGAACCAACATTAACATGATGGTGCTGCCGGGTGAGGTGTCTAAGTTAACGGCCACGTTTGATGAGCCGGGCGAGTACAACTTTGTCTGTAACGAATATTGTGGCATCAACCACCATATTATGTATGGTCAACTTATTGTGGAGCCATAGTGATGGATGCGGTAAATGAAATTGTTCAGCCGGTAAGACGACCTTCTGTTTCGCTATGGCGAACGGCCGTTGTTCTTTTTAAGCTCCGTATTGTCTCTCTGCTGGTTCTTTCGGCATTTGGTGGGGCAGGGTTAGGTACCATGATTGCTGGGCGGGCTTCCGTCTGGGATTGGGTGCTGTTAGCCATCACCGGCACGCTATCGGCAGCAGGCGCATCTGGCATTAACCAATACCTGGAGCGGGACCGCGATTCCAAGATGAACCGCACCGCTGCCAGGCCATTGGCAACCGGCCAGATCGAAAACCCCCATTTGGTTTTGCTGTTGGGGGTCGGCATGGTTTTCGGGGCAACCGGATTGGCAGCCGCATTTAATTTAGCTTTGGCATTTTGGGTATTTCTGGGTGCTGTAATTTATGTTGGTGTGTACACCGTTTGGCTAAAGCCACGCACCACGCTCAATATCGTAATTGGCGGAGCGGCTGGTAGCTGTGCGGTCATTAGCGGTGGCGCGGCGGTCGGTGCCTGGTCGGCGCTCGGTGTCTGGATTTTGGCGGCTTTGGTTTTTGTCTGGACACCGGTTCACTTTTGGGCATTGGCGCTAGCTTACCGTTCGGATTATATCAAGGCAGATTATCCGATGCTGCCAGCGCGGGTTCCACCCATTGTTGCCGCTCGCTGGACGGCCGTTCACACGATTCTTACAGCAGTAGCAGGTATGGCACTCGGCTTTTGGCCAGCCATTGACTGGTTCTACTTGGTACCGATTGGGTTAGCAACAGCCGTACTTATCGTGCGAACCATTGCCTTACTCGCGGCACCAGCTGAAAAAGCCCCAGCCTTTGCCCTATTCCACTTCTCAAATCTGTATCTAGCACTCGTGCTGGTTGTCGTCTTGCTCGCCAGCTTGTGGAGGTAATAATTTATGTATGCAAGCGTTAAAAAATTGACGGGCTGGTACCTTGGCGTTGGTATGGCAGCCCTTTTCATCGGAGGGTCAATAGGCCCTTTTCAAAAACTTGAACATGTCGGGATCAACCTTTACCCTGGTCTTCAAAATATCGGGCTAAATAGCTATTACCAAGGGTTGACCATCCATGGTGTTCTTAATGCGTTGGTGTGGACCACATTCTTCATCGTGGGTTTTCTCACCTTTACTACCGTACACAGCCTAAAACGTGAATTAACCCACCCCAAACTCAACTGGGCCAGCTTCTACATTATGGTTATTGGCTTAGTCATGGCAGCCATCCCCGTTTTAATAAATGCAGCAACCGTACTGTTCACATTTTATCCACCCCTTCAGGCGTCCCCTTATTACTACATTGGGCTGACGCTGGTTGTGATTGGGTCCTGGGTTGGTGGCTGGGGCATGTTCCTTACGTTACGTGCCTGGCGCAAAGAAAATCCAGGTGAAACAACACCTTTCATCGCCCTTGCGTCAAACATTACCATGGCAATGTGGCAAATTGCGACGTTAGGTATTGCCGTTGAGATGCTTTGGCTCATTATTCCTTGGTCTTTGGGTTGGGTAGATGGTGTCGATCCGCAATTGGCACGGACTTTCTTCTGGTTTACAGGCCATCCCATTGTTTACTTCTGGTTATTACCAGCTTATGTTTCCTGGTATGGCATGGTGCCCAAGCAGATTGGTGGCAAGTTATTTAGCGAACAATTGGCACGATTAGTATTCTGGCTTTTCTTGTTGTTGTCTATTCCGGTTGGTGTACATCACCAATATGTAGACCCCGGCGTACCCCAGGGTTGGAAGGTTGTTCACGCTGTTCTTACCTACTCCCTGTTCATCCCCAGTTTGTTGACGGCCTTCAATGTGATTGCCTCACTGGAAATTGGCGGGCGTGCCCGTGGGGGCACCGGGCTGTTGGGTTGGATTCGCACTTTGCCGTGGGATAACCCATCCTTTACGGCACAGAACCTGGCCATGATCTTGTTTGCCTTTGGTGGTATTGGTGGTTTAACCAACGCTTCTTATAATCTCAATCTGGTAATTCACAATACAATCTGGATTCCTGGTCACTTCCATCTAACGGTAGGCTCTGGCGTGACGCTGACGTTCTTTGGCATTGCTTACTGGCTGGTGCCGAAATTGGCCAACAAACCGCTGTTTAGTAACAAAATGGCACTTTGGCAGGCCTGGACCTGGTTTGTGGGTATGTTGCTGATGTCCAATGGGCTGCATATCTTGGGGCTAAACTTCGGTGCGCCGCGCCGTACCATGTTGGGTGTTGCACCTTATGCCTCATCTGATTGGCAACCGTTGCTAATTGAGGCGGCCTTGGGCGGTATCATCCTGGGCGTAAGTGGCTTGTTGTTCTACATTAACATGATCGGTACCGTGCGCTCTAAGAAAACGTTGACAGCAGCTATTGAGATGCCAGTGTCTGAACCGATGGAAGCGCACCCAACACCTGCTTGGTTGGATACTTGGCGGCCATGGGTTGTGGCGACGCTGGTTCTCATTGTTGTTTCTTATGGCCCCCTATTGGCATATCTAATCTCAAATCTGAACATGACTTCGCCTGGTTTTAGTAATTTATGGGGTGGTTAGGGTTGGAATCTGGTAAGATAGTAGGTATCAAATTTTAACTTAAAGTGGAGGTCGCATATATGCGAAAATTAACATTAACGATTTTATTGGCTTTGCTGTTTGCTTTTGGTCTGACTGCCTGTGGTGGCGGCGAAGAGGAACCAGCTGATAATGGTGGCGACTCCAGTGCTGTTGGAGATGTTGCCAACGGTGAACGTCTCTTTAATGAGTCGATCATTGGTGCGGCCAGCGCCCCTGGCTGCATTACTTGCCATTCGCTGGAGCCGGGCGTGGTGTTGGTTGGCCCTTCGCAATCTGACGTTGGTGCTCGTGCAGAAACGGCCATTGAAGGGCTGTCTGCTGAAGAGTACCTGCGGCAATCGATTGTGGAGCCTAATGCGCATCTTGCAGAAGGATTCGCGGCAGATTTAATGCACCAGACTTACGGTGAAGAGCTGACCAATATGCAAATCAACGATTTGGTCGCTTTCATGCTCACCCTGAAGTAACCATTCTGTTTTGACGAGTGGTGGTTATCTGGCAAGCTCTGGATAGCCACCACTTTTTTGTTTACCCAACTGGGGGAAAGCGTCTACGGAGCACTTGCGCCTCATTTGGCCATTGCCGCATAGTCCATGTCACGATTTAGAAGAAAAAAAGAACCGGAGCTGCTGCCGGATGCTGTTTCGGGTGAAGATAATCAAACAACGCCAGTGGATTCGCGAAATCTTGTCGAAGCAGATGACGATCATGAACATGATGTGACGTGGACGGCCGTTTCTGACGAAACCCAATCCGGCAATTTACTCACAAGTTGGCAGCGTAAGCCCGCCCCCTGGGCTGTTTGGCTGGAACGATTGACGCTGTGGCTGGAACGGCCGTTTAACAAACTCACTGGCACTCCACAACTGAACCCCTTTTACCACACCGGCACCATTGCCGTTTTTCTCACGCTGGTGGTGGGCATCACTGGCTTCTATATCTTCCTTTTTTACAAATACGGCTTCGAGGAATCCTACCTGGCGGTGGTGCGCATGAATGACCAGTTCATCGCTCGCACCATGCGCGCCGTGCATCGCTATGCCTCTGGCGCGCTGGTAGTCACAACGTTGCTGCACGCGTACCGCACCTTGTTCATGGAGCGTTTTCGCGGGCAGCGGTGGCTGGCGTGGGTGACCGGTGTCGTCCTCACCATCATCATTTGGCTGGCCGGGGTGACTGGCTACTGGCTCGTTGTGGACACTCGCGCCCAGCTTATCAACGATGGCTTTGTGCGCTTTTTGCGCACCTTCACCCCCTGGGCAGACAATTTTATTCTTTGGGTCACTCGCGCCGAACGAAGTGGCGAAAGCTGGCCCGTCATGCTCATACTGCTGGCCATTCATGTTGCTCTTTTTCTGGTGGTGGCTTACTTCTTTTACTTGCACATCCGCCGCCTAAGCCGGGCCAAATGGTTGCCCGATATGTATTTGGTCATTGGCACGATGGCGGTACTCATTTTGGTTGCCATTATTTTTCCACTGCGTAATTTGCCCGCTGCCGATGCCGCCCGATTGCCAGAAAATATCACGCTTGACCCGCTCTTTCTCTTTTACTTACCCACCGAAGGGGGTGGCGTGGCTCCTTGGCTGTGGGCTGGTTTGTTGTTGATTACGGCCGTTGCCGTCGCCCTTCCCTGGATTACCCGCGATCGGTCTGAGGCTGAAGCAGAGGGCGCAAGAACAGTCGGTTTGCCTGTTGTCAATATTGTGGATGAACGCTGCACGGGCTGCACCATTTGCGCGCTAGACTGTCCTTATGACGCCATCAAAATGGTGGAGCGAGACGATGGCTTGCCTCACAAATATATCGCCGTGGCCGATCCCCAAATGTGCGTTTCTTGTGGTATTTGCGTCGGGTCTTGTGATTGGTTCGCTATTTCTTTGGGCGAGTCGCCGCCAGAATTGCCGTGGCAGGTTGTCTCGCAGCGCTTACGTTTAGCTCAGGCTAGGGCCCCTCAGCAGCCGATCCGGCTCGTGTTTACCTGTGACCGTCATGCGGCCCAGAGCGCACGGCCGTTCCTGGCTGAAAATCAGTTAATGGTGGGGGAAACGGCTGTAGAAGTCATCCCCCTGCCTTGCGTAGGCACGCTGCTGCCCAACATGATGCTGCAAGCGTTGGAAGCTGGGGCCGATGATATCCAGATTATTGGCTGTCCTCCCGATGATTGCCGCAACCGAGAGGGCAATGTGTGGATCGAGAAGCGGCTGATTCGGCAGCGCGTGCCGCGTTTAAAGCGCGACCACGCCAACGCCCCTATCTTTGCCGATTGGGTGTCGCCCGATGACTTTACGTCGGCACTGCAAAGGCCGCTGCCTGCGGCGGAAACACCAGGCGGTACGCCAGACTTCATGTCGGCCCGGCGGATGTTCCCCAATGTTTCTGGCCGCAGTTTGGCCATCCTGTTTGTGATGATGGTGGTTGTGCTGCTGGCGCAGGTCTTCCTCACCGATTTGCCGTTCACGTCCCGCAAGGCAGTGGATACGGCCGTTGTGCGCATTATGGTGGAAGACCCAATTGAGGCCTATAACAGTGCAGTACTGCTGGCACCGGAACGGCCGTTAACCCTGCGGTTTGAGCTGGATGGCGAACTATTGGCTGAACAAACCTATGCCCCCGAAGATTTTTTTAGTGAGGAAGTGGTGGCTTTCATCTCAGAGCAAGATGTAGAGCCAGGTCGCCATTTTATCCGCGTGGCCTTCTTAGACGCACAAACCAACGACTCAATCGCACTGTACGAAGAAGTTGCCGAAATTTCCGCTGGCGACATCCTGCGTATTGTCTACTTCCCCGGCATTTCGTCCCCCTGCAAAGGTAGCCACTGCCTAGAGTAGCGTATCTTCAGAAATAGAATAACCACAAAGGGAAGAGGGAATAATCTGCGCTAATCTGCGGCTGACCCTCGGTTCATCATGGCCACGAGCCGCTCTTCTAGCAGGCCGTAGCCTGTGGTGCGGACTTCCAGAGGAAGTTCCAGAAAATCCGCTGCTTTTTGCGCTTGGGCAATGAGTTCTGGGTCTGGGTTTTGCGCCAGGTAAACGATGCGTTTGTAGTTGCGAAAATAATCTTCTTTTAAGTCAGGGAAGCGATCCAGCCCCAGCCCCTTCAAAATGGTGCCCTTAAAGCCACGCACCAAAAAATCGGTCAGGAAGAAGGTACCCGGTTCTTCGTCCATCAGCTCCTGAAAGGTGGTGCCGCCATACATTTCGTAGCAGTGCGGGCCGTCGATACGCTCTAAATTGTATTTAGCGGCCAGTTGATCGACTGCGCCGCGGGAGCCGCAGTCGCCAAAGCCAATCAACACTCGGTCAAATCGGTCACGGATGTCCAGATACCGTTTTTCTACATCCGGGGCAATGCGCTCTGGATACATATGATCCAGAGCCGAAATGCCGAATACCTCAGCATCCCAGCCATGTTTTTGCACGATGTCTAAAATTTCACGGGCGAGTGCGCCGCAGAAGATGATGGCGGTTTTCTTGGGCATGGCTCCCAATCGTTACCCTCTGCGGCGGCTGCGGCGGCGTGGGGCGCGTGTGGCCGAGGCGGCAACGGCCGTTTCTACCAGTTGGCGTTCAATCGGGGTACTTTCCAGAGCGGCTTTCATGGCGGCAACGTGGGTTGGGGTGCTGCCACAGCAGGCACCGATGATGCGCGCCCCGTAGTTGCGCACCTTCACCGCGTAGTCGGCCATCACCTCCGGCGTGCCGTTGTAGCGCAGGTGGCCATTCACAAATTCCGGGATGCCAGCGTTGGATTTGGCGACGAAGGGATATTCCTGGTTGGTAGCATACATTGCCTGAATCACGCCTTCGATCTCTTCTGGCCCGTTGCCGCAGTTGCCGCCGAGCGCGGCGAGGTTCATCCCGCTCAGTTCGGTGAATGCCTGCACGGGGGTGATGCCCATCATGGTACGGCCGTTTGTATCAAACGTCATGGTGGCCACAATGGGCAGATTGATGACTTCGCGGCAGCCTTGCACAGCGGCACGCACCTCGTTCACATCGCTCATCGTTTCAATCCATAGCACATCCACGCCCCCTACGGCCAGGCCTGCCGCCTGATCGGCAAAGGCTGCCACGGCGTCGTCGTAGGCCATTGCCCCCACAGGTTCCATAATTTCACCCGTCGGGCCGATGGAGCCACCCACCACCACGGGATTGGCGGCTGCATCTGCTTCGGCGCGGGCCAGTTCGGCGGCGGCTTTGTTTAGCTCAAACACACGGTCTTGCAGATTGTGCAGCTTCAGGCGGAAGCTGGTGCCGCCAAACGAGTTGGTAAGGATAATCTGGGAACCGGCTTCGATGTAGCCACGATGGACCGTGCGGATGCGGTTCGGATGGAGCACGTTCCACATTTCGGGTGGATCGCCTTGCTCTAGCCCTGCCGCCATGAGCATGGTGCCCATGCCGCCATCGGCGATGAGATAATCGTGAGTTGCCAGTAATTCCGCTAATTTGCTCATATCATTTTCCTCAAAGTAAAGGTTACAGACGGTAGCTTACCGCTTTTGGGTGCAATGTCAAACCTCGCCCTTAAGGTGTACTGCCCGTCAGTTCTACCAGGCGGTTGAGCGTATCTTCCAATGCTTCCAGCTCTGCGCCGTAGGTGCCCCAGTCTCCATTGCGTTGGGCTGCCTGGGCGGCTTCAAAGTGGGCGTTGGCAGCAGCAATCAGCTCTTCCACGTTGGCATCTACCGGGGCAACTTCAACCGTGGGGGCGTCTTCGCTGGAAACGGCCGTATCGCCATCCCCATCTTCCACCACAATCTCACCCGGCGACTCCAGCAGCAGGGCAGAAAGTGCCCCGTTGAGCGACGTGTCCATCGCAATGCGCGTGTCGGTGGCCACAATCACCCGCTTCAGCTCTGGCAGGGCACTGGTGTCGGCACGCAGGTAAATTGGCTCCACGTACAGGAAGCTGTCGTTGAGCGGAATGACCAGCAGGTTGCCCCGGATAACGTTCGAGCCACCCTGATCCCACAGCGAAAACTGCTGCGAGATAGACGGTTCCTGATCGATACGGCTTTCTACCTGGAGCGGCCCAAAGACCAATTCCTGCTTAGGCAGCTCGTACACCACCAATTCGCCATAATTTTCCGGGTCGTTGCGTACCGCCATCCAGGCGATCATGTTGTCTTTCCCAACCGGGTTAAATGGCTGAATCATCAAATATTCGCTTTCCGTTTCACCGGGCAGCGGCATAATGACGTAATACGGTTCCATTGGCTGCTGATTGCCCTCAAACACCTCTTGCGGAATTTGCCACACGTCTTCCTGGTTGAAGAAGACACGTACGTCGGTCATGTGGTAGCGCAAATATTGTTCTGCCTGAATGGTGAACAAATCTTCGGGATAGCGCAGGTGGCTAAGTAGATTTTCTGGCATTTGGCTGAGCGGCTTGAACAGGCCGGGGAAGGCGTTGCTATACGCCTGGATAATTGGGTCTTGTTCGTCAGCAATGTAGTAATTCACCGTGCCGTCGTAGGCGTCAATGGTAATTTTAACGGCGTTGCGGATGTAGTTGATGCCTGTCGTTTCGTCGCGCGTGGCGTAAGGAAAGCGGTTGCTAAAGGTAAACGCATCCTGAATCCAGACCAAATTGCCGTCATCGGTTAGAACAATGTAGGGATCGCTGTCCAGAGCCAGGAAGGGCGTGATCATCTCAATGCGCTCTTGAATTTGGCGGTGGATTTGTACGCGCGTTTGGGTGTTGATTTCATCACTCAGCAACACGTTGGTGTCGCCCAGGCGGAAGGCAAAGGCCAGCCGCTTGAGGAAGCTATCTAGCGGCACGCCGCCCGTGCCTGCGTAGCTGGAGTAGACGTTTTCATTGCCGCTGGGGTAGCTAAATTCGTCCCGGTCGCTGCCCACAAACACCTCATCGTTGGCAAACTCGCCATAGTAAATTTCTGGCCGAGTCACTTGCAAATCAATTTCGCTTTCTGGCGGTAGATTTTTGATGAAGAATTCGGGCTGGCCGTCAGCCGTGAAGCGATCTACCGGGTTCATAACGATGCCGTAGCCGTGCGTGAATTCCAGCTTGGTGTTGACCCAGGAAAGGCTGGGGAGCTGGCTTTTGTCTAGCTCGCGGGTGGCGAGCATCACTTGCTGCAATTCCCCGTCGATGACGTATCGGTCAATGTCAATTTCGCCAAAGACGTAATACGGCCGTAACGCCTGAAGCTGCGTATACGTGGCCCGGAGCGGGCGGTAATCCCACAGGCGGATATTGTTCAAGACGTCGCTGTTGGCGTTGATGTCCGCTTGGCTCAACGGGTCAACTTGCTCAAAATCACGGGTTTGAATTTTGTCCAGATTAAAGCCCAGCCGAGTGAAGTCGAGATTATACTGGATGTATGGCGTCTCGCGCACCAGCTCATTTGGCTCCACCTCGTACCTTTGCAGCAAGGCCGGATAGACGCCGCCCACCAAAATGGTGGTCAGCAGCCACAATCCACCGGCCACAATCAACGGCCGTAAACTCAGCCGAAAAATGTTGAAGAACATCACCAGCGCCGCCAGCACCATGAACGCAATTTGGCCGTACAGCGCGTACAGCGACGCATTGATGTCTGTATAGCTGGCACCAAACACCACCCCCCGCGCTGAATAATTCAGATTGAAAATCTCAAACAGGTTGCCGGTGGCCCACAGCAGCAAAATGAGTGCTGCCAAAAACGCCACATGCTGCCGCAAAACGGCCGAATCCTGTGGTCGCCATTTGCCCCGCTGAATTTCGATGGCGTTGTTGACGGCATAGATGGCCAGCGTGCCCAAAATGGTGAGCAGCAGCAGCGACACCAGCCATTGCTGGATGGCTTCATAAACGGGCAGCTCAAACAGGTAAAAGCTCACGTCTCGGTTAAAGATGGGATCGTTGGTGCCAAACGGGACGCGATTGAGGAACAGCAAAAATTCGTCCCAGCGCACCGCAATGGAGCTGGCAAAACCAAACGACAAAAAGAGAGCCACGCCCAGCAAAATCCAGCGGACGGCCCCAATTTGCAAGAAGCGCGGATTGTACGGAGGCGTATCTTTAATGGCGCGGCGGCGGGCAATGGCCCAGTTGCCCCACAAAATGATGAGCGCAATGACAAAAAAGGCGATGAAGCTAAAAAATTGGTAGCTCCAGCGCGTCAGCCAAACGTTTTGGTAATTAAGTTCTGTGAACCATAGCCAATCGGTGAAGATGCCCACCAGCCAGTTGAGGCTGATGAATAGCACAAACAAAATCCCGATGATCCACAGGTTGCGGTTGCTGCCGCGGGGGCGGCGTGGACGGCTGGGGAAGGGGGGACGGTCGCCGCCGCCTTCGCCACCTTCTCCGCCTTCGCCCCGGTTACCTTCCCAGCCAGCCTCTTCCATGGCTCGCCGGAACACTTCTGGGATGTCCCAGTTATCTCGACTCATGTTTTCCGTCCTAAATAAATTGGCCACAGAGAACTCAGAGAATTTTGAGGATTTTCACTCATTTTGGTGTATTTCTGCGGCTTTTTCAGGTAAATTTCTCACCATCATTTTCCCACATTTTGGGAGGAAAATGATGAGACCGTAGTGAGAACGGCCGTTTCTATTTTTCATGTCTACCAATTGGGATTAAATTCCCGATAGCACCATTTTACCAGAATAATCGCAGGGGCGAGGCAGTTGGGCAAAATCTACACTGCGCAACTCTGTACAGTTCCCCCAAATTTTGCTATAAAACGGTATGCCAAACATTACCCCCAAACAGTTCGTCGCCAAATGGTCGCAAATTCAGCAAAAAGAAACGGCCGTTTCCCAATCCCACTTCAACGACGAGCAAATTTTAGAGCGGCTACTGGCACTAAATTTGCAAAGAGCGGCAAACCAAATCAAAAGATAATGAACAGTTTTTGGAAAGTATCATTTTGGTTATTTTTTCTTTTGTCGTTTTCTGTTTGGATATTCGCTATCCTCAGTCAAAGAGGGGAGCTAACATTTCTATCAGACGCGACGCAACAAAACTTACGTCAATACGAATCGTTGGTTCTGCAATATTTTCCACTTTTACTAACACTTTTGGCTTTGTTCATCAGCTACATGTCACTTCAAATCTCAAACGAGCGAAAGGAAATTGCCAGACGGCAGCTTGAAGAATCGCGTTTAGAGAAAGCCCAGAGAAGATTGACAATCACCCTCATGGAAGCCTTCAAACAGGAAAATATGTATGTGTATGGTAGCAATGTCCCCCTAAACTGGTGGGTTCTCAAATTCATTCTAACCAACAATGGCAGTGAGCAAGAAATTTTCTCCGAATTGCTTATTGAAATGGAAATGAAAATAGCTAAAGAGCGGACATTCACCGAGCTGGTTTTTCGTGATACATTCATAGAGCCATTTATCAATTTAGGAGCCCTAAGAAAATATTCTCGATATCGAATGTATCTGCACGATCCTCGCCAAATCAGTAATTCGGCAGTAGGTATAAGCACAAGTGGTGTACGCATTTTTTCAAGTGCCAAATTGGTGAATTGGAGTTCTAAAGAGCAGGTTCTGTTTGCTCCAAACAAGGAAATTTACGGGCCGAATCCTGGCGAGAAGCAAATATGGTTGCTCTTTGGCAAAACAACCATTGAATTTCAGAGATTCTTAGCAGAAGAAATGAATAGCCTACGACGAATCATATGCACATTTACGACAGATAGTGGCAAGCTACAAATTGAAGCCAAATATTCTCGCTCGGGTACAATTTCCCCAGACTTTCAAGCTGAATTAGAAAGATTGATGACCACTGACTAATTTTTAACTGCAAATGGGTTTTCTTCTAGGCTGTGACGTGCTAACCTGAGCTGTTGTGCTTGACCGGGGTGAATCAATTTTGGTAATATGTACGTATCTTTGGAAAAAGCGTACGTACAGCAAAGGCTAAACAGATGAAAACAATAACCCCAACCGAATTGCGCGCCAATATTTACAAGCTGCTAGAAGAAGTATTGACCAGCGGAGAACCGCTAGAAATAAATAAAGGCGGCAAGCGGCTGCGCATTGTACCGGTAAACGAAGGTTCTAAGCTGGAAAACCTGGTTTCTCGCCCAGAGGTGATTCAGGGCGACCCCGAAGAGTTGGTGACGATTAGCTGGGAGCAAGAGGTGAATCTTGATCTACCTTGATACCCATGTGGTTGTTTGGCTCTATGCTGGACAGTTGAATCGATTTAGTGGTGAGGTGCAATCACTGCTGAATGAAAACGATTTACTGGTTTCCCCAATCGTTCAGCTTGAACTGCAATATCTGCACGAAATTGAGCGAATTACGGTGAGTGCCAACGCAGTTTTAGCAGACTTGGCGGCACGAATTGGTTTGCAGGTGTGTGGTAAACGGTTTCAGGCGGTGGTACAGGCAGCAACGGCCGTTTCCTGGACGCGTGACCCATTCGATCGCCTTATCGTGGCCAATGCCAGCCTGAATGACAACCTGCTTGTTACCAAAGATCAGACGATGTTAGCAAATTATCCTCACGCCAGATGGTAACTTGGGAAACGGCCGTTACCAATTCCTTTTCTTCTTCAAAAAACCAATTGAACCAAGCCGGCCCCTGCGTTACAATCTTCACGCACAAGCAAGACTTACAAGCACAAGCAAGCACACGTAACCGGAGCGTGGAATGACCAAAAAAACCGTTGGCTATGTTCATCTGGAGTGGGAATGCCCCGCCTGCGGCACTCGCAACAAGGGTGTTGACAAGATTTGCCGTAACTGCGGCGCGGCCCAGCCAGACGACGTGCAGTTTGAGCAGGTAGCCCAGGAATCGCTCATTCAGGATGAAAAGCTCATTGCCCAGGCCGCCGCTGGCCCGGACGTGCATTGCCCCTTTTGCGGCACGCGCAATCCAGCTACCGCCAGCCAATGCAGCCAATGCCTGGCTGACCTCACCGAGGCCAAAGCGCGTGAGGCGGGGCAGGTGGTAGGGGCGCACCAGAAGAAAGCGGTGCCAGACGTGGCCTGCACCCACTGCGGCGCGATGAACCCCGGCACGGCGCAGCAATGTTCGCAATGTGGTGCAGTCTTGCCCAAATTAGATCGGCCCAAACCGGCAGCCGCCCGACCCCAGGTGAGACGAGCGACGGGCATGTCCAGGACGGCGCGTTTTGTGCTGTTTGGCATTTTGGGGCTGTTTGCCATTGCCTGCATGGCCATCATAGTGCTTTCTAGCCGCACGGAGGAGATTGTGGGGGAAGTGCAGGGGGTATCGTGGGAAACGGCCGTAATGGTGCAGGCGTTGGTTCCGGTTGAGCTTCAAGATTGGGGTAATGAACTGCCCAATAATGCAGATGTCATTTCCTGTCGTCAGGAGCTACGCCGCACGCAATCGAACCCAGCACCAGGTGCCAACGAAGTGTGCGGCACGCCATACACGGTAGACACCGGTACCGGGGTCGGCGAGGTGGTGCAGGATTGCGTTTACGAAATTTATGATGAACTGTGTACCTACACAGAATTGCAATGGCACGACTTTGATCTGGTTTCCCTAACGGGGGATGATTTTGAACCGCGCTGGCCCAATCCCGCGCTGGCGCAGGACCAGCGGCTGGGCGAAAGTACAGAACAGTACGAAGTCTATTTTTGGGCAGATGGCGCGTCTTACACTTACCGCCCCGATGATGTGAATGAATTTAGCCAGTTTGATGACGGCAGTCGCTGGATTTTAGAGGTGAACGCGCTGGGTAATGTACGCTCTGTGACGCCAGACCGATGAAGCGGTTTGTCACCTCTGTACTCAATCCAGCCTGGTATCATGGTTTTGGTGCGAAACGGCCGTTCTTTGAGGGCTGGTATTACAAACTGATTGACGCCACCACCCAACACAAATACGCCATCATCCCCGGCGTCTTTCTGAGCGAAGACCCCCACGCTTTTATTCAGGTACTCAACGGCACAACCAAAGAAGCGTTTTACCATCGCTTTCCGCTCACACAATTTTGGGCGGCGGATGATCGGTTTGAGGTACACATTGGGGCCTGTCGCTTTACGCAGCAGGCGTTGAGTTTGCTCATTAACCAGCCAGAGCAAAAAATAGAGGCCGATATGCACTTTGGCGGCGGGCAGCCGTGGCCGGTGACGCTCACTTCGCCGGGGATTATGGGCTGGTACGCTTGGGTGCCGACAATGGAGTGCTATCACGGCGTTCTCAGCTTCGACCATGCCATCTACGGCACCATGCGCGTGAATGGCGACCTGCTGGACTTCCACGGCGGGCGCGGCTACATCGAGAAAGATTGGGGGCAATCGTTCCCCTCCGCCTGGATTTGGCTGCAAAGTAACCATTTTGAACACAGCCCGCGTACCAGCCTCACCGCCTCGATTGCGATGATTCCCTGGCAATTTACCCGGTTCCGGGGCTTCATTGTTGGCTTGTGGCATAGGGGCAGGCTGTACCGCTTTGCCACCTACACCGGGGCCAAAACGGAGACGCTGGCGGTGGCGGGGGAGCAAATTCATTGGGTACTGACGGGCAAAAGGGCGGGGGCGGTTCACCGCTTGGAGATTATCGCCAGCCGGGGAGAAGCGGGCATTTTGGCGGGGCCGTCTACGGTGGATATGGGTAAGCGGGTGGCCGAATCGCTCACGGCCACGGCAACCGTGCGCCTGTCCCGGCTAAATGGTGGGAAAGATGAGCCAATTTTTGTGGGAAACGGCCGTTTCGCCGGGCTAGAAGTTCACAATATTGAAGCAGAACTCCTCACCGCCAAGTAGTTCCAAAAAGCGCAAAAATCAACACCTTGTCATTTTGAACGCAGTGAAAAATCCCAACCATGATTCGTGAGTGGTTTATAAACGAAGTTGGACGGGATTTCTCGGAGGACCTCGAAATGACCACTGGTGATAGGTTTTTTTGAGCGACGATGGGTTATTTGAGGATTGGGGCTAGCAATTGGGCCAGGGTTTGGTAAGAGAAATGTTGCTTGCCGAGTTCGTAGTTGTGGCTAGTGGCGGGAACGGCCGTTTCTGGATTTTCTAGCCAGCCCCGCAGCGTGTTCACTGTTTCTGGCGTGATTTCCCCATCAATCTCCGCAAATTGGAAGCCCAGCGGTCCAATGTCGGCCGCGTAGACCGGGTACCGGTTTACCACGGCGGGCAGCTTGAAGTAAACCGTCTCAATGAGCGCATTGCCAAACCCCTCGATGAAGCTGGGGTAGGTAACCAAATCGGCGTGCGGATACGCATCCCACAGTGAGTAAATTTTTGTGTCGCTAGCCCGCCGCCGCAGATCGTCCACCTTGTCCCCTGCGTAGATCAACGCCACATTTTTGGCCTCTGCCAACGCCTGGAGTTCGTGTAGATACTTTAATCCTTCGTCGCCTGCCTTGTGGGTGATGACCAGCTTGGCGCGTGGGTCATTAAGCTGGTGCAACAGCTCAATCGACAGCTCAATCCCCTTGCGCGGAATAACGCGGGTAGGCTGCAAAATGAGCCAATCGTCTGGCTTTAGCCCAAGTGCCTGCCGAAAATCGGTGTTGAAATCATCGATGCCGGGGGGCGACGTGTGGAAGTCAAACACGTTGGGGATAACGAGGCTGTCTAGCCCGCGCCGCTGTTTGAGTGCGGTTTGGGCCAACGAGTTGATGGTGGCGTGGGTCAATCCAGGCAAATTTGGCGGAAAAAATTGGTCCAGAAATGTTTCGATCTGGCTGTCTAAAAAACGCGGCCGTTCCCAATAAAAATCGTGGTTGTGAGCCAGGCTGGGCAGCTTAAGCTCGGCCATTAGTTCTGTGAGGGCTTGGGCGAGGGGCAGCTGCATGGGAATGGCAAAGGCGTTCTGGATAATGACGTATTCGATCTTGTTTTGCGTAAGGAATTGGCGAAGCGGCCGTTTCAACTCTGCCGCACGTTTTTCAATGTCTGGCAGCAGGGTAACGGCCGTTTCCTTCTCCACAAAGGCGCGATCATGTAAATTTTTGGCAATCTCATCTTCAAAATGGAGACGGCCGTCTTCCAGGCCACGTTTTTTTAGCTCCAGGTCTAGTTCGCCCGCGCAGTAATAAATCTTATGGCCAAACTGCTGGGCAATGGCCACAATTTTGGCCGATTCCAGCGAAACGCCGTCGGTGCCAGCCAGTCTTGTAGAAATAACGCCAATATTCATAATTGTTTTTTAACTTTATCTCACGCAAAGACGCGAAGGAAAAAAATAGCACCTCTGTGCCTTTGCGTGAAATTTCATGGTTTGAGCCAGACAATTTGGTAGGGGGCGAGGGTGAAGTGGGCGGGAACGGCCGTTCCCGTCACCAAATCTTGCCCGGCAAGCGGTAATTCAATTTGTACGGAGCGGGCCGCTACATTTTGCAGGCAAAGCACCGCTTCACCCTGGTGCGAGCGCAAAATAGCAAATACGGCGGGGTGCAGGTTGAGGATTTTCTGCTCACCGACTGGGTGAAACGCTTTCTCACTGGTTCGCAGCCGCAGCAGGTGGCTATAGCCTGAAAACACAAGCTGCCGCAAGCCCGTTTGCAACGCCTGCTCCAACGCATCCCGCTGGAACTTTTGCCGGTTGATGCTGCGGTTGCGTCCGGTTTGCTGTACCCCTTCGTGCCAATTTTGCGAGCCAAACAGGCTGTGAAAGTAGATACCCGGTACGCCGCGCAGGGCTAGCATAATCGCCTGCGCCGCCAAAAAGCGGCGAGCCATTAGTTCGTCAGATTCAGCGGTACCGGGCACGCCGAGGGCGTTGAGGTAGTTGATGTTGAGCTCATAGGCAGCTTGGGTACCGTCGCCGTTGGCTTTGTAAGAGACGTAGCCGCCCAGCTTTTGCACGCGTTCAGCCATCGCGTTTATTTGCCCATCGGTGAGGATGCCGCGCGCGGGCGTCACGCCAATGCCGTCGTGCGAGGCGCAGAAGTTGAAGAAGGTGACGCGCTCAGACGGCAGTTCTAGCGTGCTGGCCCACTCAGCAAGCTGCTGGGCGTTGCCGGTGTGAAAGGTGTGCAGCAGCAGCGGCGGCAGAGAAAAGTTGTACACCATTTGGGCTTCGTTACGGCCGTTGCCAAAGTAAGAAATATTCTCTTCATGCGGCACGTTCGTTTCGGTGATGAGTACCACCTGAGGGGCAACCGCATCCAAAACGGCGCGCATGAGCTGGATGAGGCGATGCGTTTGCGGCAAGTTGAGGCTGCGCGTGCCGATCTCTTTCCACATGAAGCCAATCGCATCCAGCCGAATGGTGGTGGCCCCTTGCGCCACGTAAAAGAGCAGGGCGTCTAGCACAGCCAGCAGCACGTTGGGGTTCGCATAGTTCAAATCAATCTGATCGTCGCTGAAGGTGGTCCACAGGTGGCGCGTGCCGGATTGTGTCTGGAATGGGGTGAGCAGAGGCAGGGCGCGGGGGCGGAACACTGCCGAAAGATCAGCCTGCGGGTCTACAGTTACAAAAAAATCATCATACGCGGGATCGCCTTTCAGATATCGTTGGAACCAGTTGCTTTTGGCGGAGATGTGGTTGATGACGGCATCGAACATTAATTGGAAGTTATCGCGGAAAGTGGCAACATCTTCCCAACTGCCCAGCGCGGGATCCACCGCTTTGTAATCAATCACGGAAAAGCCATCGTCGCTGGAGGAAGGGTAGAAGGGGAGCAGATGGATGGTTTGGATACGGCCGTCTAGCTTATCTTTGCAAAAGTGGGCCAGCGTTTTCAGTGGGGCTTCCCCAGGAGCCTGCACCTGATCGCCGTAGGTGATGAGGACGCTGTCTTTTTCAGAAAAAAAGGACGTGGCCTCTGGCAATTCAGGCAGTTGGGGGCGCACGGTATCCAGAAGCGAAACCAGTTTAGGCAGCAACTGCACGGCCGTTTCTGCACCATAAAGAAAGGTTAAATGCTCAAGAATATCTTGATTCATAATTAAATTCTATAGGACTTACGCATTCGCCCTAACCAGACTACAAAAGTCTGGGTCTAATGGTGTTAATTCCAGAGAGAACAAGACTTTTGTAGTCTTCACTGCGTAAGTCCTGTTCTAGTCGAGCACAGTGGCCACATAATCAAAAATGCGTCGCTTAATCCGTAAATGGTTGAGGGCAGTTCCTACTTCGGCAACTTCGTCGTCAGGTTCATACAGGTAGCTGTAATCTTGCTCACCGCCAGAATCCAGCTTACGGCGGTTCAGCAAATGGGACAGCTTAAACTCCAACCGCTCCCGATCCAGAATGTAGATGCGGTGCTGCCAGCGCAACTTCTCTTTGCCTGCGCTGGCTGCCAGCTTGGCTTGGGCGGCAGCAATTTCCGCTTCCAGCTTTTTGATGTTGGCTTGCAGTTTCTCCAAAACGGCCGTATCTGGCACACCCTTGTTTTCCCCCACGCGCCAGCAAGGGCGGTTGTGCCAGGTGATGGTTGTTTGGCGGTCATTGACGGCGGGCAAGGTTTGTGGCAGTTGGATAGTGACGATCTTTTTGGCGGGGACGGCCGTACTTTCCCCCACTGCCTCACCCCAAACGTCGGTTTGCGGGTACGATTGCTGCAAAGTGATGGGGCTGTTGGTGGGATTGTACAATCGGGCCAGCAGCTTCTCGTTTTGCACGGTCAGGCTGCTCAGCGGCAGTTCTTCTGTGAGCAATGACCATTCTGTTTGGCTGCCTTGCCCCGCACCCTGCACGATGAGCGGCGGATGCTGGTAGCTGGCATTGAGCTTTTGCAGAGCCAGCGAATCTGGGGCAAAGGGGCCGATGGCCACGGCGACTTCATGGTGGACGGTGCGCTCGCAACGGCCGTCTGGTACATAGAAAAACGGGCCTGCATCCCCTTCGCGGTCTCGTAAACCTGCTTTGGTGAGCCACTCCACCGACCGTCGCAAGGTGAGGGCAATCGTGCCATCTTCTGTTGCCGTGTACGCGTTAATGCCTTTGGCCAGGACGGCCGTACACTCCTTTTCATGGCCAAGCGCGACAAAATTATGAAAAGGAAAATCTTTCACGCTGCCTAGCTCCCGCTGGCCGAGCAGCACCTTGGCCAAATTGCTCGGCAGTTCGCGAGGTAATAAATCGGTGTCGGCTACGGGTCGCTGCACCACGTCGAAGGGCATTCCGGCAAACAAATCACCTGGTTGGCCAGTTTCAAAGGCGAGGTCGATGCGCACATCGGTGCCGCGTGAATCCAAAATGATGTCCCAGCGGATTAACTGCGAGTCATCAAGATGTAGGGCAACCTGTGCACTGACTTCAATTTCATCATTGTGCCAACCGGCAATGTACGTGAGCATAGCGTAGTGGTCTGAAGTGAGGGAGAGGGTGATGGGGGATAACGGTCGTAATTCACCCAGCAGTTCACCCAATTCAGTTGAATAGGTGTCCCCGTCTTCTGCCCGCACCAAAAAACGGCCGAACGTTTGCTTATCCACCTGAACCAACCCGTCGGACGTGACGGTTACAGTGAAATGCTCATTTTCCCAGGTGAAATTTTCCACGGGATTTTGAGTAAATTCGATGTTTGCCCGCTTTTCAATAGGCCAAACGCCAACGCCGCGAGCCTCCGCCCAAACCAACTGGGCATCCCCAAGCTGCCAGCCTGGCTGCGCCAATGGATTCGTGCTAATCGCATAATCGCCAGAGGCAAAATTGGCCAGGATAGTTGCCAACGCCTTCTTCGCCTCGTTGCGCAACTCGTCAAACGTCTGGCGATAGCTGTAAACCATCTTTTCATGCACCTGATCGATGCTGACGCCGCAGATGCAATCATGCACGGCATTTTGTAGCAGCAGCCTACCCCACTGTTCAAACTTGTTAGCTGGGTAGGAACGGCCGTACAGCCGCGCCATCGCTGCCAACGGTTCTGCCATCACTTTCAGGTAGGTGCGCGCTGAGTAGACACCGGGGAAGGTAGCTCCGTACTTGCCGGAGTTCAGTTCCCCCTCAATGGTGGGCAAGGGCAGATTGTGCTGCCGGACGGCCTCCACAAATGAAGCAGGTGTTGCTTCTTGCAGCCGTAAATCGCCGTTCAGTTCAGCCTGCTGGCTAAAGAAGCGCATCGGGTCTTCGGGACTGTCTTCCAAATCGTAGCCGTCAAACAGGGGGATGTCCGGGGTGGGGTAGAACGGCCGTAGCTTGGCTACCTCCTGTTCTAACCGCTCCACGGCAACCTCTGGGGCGTGGGTGACGCCATACAGGTTGCGGTAGCCGCCAAACAGATCAACGGCCAGCAGTTGGCTGCCGTCTGCGCCCCGCCATTGGAAGTAAGGCACCAACTGCGGCACGCCACGCCACACAAAGGCGGCATCTAGGCCAAACAGTTGGTGAATTTGGGGCGATTGGCTGATGTGGCCAAAGGTATCAACCAGCCAGCCTGTCTCCATTTTTGCCCCAAAACGAGTGAGGTCGGTACGGCCGTACATCAGGTTCCGAATCAGCAGCTCCCCCCCGGTAAGCTGCCAATCCGGTTGGCAATAATACGGCCCAATTTGAAGCTGTTGGTCGCCAATCAAAGCTGCTACACGCGCCTCATACTCCGGGGCTACGTCCAGCAAATCCTCAATGACCAGCGTTTGCCCATCAAAAAGATAGCGAAAGTCACGGTTTTGCTGCGACAACTCAGTCAGCTTATCGATTAACCCAGGTATCCAGCGACTTGTGTAAACAGACGTTAAGAACCACTCGCGATCCCAGTGGGTATGGTTAATGATATGTACATTTGTCATGGTCAACCATTAAGCATACAAAACTTTTTCGCTATCACGATCGATCCAGCGAATTTTGTCTGCCGGGAAGCGCAACCACACATCCGTGTCGGGGGCTACGTCGAATGCAGGATGGGTACTGACTTTCACAATATCTTCGCCAATCTTCACGGTGAGCAGATTTTGCGAGCCGAGCGGTTCCACCACGCGCACCTGTACCTTCACCCCGTCATCAACCGGCTGGTTCAGCGTTTCCATGTTTTCGGCACGAATGCCCAGGATGACCTGCTGCCCATCATACTTTTTCAGCAAAGGCTTCATACTGTCGGCTGGTTCTAATTCAAAATCACCAATTTTTACCTTTAAAGCCCCATTTTGCTGAACCTGCCCCCGCATGAAGTTCATGGGCGGATTGCCAATAAAGCTACCCACAAAAAAGTTAGAGGGTAAGTCGTATACTCTGGTTGGATGATCCACCTGCTGAATAATGCCGTCCTTCATCACCGCAATGCGGTCCCCCATGCTGAGGGCCTCAATCTGGTCATGGGTAACATAGATGGTGGTAGCCCCAATGCCCGCTAGAAGCTGCTTAAGTTCGGCACGCATCTCCAGGCGCAGCAAAGCGTCCAGGTTGCTTAAAGGCTCATCCATCAGCAGCACTTCTGACTGCATGGCAATGGCTCGCGCCACAGCCACACGCTGCCGCTGGCCACCGCTCATATTGCTGGGGTAACGGTCTAGTAAATTCTCAATGTGCATCAGCCCCGCCGCATTTTTAACCCGCTTGTCAGATTCACGCGGATCAACGCCCGTCATCTTGAGGCCAAACGCGATGTTGTCCCGCACTTTCATATGCGGAAATATGGCGTAGCTTTGGAACACCATCGCAATTTTGCGCTGACGCGGGGGCAGAAACGTTACATCCCGCCCGCCAATGGTGATACGACCTTCATCAGCCATGCCTAATCCGGCTACGGTACGCAGTAGGGTGGTTTTGCCGCAGCCGCTAGGGCCAAGCAGCACTACAAACTCTTTATCTTCAATAATTAAATTCGCGTTATCTACCGCAACGAAATCGCCAAACCGTTTCGTTACGTTTTCTATTTTAATTTCAGCCATTTTAATCCCTTCCTTGTAAACCAGAGTTAGGTACTGGCTGTGGCCGGTGTCAGCGCATGTTTGCGCAACCGGGCGACCCAGTCTAGAGGGCACCTTATCGGAACTGAGAGGCGGCCGCAGCGCTTGTACTTTTACTATTTGGTTACTTGCCCCCACATGTTGAACAAGTAGCGTCGGATGAAAAACATAAAGATCAATGCTGGAATGAGCATAAAGAAGCCCCCGGCAAACTGGTATGCTTCGGATGAGTTTGTGAGTGAAAACAGAATTTGTGCTGGCAGCGTACGATTTTGCAGCGTTAGAATGCTGGCAGCAAATACCTCATTCCAAGAGAGTACAAAGGTGAAAACGGCCGAAGCCGCAATGCCTGGCAGTACAAGGGGCAAGACCACATACCGGAATGCCTGCCAGGATGTGCAGCCAAACACCATGGCCGCTTCCTCCAGTTCGTAAGGGATACTGGCAAATACACTGCCAATCACCAGAATGGTGGTAGGCAACGCCAGCGCCGTGTGCATCAGGGCCAAGCTGTAAATGCTGTCGAAAACACCAACCTGGATGTATAACACCGCCAGAGGAATCGACAATACCACAATGGGAAAGGCTCGAACGGCCAGAATGGACAACCGGAAGAAGTTGCGCCCAGGGAAGATGTAGCGTGAAATGGCATACCCGGCTGGTGCGGCAATAACTGTTGAAAGCAGCAAGGTTATAACCGCCACAATGACGCTGTTGAGCAGCCCTGGAAGTATCCCTTCTGAGTTCAAAAAGAACTGCATCGTGTCGAGCGAGAAGGGAATGAATGGTAGGACACCTTTAGGATAGGCACGAACGGCATCCTGGGTGGTAAAGGCCATGGAAAAGATGAAGTAGATCGGTACCAATATCCACAGCGACATGAGGATGGCGATGACGTACGTTGACGCGCGATTAAATTTTTGTCGCCGAATTTGGCGTTGCTGGATGGCCAGAACCTCTGGGGAAACGGCCGTATCTAAAACTTGATTACTCATGCGGCTATCTCCTGCTGCGTACGCACCGCACGCAGATAAAATACTGCACTAATCATTGAGATGGCTAAGATAAACAGGGCATAAGCCGAGGCCACATTGGCATTGCGGAACTCAAAATATTGGCGGTATGTTTCATTGGCCAACACTGTCACCACATCACCCCCGCTGAGGGCAATGACCACCGCAAACACTTGCAGTGCCAAAATTGTGCGCAAGATCAATGCCACCTGCAAACTGGGTTTGAGCAAGGGCAAGATGACGTGGCGCAACCGCTGCCACAGGCCCGCACCAAACAGTTCGGCCGCTTCCAACACCTCGTCAGAAATTGCCTGCAAGCCAGATACAACGATGATCATCACAATGGATGTGGCCCGCCACACTTCTGCCAGCCAGATGGCGGCAATAATCCAGCCGCGCGTATCTGCCGTTAAATACGGCCGTGCCGCGTCAATCAGCCCTAGTCCTTGCAACACACTGTTAAACAAGCCATTTTGGGTAAAGATCGCGAAGAACAAAATACCCACTGCCAGGTCAGATACACCCAACGGAATGGCAAAGATGTACAAGAAAAAGGAGTTGAACTTGAGGCGTGCCTGAATCACCAAAGCCATGACGATAGCCAAAATAAACTGAGTGGGGATGATAATCACCATCAGCAACAGCGTGGTTCGTACCGCAGGGCCAAAAAAGCGGTCATTCCACATCTTCTCAAAGAAGCCCAGCGTAAATTCACCCGTCGTGCCGCGATCAACGCGACCACTCACTTCATCTCCGAACACCTGGATGAAACGAGAAGGTGCCCAGCCTTCGAGCGTTTGCCCATCTACATCTCCACTAATCTGGTACCAAACTTCAAGCGTAGCTGTCTCTGCAATTTGCATTTCGGTGCTGGCTTCAACTTTGCCAACTTCGGCCGCATTTTCGCTCGGTTCTGCATAAATTGTTGTTAACGGATCGGCATTGCTCCCCAAGCGTCGCCGAACAGTACCCATTAATGGTGTGCCATCCTCCGCTTCTTCCCGCACCCGAAGGCGGGTTTCTGGCACCCAGCCAGAAATAGCATTGCCGTCAGCATCCTCGCCGGTTACGTTAAACCACAGCTCGGTTAGCAAATTTGTCTCATCGCCAAGCGTATCTGTGAGCAAGTTGCCTTGCTGTCCCAAGATTTCTATCTGGGTTCCTTGGCGAATGCGCCCAGCTTCCGCGCTTTCCAAATTGGCTTCGGCCCGCAGCGGCAATACCGCCTCATTATCCCAAATGGATAACCCCAGGGCCTGTACCATCGGATACGCAAAAAACAGTGCCAAATAAACCAGCGACGGCAATATCAACCAATACGGTGCTAGATTGCGCTTTTTCTTTTTCATAAGAGTCGCCTTTATAGTGCAAACCTTAAGCAAGCATGTTGCTTTTTCAGAACAGCTTCTTTGGTTTGCATAAGGTAATTTGAGTGTTCAAATTACGTTTTGAATGAATGCTTTTCTTCTTCCCAATAAGAAGGTGGGAGGTGCCCTCAGGACACCTCCCACCACGGTTAAAAACTTACTCGTTTACTTGGCAAGGCCCGTCACTCGCTGGATCAGGTGCCCAGCAAGGTGCGCCCGTTTCGTTCATCAGAGCTTGGAGATTGTTCCCTTCCTCTTGGAGGACGGTTGCAATATCTTCACCATCCAAAACGATGCGGTCGAAGGCGTTACGGAAGATTTGGTTAATCTCACCACCCCGTTCGCCCAAGCCAACTGGCAGCAATGCCGGTAACGCATCTGCTGCAGTTGCCTGTGCATTCACGGCACCTGCTTCAATCTCAACACCAACCGGCAGATTCGAGGTGTCTACACCGTCTACAACGGGGAAGAAACCAAGATCGTTCAGAACAGCCCCTTGCACGTCAGGACGCGTCAGGAACTCAATTAACGCTGCTGCGCCTTCTGGGTCTGGCGCGTCGGCCGGAATACCCAAGCCAACGATGACGGGCATAAAGCCACGCCCTGCGGGGCCTGCCGGGGCGGGGAAGGCAATGAAGTTGTCCGGTTCAGCGTTGAAAGCATCAATCAGACGCGCTGTGTGATCAAATGCCACCCAAACATCGCCAGACAACAGCGGTTCTTGCATGAAGTCGTAGTTGATAGATTCCGGGTTAATTGTTGGCCACAGTGAGTCACGTGCCCAGGCCATCATATCAACGGCCGCATCACTGCGGAACTCAGACACCATGCCGCCGGTGAATGAGGGAAACAAATACCCTTCCAGGAAGCGGTGGAACAAACCCGCATGGGGCAGACCACATTTTTGTTCACCTGTTTCATCCACGATGTTTTGGCACCATTGACCAAACTGTTCCCAAGTAAGTGCGTTCACGTCTGCACCGTCGGGCAAGTAAGCCAATGCCTCTACATTGGCCGCCATGATGTAGGTTGCCTGCATCCAGGGGACGTAGTAAAGGAAGTCATCGGTTCCCAGCAAACCAGCGTCAATGAACGCTGGTGCCAGATCACGACTGTCCAGCAAATCTTCAGCAACGTCGATCATGTTCATCATCGCATCTTCACGGGCCAATGGCGGGAAGGTGCCGTGCAGCGCACCAACCACATCAATTGATCCACTGCCAGCCAGAATTTGGTCAATCAGCGGGCCTTCTTCGCTTGCGCTGAAGTCATAACCCCCTTCGCCCAGGATAGCGCGAAATGCTTCTTGTTCTTCAACCGGGCTGAACTGGGTAGAAATGAAGGTTACATCACTGGCAACAGCTGTGTCACCATCATCTGTTGTTGGCTCAACGGCGGTTGCCATTTCACCCGCTTCGTTTACCTGGCAAGGGCCATCGCCTGCCGGATCAGGTGCCCAGCAAGGCGCGCCTGTTTCATTCATCAAGGCTTGAAGGTTGTCCCCTTCTTCTGTCATCACAGAGCCGATGTCTTCACCGTTCAAAACGATGCGGTCAAAGGCATTGCGGAAAATCTGGTTAATTTCGCCGCCACGGTCGCCCAAACCGACCGGCAAGAGGGCAGGTAGTGCGTCTGGTGCATTGGCCTGTGCAGCAACAGCACCCGCTTCAATTTCTACACCAACAGGCAGATTAGAGGTGTCTACGCCATCGACCACGGGGAAGAAGCCCAGGTCTCGCAAGACAGCTCCCTGTACGTCTGGCCGGGTCAGGAACTCGATGAGCTCTGCACCTGCTTCAGGGTTGGGCGCATCGGCCGGAATACCGAGGCCAACAATGACGGGCATGAACCCACGACCCTTGGGACCTGCCGGGGCAGGGAAGGCAATGAAGTTATCTGGTTCTGCATTGAAGGCATCAATTAAGCGTGCCGTGTGATCAAAAGCAACCATGACCTCACCAGAGAGCAGCGGCTCTTGCATGAAGTCATAATTGATCGATTGTGGATTGATGGTGGGCCATAAGGTGTCCCGTGCCCAAGCCATCATGTCCATGGCTTCTTGGCTACGGAAGTTGCTTACCATGCCACCCGTGAATGACGGGAAGAGATATCCTTCCAGGAAGCGATGGAACAAGCCAGCATGGGGCAGGCCGCAGCCCTGGTTCCCTGTCTCGTCTAGAATGTTTTGGCACCATTGACCAAACTGTTCCCAAGTGATGGCATTGACATCGACACCATCAGGCAAATATTGCAAGGCATCGGTATGAGCTGCCATAATGTAGGTTGCCTGCATCCAGGGGATGTAGTAAAGGAAGTCATCTGTGCCGAGCAGCCCAGTGTCGATGAAAGCCTGAGCCAAATCACGATCGCCAGAAAGGTCATCGGCGATGTCGGCCATATTTATCATTGCATCTTCACGAGCCAGCGGTGGGAAAGTGCCGTGTAGCGCACCAACAACATCCACAGAGGCACTGCCAGCAAGTACCTGGTCAATCAGGGGGCCTTCTTCGCTGGCAGAGAAGTCAAAACCGCCTTCGGCAAGAATAGCACGGAAACTTTCTTGCTCCTCAACTGGGCTGAACTGCGTAGAAACGAAGAGCGCATCGCCCATCGCCTCATCGGCCGGTTCTTCTGCATCTTCTGCATCAGTGGTTGTGTCTGTGCTTTCTGTTGTGGTGTCTGTTTCGTCTGTTGGGGTTTCGGCATCGTCACCACCACAGGCTACGACGAAAAATGCCAAAACGAATAGTAGAAAGAATATCCTGAGATTTTTCATTTTTCTCCTCCTTTGAAGGAAATATTTCAGGTTTTTGTGGGTCAATAGCTTTTAACTGATTTACTTTCTCTTTATTCACCTCCTTTAATCGTTGGAACCCCCGTCGATTTACGAATAATGATTGAAGGTTTTATGATGACCTGTTTTTGTTCAATGGGTTTTCCATCTATTTGGTTAAGAAGCATTTGGGCAACAAGGGAACCCATTTTGGATGCGGGTTGGTGAACTGTGGTGAGTGCGGGATTGGCATATTCAGATAGGAGAATATCGTCGAATCCGGTAACGCTAATATCTTGCCCAACCCGTAGGCCACGTTCTTGAACAGCACGCATGGCACCTAACGCTAAGAGATCGTTGCAGGCGACAAGCGCGGTTGGCAGTTCAGCGCGATCCAGAAGCAAGTTAGCAGCCTGACGGCCGGAGCGTTGGCGAAAGTGTGTTTCGACGACGAGGGTGGGGTCGAAAGGGATGTTGTGTGCCGCCAAGCCTTCGATGAACCCTTCTACCCGGTGCTGCGACTTTGTGAGATTGGTTGGTTCAGCAATACAGGCTAGCCGGGTATGCCCTAGTTCAACAAGATGGTCAACAACCTGCCGAACGCCGTAACGGCCGTCTTCATCCACAAGGTGAAAATCATTGTCATCCTCTGTTTGGCCAAAGGCAACAAAGGGAACGTCATGTTCTCGTAGCAGATCAATGCGGGCATCCTGGCGTTGCGTACGCACAACAATGAAGCCATCAAAGCGTCGGCTGCGCAGATGTTTTAGATACGTGTTGCGTTCATCCTCAGAATCTGTGGAAGAAATGTTGAGGTCGTAACCAAACTGGGCAATGTATTCCACAATGCCAGATAAAAATTCGCTGAAAAATGGGTCGGAGAAACGCAAGGTGTTGGCTGAGGGCAGGATGAGGGCGAGCGTGTCGGTCCGCTGTTTTTGCAGGTTACGGGCGGTGATATTGGGTTCATATCCCATCTCGGCGGCAACGCGCTGAACCATTTCTCGCGTTTTGGGGCTTATATCCTCAAAACCAGCCAAGGCGCGTGAAACTGTAGGGACAGATTTACCGACGCGCTGAGAAATATCTTTCAAGGTAACAGGCATTGATGATTCCTGAGTTGAATTGATATTTAGTAAATAGCTAAGATGAAAGTAAGATTATTCTCTTCCCAAAAACCGTACTCGGCGATGAAGGTGTGGGTGTGGCTCCCGACAGGGTGGAAGCCGTTTGGTGCGGCCGTTTTAGAAAAAGCACACAATCATTTCTAAAACGTTTTAGTAATGTTACCAATATAGTCTAAAACGTTTTAGATGTCAAGAAACAAATTTTGCAGGAAGGCAGCAAGATGCATTGTTTTTGCTTATGGATGGCAGAAGATGGCTTGCGTTTGGGGAGGGTGAAGGGGGTGATTACGGCCGTTTCTTATCAAAATGTACTGGTGAAGAAACGGCCGTAACGCACTACTCGCTGCTGAGTGAATCAATCAAATCCAGCATCTCTGTGTTTGAGGGAATATCTTGCATGTTGTGGCCGTAATGGACAAAGCGAGCAACGCCAGCTTTGTCTACCAACACCTGGGCAGGCATCCGGCCAAATTTGAAGATTTTAATCTGCTGCCCGTACAGTTTCAACACAGAATGTTTGGGATCGGGCAGGCCGGTAAACGGCAAATTGTGTTCGCCAAAGTAATTGGCAAACTTCTGTTGATTTTCGGGGCCGAGGACGAGGACGGCCGTATCCCGCGCGACAAATTCTTCATAATCTTGACGCAACTGCGCCATATGCTTTTGGCAGAACGGTCACATAAAGCCCCGGTTAAAGACCAGCAGCACATGCTGCTTCCCCTTAAACTGGGACAGGGAAACGTCATTCCCTTCATAATCTGCCAGCGTAAAATCGGGTGCTGGCGCATTGAGTTCTACTTGTGCCATGATTCTTTTGGCTCCTTTTATATTAGTTTGGTGGCCAGTCGGCGCCGTCGTAGTAGCGGGTGCCGCGATGTCCCTGGCGCGGGATTGGCTGGGCCAGCCGTTCGCCGGGGCAGGCCACCATGATCAGCGTGCGCGGCTTGCCAGAATTTGGATTGGTGGCCCCGCCAATCAGCTCTTTGATTTGGCAGCGGCCAACCAGTTGGTCATTAAAAATGGTGTAAACATAGTCGCCGACGTTGAGTTTGGACGGCTTGCCCGCCATGTGGAACTCAAATTCCTCCAGGCTGCCATCGTACAAACTGTCTACGCCTGCCTGGCCTCGCTTGGCCGGTATGGTTTTGGTAATGCCAAAGCTCATATTTTCCTCCGAATGAGTTGATAGTGGTTGGTGGTTAGTAGCTGGTTATGCGTGAAACCACTAGCCACCAGCCACTATTCCCTATTTTCAAACTGCGCCAGTTGGGCTTGCAAATCAAGCAAATCAACACGCGTGCGCTTAATTATGCGCTGTAAATCTCGCTTGACGGCTTCCCACCAGCTTTTGCCTTCTGCCTCAAGTAGCTGTGCTTTGCGCCACAGCTTGGCCACATTGTCTTGACGCAGGGTGCGGTACTGCTGCTGCACCTTCCGCTGCCGCCGCTGAATTTTTAGTAGCTGCTCGCGCATCTTGCGTACGTGCAAGTTGCCGATGGTTTCCAGTTCGGCAACGGCCGTTGGGTCCAGTTCCCCCGCCAAATTGTGCAATGCCTCAACATCCTGCTGCTCGTAGGCGATGTTGACGGAGGACATGATTGCCGTCATGTAAGCCCGTTCGGCGGTGCCTGCGGCCAAATCGGGATGAAAGCGACGGGCTAATTCCCGATAGAGCCGCTTGGCTGCTTCCCGTTCTTGCTGTGGCGTGGCCAGCTCTGGCAGGGCAATCTCAGCGAACGCCACCGTTTGGTCTGCAGCCTCGGCATCTGGTGCAAATGGATCGGCCGTGTCATCCAACGGATCGGCTTCTTGCTGATGCAGTTTTAGCTCTGTAAGGTAGCTTTCTCGCTCCGCCCGCAATGAGAGCGTTTCATCAATCAGGTCGCCCAATTTGAGGCGGCACTGCATCCGAAAGGCGTTGACGGCCGCTTGCTCTTGCGCTAGCTTAGCTTCCGCCTCGACCAACTGCTGCCGCGCTTCATCCACATTGGCTTGCATTTGCTGCCGCTGGGGGATGGATTCGGCCATAATTGCTCTTTTCATCACAAACAAGTATATGCCAATTGCACAGGTGCTTCAATGTAGAGAAACCTTACAAGTTCCTTAATTTTGAATCTGCTAGGTGTGATTTCCCTGCCTGGAAGCGTCCGGAAATTGGACGGGACGTACCATTTTTAATTGAACTCTTCACACACTGACCTGGTATTTACCTTTATACTAAAAATTATGAGTGAACGTACTAAGCAAGACGGCCGTTTCTATTATCGTTGGGAATGGCAGCTCCAATCCACCCCAGAAGCATTTTGGCCCTTTTTTGCCGATACCAACCGACTCAACCGGGACACAGGCATTTTCCCCGTTGATGAAATGCTGCCACAGCCAGAAGATGCTGGCACCGGGCGGCGCCGGCTGCGCTTTCAGCTACCAATGCCCATTGGCTGGGTCGAAGAGCCGTTTGAATGGGTAGCACCATACCAATACGGTGTAATGCGCTATTACCAAAACGGTCCCCTGCGGACGATGGAGGTTTTGGCGACCATTACGCCCAAACCCGGTGGTGGCTCAACCTTGCTGTATGAAACATGGCTCGAACCCAGGAATGTCATTGGCAAGCTGGCTGCGCCAGTTGCGTTGGGCATCATTGCCCCTCGTCGTTTTGGTAAAGCGGTTGCCCAGTACGACGCGATTGCTGCCATTGACGCGCCACCTTCGTTGTTGAAACGGCCGTCTCGTTTGGTGCCTGGTGCCGAAGGCCGCATGAACAGCATGGCCGAGCAGCTTTTGGCACAAGGCGTGGACAAGCCGTTGCTCGATTTGCTGCTGCGCGAAATTAAAGAAGGGGATGATTTGCTGCTGGCCCATTTACGGCCGTATGCCCTGGCTGACCAATGGAACGTGCCGCGCCGCGACGTGCTGGAATTGGCACTGATGGCTACTCGCGCGGGCCTACTCGATTTCCAATGGGAACTGCTTTGCCCCATGTGTCGCGGCGCGGCAGACCGGGTGCATAACCATCTGGCAGATTTGGAAACCAACGCCCACTGCGCCACCTGCAATATCGACTTCAAGGCCGACGATGAACATGCCATCGAGCTAACCTTTGCCCCCAATCCTTCTATTCGCCCCGTGGAGCGCACTGAATTTTGCGTAGCCGGGCCGCAGCAAACGCCCCACATTGCCGTGCAGCAACTGCTGCTCCCAGGTGCGACGCGCACCGTCCAGCCCAAGCTAAGAGCAGGCCGCTATCGAATACGCACCGCAGAGTTGCCGCGCAGCCAGCAAATTGCCGTTACTGGTGCAGGCGAGGCTGAGCTGACGATTGATATTTCCCCGAACGGCTGGGCGCAAGGCGTGGCAGCTATACAGCCTGGCGCGGCCATCACTCTGCGCAACCAAACCGAGGCCACCCAACTTTTCATTTTGGAAGAGATGGCGTGGAGCGACCAGGCGGTTACCGCCGCCGAAGTGATTAGTTTGCAATGCTTCCGGGATTTGTTTGCCCAAGAAGCACTTGATCCGGGGCAGCAATTTGACGTCGGCAGCCTGACGGTGTTATTTACCGATTTGCGCGATTCCACCCGCCTCTACCGGGAAATTGGGGATGCGCCCGCCTTTGGCCTGGTGCGCAACCATTTTGACGTGCTGCACGATGCCATCGCCGAAGAAGAGGGCGCGATTGTGAAAACGATTGGGGATGCGGTGATGGCCGTCTTCCGCCGCCCGATTTCGGCAGTGCGGGCCATCGTGAAGTCCCAGGCAATTTTAGCGAATCCAGAGAATGGGGAACGGCCGTTGCAGCTCAAGGCAGCCATTCATGCGGGACACTCCATCGCCGTCACGCTCAACGAGCGGCTCGACTATTTTGGTACCAACATCAATATTGCCGCCCGCCTGGAAAAATTCTCTCGGGGCAACGATCTCATTCTCTCCGATTTTATCTACTGCGATCCCGAAGTGCAGGCACTCATCCAAGACCCCAACGCGCCGATGGACGTACGGCCGTTTGAAGCACAGCTCAAAGGATTCGACGACGAACGCTTCAACCTTTGGCGCATCGTACCTAACCAGCAGCTATAATCTTTTCTCATAACCCTCTGTGCTCTCTGTGGCAAAAACAGATTGCCAAGACGCGCGTTTCCTCGTATGCTACCTGTAGTTTTAGTTTCGTCTCAGGAGCACACGATGGCAAAAACAGAACCCTTAACCCAAGCACAATTTGATTCGATGGTGGCACAGCTTGCAGCCCAGCGAGAGACGCTGCTGGGGCTGGTACGGCCGTTATCCAACACCATGCGCAACTGGAAGCCCCACGACAGCCAGTGGAACATCCACGAAATTTTGCTGCATATTGGCAGCAGCGAATGTAGGCTGGTGTCTCGCTTGGGCAAATATATCCCTGCCCCCAGCGAAGTGACCCTCATCCGCTTTTTGAACCAATCCCGCCAGGCAGTGCTGGCACGGCTAGGCCAGTTGGATAAACAAGAAAGAAACCAGGAATTTGCCGATGGCTGGACGGCCGTTCGCGTCCTCGAAGAACTGCTAACCCATGAGCAAGCCCACGTGACCCAAATTGAAGACATCCTGGCGCAGTGGCGGCTGCATCTGCTGGCACGATTAGCCGCTGAGCGAGCCAGCTTGTTCAACGCGCTGCTGGGTCTCTCGGCGGCACAGCTAACCACCGCCGAGCCGCTGCCCGGTATGACGATCAAAGATTTGCTGGTGCATCTGGCTTTTTGGGATGGCTTTCACACAAACCGGATGCAAATGGTGGCGGACGGCCGTCTCCACGAAATCATGGAAATCGGCGACGATGCCGACATGGACGCCTTCAACGCCAAGCTGCTGGCTGAAAACAAGCAGATACCGCTAGAGCAAGCCATTGCCATGCTGCAAAAAGAGCGCGGCGGTTTTATGCAGCTGCTCAAGCGGCTAGACGACAAAACGCTGCAAAGCCAAATCCGGCTGCCCTGGGGCTGGCGCACCCACATGCGCGTCTGGGCCAGATGGCGCTACCTGCACGATATGGATCACACACAGCAAATTCGAGGGTGGCGCGAGACGCTGCCGCCAGAAGAGAAGCGATCCAACGGCCCTGCCTACCTGCTTCGCGCCCTGCTGCGAGCCTGCCGCAAAGAGTTTGCCGCCCTGCTGCCCCTGCTGCCAGAAGATGAGTGGAACAGCCGCCCGGTGTGTGGCGTCTGGACGATGAAGGATTTAGTCGGCCACCTCACCGCCTGGGCAGAAGTGGGCCTCGACGGATTACAGCAAGCCGCCGCTGGAACAGTTCCCGAATTTGCTCCCATCCCTGACTTTGAAGCGTGGAACCTGAACGAAGCTGCCAAACGTGCGGACCACGACTGGGAAACAATTTGGGAAGCGTACGAAGCTGTTTACGATGCGCTCCGTTCTGGCCTAGGTGAATTATTAACAGAAGATCAGCTTGCCTTTGAATTCAAAACACCGTGGGGAGCACAGGTGAGCCTGTTCCGCTGGCTCACCATCTGGCCCCTCCACGAGCGCGAACACGCCGTAGACGTGCGCCACGCCCTCACCCTCACCCGCTGGCCCAAACGCCTAATTGAGCATCCCCAACGATAGGCACGGTACGCGAACCGCCCCCTGCTGCGGGCGGGTCTTCTAAATCGCGGGCTGTGGCCTGTCTCCTGACAGTGCCACTTTCTTAGCCTACTTTCGGTTGATGTAGCGGACAAAATTTGCCCACAGGCGGTACGGCGAGACGCCGACCGCAGCCGGAGAAGATGGAGTGCTGGTTCAGGATTGATTTAGAGCAGGGAAAAAAGTAAACGGCCGTTCCCCATCAAATCTAAAATCGGAAACGGCCGTTCTTAACCCAAATTATTCAGTTTGCAGCAAAACCCTATGGCTCTATCGCCAACCCATCAATATCTGCGCTGCTGAGGCCGTTGGCTGCCCCATCCCAGAAGAGGGTGTAGGTGGAGCTCGTGTCGTCGCCCAGCGTGCCAGGGGTGCAAACAAAGATAGTGGTCGCGTCGTCGCTGGCTCCGGTCACGCTAACGGCTTCGTTGAAGCCGCTGATGGTTGTGTTTTTGATGAGGACTTGACCTGCGCCTGCTGGGCGAACGGCCGTTGTGCTACCGCAGTTAGCCGAGCAAGTCAGATTCAGATTCAAAATCGTCATGTTGCCGATGCTTTGCGGCGAGATGAGGCGGCTGTTGGCACCACCCGTCCAGTTCAGCGTACCGCCATCCCCGTACAGCACCACGCTATTGATGCCCGCCCGATCTGAAATGAGCGGGGCAGAGATGTTGTGCGTGCCCATAATCGTAATCGAATCACCATCGTTGACGTTATCCAGCGCCGTTTGCACATCCGTAAAATCACAGCCTACGGCACACACTGTCCACGGCTCTTTGAGTGCTTCCAAAAAGTCTAGAATGCGCTCGGCATTGTTTTCGCCAGCCACCACGTCTAGCGTGCCCAGCAGTTGCCCGGCAGGCGAATTAGTGAACTCGGTGCCCGAGTAAAAGGTGATGGCGCGGCGCAGATCGAGCCGGGTGTGGTTTGTGGAAGTATGGCCCGGTGATGAAATCAGAGCCAAAGAGAGCCATCGTGCTGTAGGTGCGCTGGCTAATGCCGTTGATGTCCGGGTCTTCTGGCGGCATGCCGTCCAGCGCATTGACTGGAATTTCATCGGTACCGGTGTTAAATTTGGCGTTCACTCCTTCGGGAATCCCCGCAATTGTGCCGTCCGAGGTGGCGAGTACGGGGCCAGAGTGGCATTTGGAGCATTGGGCATCGGTAAAGAAGATGTCGCGCCCTTCTAGTTGATCATCGGTAATGGCAAAGCGGTCTAAATCATAATTGCCGTCGGCCGGAATGCGAATGGTGAACTGGAAGGCCTCTAGCGCATCTAATTCAGCCTGCGTTGGCGAGCGGAAATCTATGCCGGGGCGTCTCAACAGGCTGCGTGGGGTGTGCTGCACAATCGCGCCTTCAGAGAAATCGCCCAAATCGGCAATCTCAGAACTCCAGCCATACGGTGCAGATTCAGCAATGTTGAACAGATGGGGTGAAGCGCGAAATACTTCTATTTGGTCGAAGCCGTCAATGTTTTCCAGGATGAGGGCACGGCCGTCTGGGAAGCTAATGGTGTTGGCCGAGGGGCCGTGGATCATTGTGAAGTTTTCCAGCCCATTGGCACTGCCGTTCACCGGGTTCGGGCCAGCTAAATCGCCAGCGGTGAAGGAGACAAAGGTGGCGCTGTTGCCGTTGGCATCGGTGATGGTGCCAGAGAGGTCAGAGCCGCCATAAATCAGAAAGGTGTCGCCCGTGCCAGCCAAAACGGTGGACTTTTGAAAAAAACCTGCATAAGCGGGTCAGGAGAGTCAATCAAAGTGTAGGATGAAACACAACAGGAAGATGTGTAGTGGTTAATGAGGAAAAAGGGGCGAGTTTAACGAGCGTCTGTGCCCGTCTAGACTTCATCTAGGGCGATGAGGGGAATACCTGCTTGAACTGATTCCCCTTTTGTGCAGTGGAGGGCGGTCACAACGCCACTGTACGGTGCCTGGATGGGGATGATCATTTTCATGGATTCCAGCAGGATGAGCTTGTCACCTTCCTGCACCTGGTCACCTTCGCTGACTAAAATGTCAGCGACGACGGCGGGGATGGTGGCGGAGAGGGAGGCGTCGTGGCTGGCTCCACCGCCGCCTCGGGGCAGAACGCGCTCATATTTGTGGGTACGGCCGTTCAACCAAATCATCCGACGCGTACCCTCTTTATGGCCAACCAGCCGCCACTGCTGGCGTGTGCCATCTGACAAGGTGCGTTCCAGCAGGATGCCGTCTTCATTTTGGGCGACAAGTTGAAAAACGGCCGTTTTGCCATCCACTTCCACCCGGATTTCTGACCCCTGGCGGCTAGCGTTGACGGTTTTTTCATTGCTGTTTTGGCGAAGAATAAATTCGGTCATCAGGTAGGCTGCTCCAAGACGGCCGTTTCGGCAACGGGCTCAACCTGAACTTTCATGCCTTGTATCTGGCTAATGCGCACTTCGTCACCAAATTGCACGGGCTGGCTGGCCATTGCCTGCCAAATTTCCCCTTTTAGCATGATGGTGCCACGATACAGGGAACCGTCCGCATCGAAGGTGTCGCGGGCGGTGCCCACTTGCCCCACCATGCCTTGCGAACCAGTTAACGGTTGTCGCCTTTGGGCGCGGATGGCAAAGGTGAGAATGAAGACGAAGAAAGCGGCCGTGCCGATGGCGATGGCAATGGCAGCAGGAATGGATAAGCGCACAAACTCCGGCGTACCAGAGTTGAACAGGACCAGCAGTCCAGCAATGAGGGTAACGGTGCCAGTCACGGCCAAGGCGCCGTTGGTGGGCGTCGTCACTTCCAGAGCGAGCAGCACAAAGGCTAAGAGAATTAGCCCCATGCCCAGCCAGTTGACGGGTAGTTGGCCTAACCCGTACAGGCCAATTCCTAAAAAGAGAACGCCGATGAAGCCAGCCACCCAGCCACCTGGATTAGAAATCTCGATGATGATCGCCTGTAGGCCAATGGCCATCAATATGGAGACGAGGGCTGGGTTGGTGAGTGCCAGCAGCAAATTCTCGATGAAGGTGAGGGGAATAGCCGTTTGACTAGCAGTTGCCGTGTTCAAAATTAGTTCTTCACCGTTGACGATGACGGTACGGCCGTTCAACTGCGCCAGCAACTCTTCCGGTGAGTCGGCAATGGCATCAATAAAGCCAGCGTCCAGCGCCTCCTGGTCGCTCACCGCCCGCGCCTCCTCTATCATCGCTTCGGCCAAAGCGACGGCTTCCGGCCCACGCCGCTCCGTCAGACCCCGCATCATCGCTTTCATGTCTTCCACCACTTTGCGGAACGCGGTATCGCCAATGTCAGAGCCATCTGAGTTGATGGGAGAAGCCGCACCGATAACCGTTTCGGGAGCCATGCCTGCGGCGTGAGCAGCGGCCGTAAGTACTGCCCCTGCCGAGGCTGCCTGTGCCCCACGCGGCCCGATGTACATGATGATCGGAATCTCCGAAGCGCGGAAAAGCTGCACAATCTCACTTGTAATGATTACATCGCCACCGGGCGTGTCCATGATGATCAGCACGAAATCTGCCCCAGATTCAACCGCGTCTTCTAGCCCCCGCTCAAAATAAGTGTGCATTACCCCAAAAACGGGCCCATCAAATTCCAGCACCGCGACTTCACTATTTTGAGCCAATGCAACATTGACCTGCCAAAAACACATAGTGAAAAGAGAAAGAAATGCCAAAATCGATAAGTAGTAAGAATATCGTTTATTCATAAAAGTACTCAACAGTTCACAACAACGATAGCTAAAAAGTTACGCGCAATAGCCGTGTTTGTGAATACATGCCGGCACGTTCCAAAGTTTTCTTGGACAAGTGATTGTAATACCAACAGCCTGCTATTGGTTGCAAACCTTGCTGGTGGCACGCATTAATGAGCAGAGTGACGATAGCCGTTCCAGCACCTTTTTTGCGGAATCGTTCAATGACAAACATGCCAAGGCTGGCTGTTTTGTCTAGCAAATTGCTTTTTTCTAAAAAGCCAAAACCAACACATGCTCCATTTAACTGTACCAAAAATAGCTCCTGACTTTGAATATGCTTGGGAATGTCGCCAAAAAAATCGCCTGAACCGTCTTTGATTAGCGCGACGTCTTGCTCTTTTGCTAAAGTTAGTTTGTAGTCGGTGGGCTTGTGCTCGTTTGCAGATGGTGTGGCAAAGAAATAGGCATGCCTGTTCAACTGTTGGTATTCATCTAACGCATGCGATAGAAAGAATTCATCACAAGTGGGCACAAACGCAGCTTGCACCTCTTCTAGCTTCTTGATTTTGGCGAAAATGTCTTGCCCATAATGCCGAAATGTTGGCAGCAGTGAGTATTGGGTAACGAGGCTACCTTTATGAATTGATGTAAACCCAGCATATTCCCCTGACAGAAAAATTTGGTAATGTGCTGATTCCAGAATATGACCTTCAAAAAAAGAATCAACAGCCGAAGGCAAAGAAATAAGATGCTGCTTTAGAGCATCGCTAACAGTATTAAAGTCGCTTGGCCTAAAAGAAATCTTCAACATTTATTTTTTTCATTGCAAAGAGTTCAGAACGGGGAAAGAATCTGTTCCAAGCTCATCAGCTCTTAGCGTTTATTTTTGGATAGATTAAGTCGTCATGCTGCTTAAAGGTTCATGAAATTTTTTGATTTTCTAAATAAGCGACCTGACCATGATCATACTGCTGCCAGGCTGCCAAGACACGTGTTTTTAATGAACTTGTCATGGCTTTCGGCAAATCATCGCAGCTGAAAAAGGCGAATTCGCTTAATTCTGCGGCTGGCAGCTTAATTTCATTGATTTCCGTATCGTGAAGCACACCCCCATCAAAAACAAACATTAAGGATTCCGTTTTGGGGCCGACCCGGCTGCTGTAGTCAATGACCAACAGTGCTCCAGGTACCCGGTTTAGCCCAAGCTCCTCGAACACCTCACGTTGGCAACATTGTTTTGGCGATTCGTTTTCTTCTACCACGCCGCCAGGAATTTCCCAGCCAGGTTTGTATGTTGGTTTTACCAGAAGAACTTCTTGCTTTTCGTTAAAGAATAAGCAGCCTGCGCCCATTCGCTTTTTTGGTAGCGTGTCGTAGAAATCGGGATTGGCGGTCATAGCAGTCCGGTTGGGGGGAGTTCCAAACGCAGAGCGATGATAAATTCGCTGCCTTCCTTGTTGCTGCTTTCGGCCCAGATACGGCCGTCGTGCAGTTCCACTAGCTCTTTGGCAATAGAAAGCCCTAGCCCCATCCCCTCGTGCTGGCGGCGCAGGGGGGATTCCACCTGGTAAAATCGCTTGAAGATGCGCTCTAACTGGTCTTCTGGCACGCCAATGCCGCTGTCTTTGATGCGGAACCACGCTTCGCGCCCCTGGCGTTCTACCTTGATTTCAATGCGCCCACTCCTTGGCGTAAATTTGACGGCGTTGTTGAGCAGGTTGCCAATGATCACTTCCATCACGTCTTCGTCTACCACCACAAGCAGCTTGTCATTTGGCAGGTTAACATGAACGGTCTGCTCTTTAGCAACGGCCGTTTCGTCTCGTTCCAGGTTCATATTGCGAACCAATGTTATCAGGTCTGCCCGCGTGCGCGTGAGTGAGGTTGTGCCAGCATCCACATAGCGCAAATTGAGCATATCTTGGATGAGGGTGCGTAAGTGAACGGCCGCTTGCAACACATTGTCGAACTGCGCCGTCATTTCTGGCCCGGCCTCGTCTCGTAAAAAGGAAACGTAGCCCAAAATGACAGACAGCGGGGTGCGAAGCTCATGCGAGGCGATGGCGATGAAGTCCGTTTTTAGCTGATCCAGCTCGTTGAGTTCGGCATTGGCCTGCTGTAGCTCGGTGAACAGGCGGGCTTGCTCCACTGCCACCCCCGCAATATCGGCCAAAATTGAGAGCGTTTCAAAATCCTGCACAGAAAAATCGCCCCCGCCTCGTTTATTAAGCGCTTCCAGCACGCCCATCGGTTCCTGCCCTACATTGTGCATGGGCACGCCCAAAATGGAGCGCGTGCGGAAGGCAATCGCGTCATCCACATTTTGGTTCCAGCGTGGATCTTTCGACACATCTTTAATGTACATGGGCTTATTCTGGGTGAGAATGGCCCCGGCGATGGAGTCATCTAGCGACACCGCCATGTCTGCCATCTCTGGCGGTACTTCATTGGACGATGCCTTAAAGTGAAGCTGCTGTGTTTTGGGGTCCAGCAACAAAATGGAGGCGGCTTCAGCCTGTGTGAGTTCGGCGGCTTCGGAGATGATACGCGAGAGAAGATGACTTAAATTGGTGGTGGCATTAAGTACGCGGCTGATCTCAACCAGGCGAGCCATTCGTTCGGCGTTTAATTTGGGACGCTGTGTTTTCATAATATTTCCTTCCGCAAGGGATGAAGATTACAGCCTGTTTCTCCAGTTGTCTTTGTGGATATGATACGGTATGCTGAGTGCTTAGACAAGCGGGGGGAGGGGAGATTGGAGACTGGAGAGTGGAGATTACCAATCTCTAATCTCCAGCCCCTAATCTCCCAAAAATTGAGAGAAAACGAACAATATGACTGCAACCAGTATCAGCCTCTACCTGCATATTCCCTTTTGCAAACATCGCTGTGCGTATTGCGATTTCAACACGTACACCAGTCTACTGGACTTGCGCGAGGCGTATGCTGAAGGGTTGGTGACGGAACTGGCGCAGGTAGCGGCTGAGACACGACGACCAGCGCACACGATCTTTTTTGGCGGCGGTACACCTTCGGTCATGTCGCCTGTGGCTTTAGGGCGCATTTTGGACGGGGTGCGAGCCAATTTTGCGTTGGCGGCTGATGCTGAAGTGACGATGGAGGCGAATCCAGGAACGGTGGATTTGGATTATCTGACGGCCGTTCGCCAGGCAGGCATCAACCGGCTGAGTTTTGGCGTGCAAAGCGTGATTCCATCTGAACTGGCCCTGCTTGAACGCGAACATGATTTTGCGACGGTGGTCGAGGCCGCCCAGATGGCACGGCAAGTTGGGTTCGATAACTTCAATTTGGACTTGATCTATGGCGTACCGGGACAAACGCTAAAAAGCTGGGAACACAGCCTCCGGGCCGTGCTGGATTTAGCCCCGGCACATCTGAGCCTTTACTGCCTCACCATTGAGCCAGGCACACCGATGCAGCGTTGGTTGCAAAACGGCCGTATCCAACCCCCGGACCCCGATCTTGCCGCCGACCAGTACGAACTGGCTTGCGCATTGTTGGCTAAACATGGCTACGACCATTACGAAATTTCTAATTGGGCCAAGCCGGGGCTGGCTTGCGAACACAACCTGACCTACTGGCGCAACGGGGACTATTTGGGGTTGGGTGCTGGGGCGCATGGCCATGCCGCCGGGGTGCGCTACCAGATTGTGAAGCAGCCGCGTGTGTACCTGCGCCGTCTGGAAGAAACGTCTGCGCTAAGATATCCGCTATCAACGGCCGTTGCTGCCAGCCATTCAGTCAGCCGCGCCGAAGCGATTTCAGACACGATGATGACCCAGCTGCGTTTGCTGAACGAAGGATTGGATTTGGCAGCGTTTGAGGCAAAGTTTGGCCGATCCGTCGCCGAAATTTACGATGGGACGTTGGAGCAGATGATAGATTGGAAGTTGGTGACGGTGGCAAACGGCCGACTTCGCCTAACGCAACAAGGGTGGTTTTTGAGCAACCAGGTCTTTTACCGATTCATGTTAGACGATACATAACCTGTAGGGGAGAGGCAGGTGGGACAACCCTATGCAAAGCAATTCAACCCGATACCGCCTGCCTCTCCCATTTGTTGAAACGGGATGATTAAATGACAAGTGGATTAACTGTAGCAATTATGGCCGGGGGCAAAAGCAGCCGGATGGGAACAGACAAGTCGTTTGTGCTGTTTGAGGGGCGACCCATGATAGAGGTTGTCATAGAGACCGTAGCTGGTTTAGGCGATGAAACCCTGCTCATCATTAACAAGCCGAACGATTACCGCCATCTCAACCTGCCAATGGTGTCTGATATTTATCCAGATCGTGGGCCGCTGGGGGGAATTTATACGGCCGTCCACGCCGCCACGTACCCCCACACCCTCGTCGTTGCCTGCGACATGCCCTGGATCAATCGCTCACTGCTAGAATACATGATCACCCTGCGGGAAACGGCCGATGTTATCGTGCCGCGCTGGGAGAAGTTCCCAGAGCCACTCCATGCCATCTACAGCAAAGCGTGTTTGCCCGCCATCGAGGACAAGCTCAAAGAAAAGCGTCTAAAAATTACCGGATTTTTTGGTCAGGTGAACGTGCGATTTGTAGAGCGGGGAGAGATTGAGCAGTTTGATGCGAACGGCCGTTCCTTCGCCAACATCAACTCGCCAGAGGACTTAGAGGGAGCCAGTGATCAGTTTTCAGTAAATCAGTAGGTCAGTGTCTTGTGACTGACCTACTAATTACCGACCTACTAATTACTGTTTTGCTACTGCAATTTCCGCTGCACGGAATGTATTTCTCATTAACATAGCAATGGTCATCGGGCCGACGCCGCCGGGGACAGGGGTAATCGCGCCAGCCACCTCGGCCGCGCTGTCGTATTCCACGTCGCCTACCAGTCGGTAGCCACGTTCCCGCGTATCGTCATCTACGCGATTGATGCCTACGTCAATGACAGCCACGCCCGGCTTCAGCATATTCCCCTTGATCATTTCTGCCCAGCCAATGGCTGCCACCACAATATCCGCCCGCTTGAGATGTTCATTCAAATCTTTGGTGCGGCTGTGGCAAATAGTGACGGTGGCATTTGCTTTTTGCAGCAGCATGGCCATTGGCAGCCCCACAATGTTAGACCGCCCCACAATGACCGCCTCGGCACCACTGGTATCCACGCCAGCATCTGCCAACAGCTCCATACAGCCAGCGGGCGTGCAGGGAATAAACAGTGGGTCGCGCCCTTTCATGGCCAAACGGCCGATATTCACGGGATGAAAGCCGTCAACATCTTTTTCCAGGTCAATACTGTTAAGAACCGCTTCTTCATCAATATGCTTGGGCAGGGGGAGCTGCACCAAAATGCCGTTGATTTCTGGGTCGGCGTTGAGCTTGGAAACGAGCGATTCTACTTCTTCCTGAGAAGCGTCGGCGGGCAACTTATGCCCCACAGAGCGAATGCCCAGCCGCTCACACATCCGCTGCTTGCTCCGCACATAGGTTGCCGAGGCGGGGTCTTCGCCAACCAGCACAGTTGCCAAGCCGGGTGTGTAATTATGCTTTTCCTTCATTTCGGCCACGGCCGCAGCCACTTCGTCCCGTACTCTGGCGGCAACTTTTTTTCCATCAATGATTTTTGCTGACATATTGAAATCCTTTTGAGTTGGTGGGTAAACGGCCGTTGTCAAAGAGAGGTAGATGGTAAACGGCCGTTTACAGAATAGTGAGAAAACAAAAAAGGCCTCCTAAGATTGGAGACCTTGCCAATTATAAATATCGAAACAACACTGACATCCAACAAAACACGAATAGCTACTTTGGCAGCATCTCAGTGCCTAAAAATTTGTCCAGCCAGATGGCTACAGCACATCCCAACGATAGTGCCGTAAAGAATGTGTAATAGACGCCATACTCTTCTAGCGTTGTGCCAATAAGCTGCACAATGATAACCGTGAGGCCAAAGCCGACCAACAAAGAAACAACGCCAATACCTAATCGCTTTAACAGCATAATTATCTGCCTCCGAAAAATCTTGTGTTTTTTATCACAAAGTAGGCAAATCGGCAACGCGAAAGTGAGTTCAAGTTGCCTCTACCGAGCCAGGATCAGACACATCTTCATCAAATTGAATCAAGGCATCTTGAACGTGCTGAGTCAACTCTTCCGGGGAAATTGGCTTGGTTAAATAGACAGTTGCCCCAGCGCGTAAGCCCTTGTTAATGCTATCCAAATCAGTTTTTGCACTTAACATAATGATGGGTAATTCGGCCGTTACTGCCTCGCTGCGAATCTTTTCACAAACGGTAAAACCGTCCATGCCAGGCATCATCACATCAAGCAAAACGACATCTGGTTGATTTTTACGTACTTTGTCCAAAGCATCATATCCATCTTCTGCTTCAGAAACATGAAAGCCTGCGCGAACAAGCATTAGCCGCAGCAAGGTGCGCGCCATTGGCTCATCATCAACAATGAGCACAGATTGGTGAATGTTGTCGCCGGGTGCGGCTGTGAATTGTCTCGCCAAAATGAATACCTGCGTATCAACCAAACTGTAATTGTGATTGCAGGGCGCACCTGCTATTGGTTGCCTAATTATTGTAAACTATTCTGGTTTTCCGGCAAAGGCATTCAGGCCCAAATTTGAATATATCAATTGCTAAGTAGCCGTTCTGAAATAACTCAGTGGTTTCAAACTAACAGCTACCTTAAGTCCATTCGTCAATTCCACATTTTTTGCGAATGGGCACGAAATATTTAGGCTTTTCTAGCAACAAACTCATGTAACACAGCGTAGATTTCAAAAGTCTCGTATCTCTCTGGCAAATAGCGGAACTACCTGCAAGACTTTTGAAATCTTTTCACTGGAAGTGTGTAAACCAGTAACAAAGTGGTTTTTTCAAGGCAAACGGAGTGGAATCAATCTGGCAGATCCTCTAGAGGCAGTGAAATTGTTAACCCTTCACGCGCTAAAATTGTTTTGGGGAAGACAGTGCGTGCTTGAACCAGAAGATCGTCTAAATCATCATCAGAAAGGTCAGGCGAGTAGTGAAACAGTGCCAGGCATTTGACTCTTGCTTCGATAGCGGCCTGTACAGCCTCTTGCCAGGCCGAATGTCCGTACTCGTTGAACTTCTTCCGCTCCTCGATAGTGGAAAAATGAGAATCGTGTACTAGAAGATCTGCTCCCTCTGCCAGGCGCAAAAGGTTTGGATCGAAACCATCATCATAATGCGTGACATCGCTGCAATAAACAAATACATGCCCATTGTCTTCAATGCGAAAACCAAGGCAGCCACCGGGATGGTTAAGATCAGACGCTGTTACCCGGGTGTTATCCCCAATGATGATGGTTTCACCATCCTGAATTTCTTTTACGATGAGATCCGCAGGCAAAGATTTATAGGCAAAGGGTAGATACGGTTCGATGAATTGTCCTGCCATTGTTTCTTCTAGCTGTTTGTCAACACGTCGTTTGCCAACGAGCACAAAGCGGTTGTTACGGCCGAATATGGGCGCAAAAAAAGGAAAGCCTTGAATGTGATCCCAATGGGTGTGGCTAATGAGAATGTTGCCGATGATGCGGTCAGGATTGTTTTTTACAAGTGCTTTACCCAAACGTCGAATACCAGACCCGGCATCAATAATAATTAGCTGTTGGTCAGATGTTCTTAACTCGACACACGAGGTATTGCCGCCGACTCGAATTGTTTCTGGTCCTGGGGTGGGGATTGTGCCCCTGACACCCCAAAATCGTATCTGCAAGATTGCCCCTTTGTTAAGCAAATAATAGATTTTCCTGACGGAATCGGATGGAGTATATCAAAAATTGATAGAGAGCGATATATAGGTCCCGTAAATTTGCAGAATAAAAAAGGCTCACTTGCATGGCAGGTGAGCCTGGTGAAAGCTAAATGTTGGTATTTGAGTTAGGAACTTATTTCCTGCTGAGTTTGCGCTTTGCTGCTGATGACACGTTCAACGCTATCTAAAAGTTCTTGAGGGCCAAACGGTTTGGTGATGTAATCATCAACACGGGCAATATGCAAACCCAAAACGCGGTCAATGCTTTGGGCTTTGGCAGTCACCACAATTACTGGGATGTCACGCATTTCCTCAGAGGCTTTCATCTTTTGGTACACTTCCCAGCCATCCATTTCTGGCATCATGAGATCGAGCAAAACGAGGTCTGGTTGTATTTCACTTATTTTGGACAAGCCTTCGTGTCCACCTACGGCACCGGTGACGTCAAACTTGTTGCGACCCAAAATGAGCTTCACCAGTTCAATCATTTCTAGTTCGTCTTCGATGCAAACTACTTTTTTGGTTTCGTCTGCCATTACAATTTTCCTCAGTTAAGTGTGACTATCTAAAGAGTATCACAAGCAAGATAGGTTGTCTACATATTATTCTTGCTGGCAATGTTACATTTGACCTACCGCATTGCCGTTGCCTGTCTTTGGACAAGGTGCTGCTTGGGCAGTGTACTGGAATCTGTTTTCATGATCCATATGATTTGAGTAAGGGGTTCAGCCTTGTTAGACGATTTTTTGACAGTAAACGGCCGTTTTGGCATAATCTTACTCACTTAAAAACAGAAACAAGCGTTGATGGAGACGAGTAGCTTGGTAAGCTGGTTTAGCGAACCTGAGGTGGTGGAAGTCAGGTCTAGATAAGCAAGTGAAAATCCCTCCGGAGCTTCTGACTGAACGGCAAGTGGTCGGTAAACAGTAATCGGTGATTAGTTGAAACCGAATACCGATTAATGATAACCGATTACCGAAACAAGTAGGCTCAGACGGATTCGGCCCACGTTATCGGGTGTGCAGCCATTCTTAGGTGGTTGGTTGAGTGTCTGGCGTATAATCATACGTTAGGAACTTGGGTGGTACCGCGGAGACAATGCGCCTTCGTCCCAAAAGTGGGATGAAGGCGTTTTTTTTATGTCTGGAGGACACAATGGCAGAGTTGCTCTATTTGACGGATGCGTATGTGCAAACTTTTGAGGCGGTAGTTACGGCCGTTACCGACGACGGCCTGGTGCTGGATAAAACCGCTTTTTACCCCGGCGGTGGCGGCCAACCGTGCGATTTTGGCACGTTGACTGCTGACGAGCAGCGTTGGGATGTGACGAAAGTAAAGCGGGTGAGCGGCCAAATTGTGCATTTTGTGGCTGGCGAGAAGCCTGGGGTTGGCACGGCCGTTACTGGTCAACTCGATTGGGATCGCCGCTACAAGCTGATGCGTACCCACACGGCAATGCATATTTTGTGCGGGGTTATTTGGCGTGATTACAACGCCTCGGTGACGGGTGGCAACATGGAGCCGCTGAAGGGGCGGATGGATTTTGAGTTTGAGACGATGCGGCAAGAGCTGGTAGCGGAGATTGAAACGGCCGTAAACGCCGAAGTCGCCGCCGCCCGTGATACCCGTGTACAAATTTTGCCGCGCGAGGAAGCATTCCAGATTCCCGACCTAATTCGCACCAAGATCAACCTGTTGCCAGAGGGAATTAAAGAAGTTCGCACAGTGGAACTGATAGGGCTTGATTTGCAGGCAGATGGCGGCACGCATGTAAAAAACACGAGCGAAGTCGGCCGTATGCGCATCACCGATTACAAAAGCAAGGGCAAGATCAACAAGCGCATCTACGTGGAATTGGAATAATCCGCAGATAAAAATTATGAGATTTATTGTTAAAGAGCAAGATTACGAGAAACCAATTGGTGCCGGCCTGTTGCGATACGAGCTGGATGGCGTACCGACTGGTGCCGTGGAGCATTGGCGGTTAACCGAAGCCACCGATGGTTATGAAGTGCTGCGTGTGGATTTGGATGCGCGGGAAGCAGCCTCCGGGCATTCGTATTTATACCATTTGGTGCGGCGGACAGACGGTGCGCCGGAGCGGTTAGCCTACCGTTTTTGGGGCAGTGGCTTGCACGGCAAGCTGCAAATTGAGGGCACGCTGCTCTTTTCAGAGACAAATATTACGGGGACGCGGGCGGTAAACGGCCGTACCTACCACGAAGACCTTAACATCGAACCCGGCACGCTCTTCTGGTTTCCTTCGGCGATTGGGCTGGGGTTGGTTCTGCAAGCGAAGAAGGTGGCGGGGAATACGGCCGTAACCCTCAACGGCAAAATTGGCGGCGAAGACACATTGGCCATGCAGCAGGTCTCGGTAGACGTGGATTTCTTGATTACCGACACCAAACCGATGGAGGTTGCTGGCAAAACGCTTGAGACCGTGCCAACAATGGTGCGCTGGAACGACAACCAACGCATCGTTATCCGCGACCAAAATTATTGGCCTGTCGCCATGCAGCGGCCTGACTTTGCCGATAGCAAACTACTTTTAGCAACAGAAACGCGGTATACCTGGTACTAAGGGGAAAAATTATGGCGATTCCTGATTTTCAAACAATTATGCTCCCGCTTGTTCAATTTGCTAGTGATGGCAAAGAACATTCTTTGCGCGAGGCGATCGATAACTTAGCCAGCTATTTTCAGTTGACAAAAGAAGAGCGCAAGGAACTCTTGCCAAGCGGTCGTCAAGCAAGGTTTGATAATCGTGTTGGCTGGTCTCGAACACACCTTGCAAAAGCAGGCTTGTTAATTTCAACGAGGCGAGGTTATTTTGAGATCACACAACTTGGCAAAAAAGTCTTGGCACAGAAACCCGACTCCATTGATGTAGCATTTCTTAAGCAGTTTCCTGACTATTTGGAATTTATAAAGCCGACAATGCCTGATGACAAAACGGCCGTTTCCGACGAAGCCGATTCATCGCAATCGCCGGAGGAAGCAATAGAATCTGCCTACCAGCGTGTTCGCCAAGAATTGGCCAAAGAAATTTTAACCACAATCAAAGGGTGCTCCCCTGCCTTTTTTGAAAGATTGGTCATTGATTTGCTTGTGCAGATGGGTTACGGCGGTACTCGCAAAGATGCTGGTGAAGCCATTGGCGGCAGCGGTGACGGTGGAATTGACGGCATCATCAAGGAAGATCGCCTTGGCTTGGATATTGTTTACATTCAAGCCAAGCGATGGGAGAATACGGTCAGTCGCCCAGAAATTCAAAAGTTTGCTGGCGCATTGCAGGGACAAAGGGCCCGGAAAGGAATTTTTATTACAACGGCACATTTCTCTGACGGAGCAAAGAAATATGTTTCGTTTATAGATTCAAAAATAGTATTGATTGATGGCAATATGTTGGCGCAGTTAATGATTGATTACAACATTGGTGTTGCGCCTTTTGCCACTTATGAAATGAAACGGCTCGATTCAGATTATTTTACTGAGGAATAGAATGAAGCACCTAATAATTTTTTCGACGATGCGAATTATTTTCCCCGACACGGCCGTTTCCAAGCCCAAGAATTGGGTAACCGTCGTCGGGCAACCCTGTTCAATAACCATTTACCATTAAAAATTAACCATTAACCATTTGGAGTAATCTCATGTCTTTCAAAGACGTTTCCCACAAAGTGAACTTTGTGGAACTAGAACAAGAAATCCTCAACTTTTGGCAAGAAACCGATGCCTTTAACGAGCTGCGCCGCCTGCGGGCGAACAGTGGCAAGCGGTTTAGCTTTATCGACGGCCCCATCACCGCCAATAACCCGATGGGCGTACACCACGCCTGGGGACGCACCTACAAAGATTTGTATCAGCGGTATCACGCCATGCAGGGCAAAAATCTGCGCTGGCAAAATGGCTTCGACTGCCAGGGCCTGTGGGTCGAGGTGGAAGTAGAAAAAGAACTCGGCTTCAAAACCAAGCGGGACATCGAAGCGTTTGGCCTGGAGAAGTTTGTGAAGCTGTGTAAGGCGCGGGTGTTGCATTATGCGGCCGTTCAAACCGAGCAGTCAATCCGGCTGGGCTACTGGATGGATTGGAACAGCCCAGACGAACTGCGCCGCCTCAGTGCCCTCATGAAGGACGATCCGCAGCAGGAAACCACTATTCAGGGGCCAAACGGGCCAATTAGCGGCACAGTGGAGCAGCTTGTGGGCATGTTAGGGTTGCCCGAAGTGGGCGGTTCTTACTTCACTTTTAGCAACGAAAACAATTACATGATCTGGAAGTTCCTCAAAACGTGCCGTGACAACGGCTGGCTGTACAAAGGCACGGACGTGATGCCCTGGTGCGCCCGCTGCGGCACCGGCATCAGCCAACACGAAATCGTCACCGATGGCTACTTTGAAGTGACGCACGATTCCGTGTTTGTGAAGTTTCCAATCGTGAGCAAGACATCCGTTTTCTCTGAGAAAACGGATGTCTCTCAAGAAGCACTGCTAGTCTGGACGACGACCCCGTGGACGCTCACGAGCAACGTGGCAGCGGCCGTTGGGCCAGAGCTGGATTACGTGAAGGTACAGCACGAAGATGGCTGGACATATTATTTGGCCGAAGAAGCTGCCAAAAACACGCTCATCGGTAACTATGAAGTGGTCGGTAAGTTAAAAGGTGAAGAGCTGGTCGGCTGGGAATATCGTGGGCCGTTTGATGAGCTGCCAGCAGCAATGGGCACTTTTGCGGAGGCTGGGTATACCCATCGCGTGATCACCTGGAAGGAAGTTGGAGCTGATGAAGGAACGGGCATCGTCCATATCGCGCCTGGCTGTGGGGCGGAAGACTTCCAGCTTAGCAAGGAACACGATCTGCCCATCATCGCGCCACTGAACGAAAGCGGCGTTTACATCGCCGGGTTTGATTGGCTTACTGGCCAACATTCGCAAGAAGTGGCGGATGCCATCTTTGAAAATTTGCGTGAGAAGGGCGTCTATTATCGCAAGCAGCGGTATGCGCACCGCTACCCGCACTGCTGGCGCTGCGGCACCGAACTGGTCTATCGCCTGGTGGATGAGTGGTTTATCAGCATGGGCGAGCTGTACGACAAGCCGCGTGAAGAGGTGACGGAAGCCGAAAAGAAAGCGAGCCTGCGCTACCAAATCATGGATCGCGTGGACAAAATCAACTGGTATCCCGGCTTTGGCTATGATCGGGAGATGGATTGGCTGCGCAACATGCACGACTGGATGATCTCCAAGAAGCGGTATTGGGGCTTGGCGTTACCCATCTGGGAATGTGAGGAATGTAGTCACTTCACCGTTGTGGGTGATGAGGATGAGCTGGAAGAGCGTGCGGTTGAAGGCTGGGAAAAGTTTGAAGGACACACGCCGCATCGGCCGTACATTGACGAAGTGAAGATCCCCTGCGAGAAATGTGGCGGCAAGGTGAGCCGCATTAAGGACGTGGGCAATCCGTGGCTGGATGCGGGCATCGTGGCCTTTAGCACGCTGGGCTACCGACACCACCCCGATTTGTGGGAAAAATGGTATCCGGCAGACTGGATCAGCGAATCGTTCCCTGGCCAGTTCCGCAACTGGTTTTACAGCCTGCTGGCGCAAAGCACCGTTTTGGGTGACAAGCCGCCGTTTTTGAATTTGTTTGGCTACTCGACGCTGCTGGCGGAAGACGGCCGTGAAATGCATAAATCGTGGGGCAACTCCATCGAGTTTAATGAGGCCGCCGACCAGATGGGCGCGGACACGATGCGCTGGCTGTACGCAAGCTGTAAGCCAGAGCAAAATTTACGCTTTGGCTTTAATCGCGGCGACGAGACGCGCCGCCGCTTCCTCATCCCACTGTGGAATGTGTATTCGTTCCTGGTGTCGTATGCCAAGCTGGATGGCTGGGTGCCGTCGGTGCAGGATTTTCTGGACAACACGCCGTCTCCTACTGAAGCACATGCTCAGTTAGATGCGTGGATCAAGGAACGGGTGGATGAAACGGCCGTTTCCGTCCGTAACTCCCTCGACAAATACGACGCCGAAAGAGCTACCCAAACGCTCGAAGCTCTGCTGGACGATCTGAGCAACTGGTACGTGCGTCGCAGCCGCCGCCGCTTCTGGAAGAGCGAAGCCGACGCGGACAAAAACGCTGCGTATCGCACGCTGTATCAGGTGATGGTCAAATTCATCCGCCTGCTGGCTCCGTTCATCCCCTTCACCACGGAAGTGATGTATCAAAATCTGGTGCGCAGCGTGGATGAAAACGCACCAGTGAGCGTGCATCACACGCTTTACCCGGCTGCGGAAGCCGCTTCGCTCGATCGTCGCCTGTTAGACAAGATGGGGCTGGCGATCACCACCGCCAGCCTGGGTCGTTCGGCACGGAGTTCGGAGGACATTAAGCTGCGGCAGCCGCTGGCAAAGGCGCGGGTGAATGTGGGCAGCCAACAGGCGCAGGACGATTTGCAAGAGTTGGCGGACGTCTTGGCCGAAGAGATCAACGTCAAGGAGATCGAGGTGGTTTCTGAGGTGGGTGAGTTGGTGAATTATAAGCTGATGCCCAACAATCGCGTGCTGGGGCCGAAGTTTGGCAAGAATTTCCCCAAAGTGCGGCAGGCGTTGCTGGCACTCGACCCGGCAGAAGCGGCGCGCACCTTGCAAGCTGGCGAATCGGTGAGTATCGAAGTCGCTGGCGAAATGGTGAGCCTGGATGCTGAGGATGTTTTGGTGCAGACGGAATCGAGGGGTGGAACGGCCGTTGCCTCTGACAAAGGCGTGACGGTGGCCGTTGATACCGAACTAACGCCCGCTCTCGTGCAGGAAGGATACGCCCGCGACGTGGTGCGCCAGGTGAACAACATGCGCAAAGATGCCGGTCTGGAAATCTCCGACCGTATCGAGCTAAGTTACGAAGGTGCTGCTGGCGACGTTGCCGCTGCGCTGACTAATTTTGCTGAGTACGTGCAGCAAGAAACGCTCACCGTCAACCTGCAATCTGGCCCAATGACCAACGCTTTGTACAGTCAAACCGTCTCTATTGGAGACCAGGATGTAACTTTGCAGCTGCGAAAAGCATAAATTCATTGTAGGGGCACGTCGCGACGCGCCCCTACTAATTACCAATGTTTAATGAAACACGTTATGGCGTAGGGGTTATTTAACGATGGAGACGAGCTTGCGGATGCCTTGCTCTTTAAGCCAGAGGCGCGTACGCGAGCGTTCGCTGGTGTGGGGGATGCGGGCCACGGGTAGCCGAGTGAGATCGACTTCTTGAATACGGCCGTGTGTCTCATTCACCACCGGCAGTAAGCGGCGAGCCTCCAAACCTAACTCCGGTGCGTCTCGCAAAAATGCCTCACATAGCTTGTTGGCTACAGACTGCCCAGAAGTCACCACAAACACCATGTCCGATTGGCGCATGGCGGTGCGGGTAATCTCGTTTAAGTGCGATCCCAGATCGAGCAATACCTGGTAACCACCCTCGACTAATTTTTCCAGCAAAATTTGCAATTTACGGATCATATCTTTAGAGCCAGTGCCTACAAAAGAGCCGGGTGCGGGAACCACCAGCAAGTCGGCGCGGTGCCGTTGGGTAAATTGGCGGATGTATGGCACCGAAAAATGTTCCGTCGATGCCTTAAGCAAATCCAGAATGTTGCGGTGCGTATGTAAACTAAGCATTTGGGCAATGCCGCCCACCGGCAAATCCAGGTCAATTAAAACGACTGGACGGTTTTCATGCATGATGATGGCTTCGCTGAGCTGAATGGCCAGCGTGGTGGTGCCGACGCCGCCCTTGGGGCTAAAAATAGAGACAACGCGTCCCGAACTTGGAGAAATGACGCCTGTATTGACGCGCTCGGTGCGCTTGAGCACGGCCGAAATGTGCGCCAATAGCTCCTCGGCCAAAAATGGTTTGGTTAGATAATCATCGGCTCCAACAGCAAAAGCGCGGGTTTTGTACTCTTTGGCTTCACTCGCGGTAAGAAAAATCACCGGGATTTGGGAGGTTTCGGGCGTGGTTTTGATTTGCTGGCACACTTCAAACCCATCCATACCGGGCATCATCACGTCTAACACAACCAGGTCAGGTTGATGCTGGGTAACGGCCGTAATCCCATCTGGCCCATCTTTGGCTAAGGTTACATGAAATCCTTCCCGCTTCAGTTGATGCTCAATCAGGTACCTCATGGGAAATTCATCATCAATAATTAAGATTTTTTTGCCACTCATGCTGTTCTACCTGCAAGTTTACAAAGTTCCTCTTCTGCGTGCGGTGTGGGGATGAAGGAAAGAGGTATAGACAGATTTTTATTTTCAAGGGCCGAGCTAGTTTTGGGCAGTTGCCCAATATTACTTCTGGGAAAGCGGCTCCTTAGGGCTTGATCGTTTTTAACTTTTGAGTTTCGGTAAACGGTCAAGCCTTGGGGTTCGTTTTCTGAGCAAAAGTAATTTGTAAACGAACCCTTAGAGGTTAAAGATAAGGCAGCAGAGTTACAAAAAAGATTACGTGGACAGTGACTTTTGTCCTAGTACCTTGTAAGGTCTGCTGTAACTCAGGGGGGCTAGAATTTCTCAATCTGGAAGGAAGGAATGCATTGCCTAATTTTCTGCGGTGCTGTGCAAAAGCAAGTGGAGCCAGTTTCCAGATAAAAGAAATTTTTGAGACAGTGCAGGAAGCACAGTCCCCAAACGTGGCAAAGTTGGGGCAGGAGAAAAATTGTGAACCCCCTGGTATTGATTGTTGATGATGAACCTTTGACCCGAAATTTGCTGCGGCTGATGCTGGAACGCGCCGGGTTTGATATTTTGGAGGCGGGGGACGGATTTGAAGCGCTGGATATTGTGGCTGAGAAGCAGCCAGATTTGCTGCTTCTGGACGTGATGATGCCTAACATGGATGGGATTACGGTGTGCGAAATGCTGCGGGCCCAGGCAGATACGGCCGTCCTTCCCATCATCTTGCTTAGTGCCCGCACCGGCCCAGAAGCGGTGCGCCGGGGTTTAGATGCCGGTGCCGACAAATATTTGGGCAAACCGGTGGGGCGCGAGGAGCTGATTCGCCAGGTTCGGGAGATACTAGACACCACACCTCAGGCAACGGACTAAATTCCCCTTTGCTTACGAATTTGATACCTTGTTTTTAGCGGCTTTGAGCTGCGCTTGCAGTGCATCTGCTGCGGTGCCGCCAATAGCACTACGGCCGTTTAGCGAGGCTGTGATGTCGAAAACGGCCGTTGCATCTGCCCCAAATTGCTCACTGATTGCTTGCAAATCAGACAAAGATAGATTGGTTAGCGGCACACCCCTGTTTTCTGCCAGTTGCACTACTTCCCCCACTAGATGATGTGCCTGCCGGAATGGCACCCCACGCTTCACCAAATAATCGGCCAAATCGGTGGCCAGCAGGCTCGGTTCTAGCTGCTGGGCCATCTTCTCTGGGCGCAAGGTTAGCGTGCGGAATAGCCCCGCCATGATGGGGATGATGTGGCTGAGCGTGTCGAAAGCGTCAAAGACAGGCTCTTTATCTTCCTGCAAATCTTTGTCGTAGCTGGAGGGTAGTCCTTTGAGCGTGGTGAGCAACCCAACGAGGTTCCCTAGCAAACGGCCGCTTTTTCCCCGCGTCAGTTCTAACGTGTCTGGATTTTTCTTTTGCGGCATCAAACTAGACCCGGTGCTGTAGCCGTCATCCAGCCGCACAAAGCCAAATTCGCTGCTGCTAAACAGTACCATTTGTTCAGACAGGCGGCTGAGGTGCAGGCCAATCATGGTGGCCATGTACAAAAAGTCGGCGGCAAAATCCCGGTCGGAGACGCCATCCAGACTGTTTTGGCTGATGGCGGCAAAGCCAAGTTCGTCTGCCAATGCCTGCCGATCAATAGGGAAAGCGGTGCCGGCTAAAGCACCAGAACCGAGGGGGAGGACGGCCGTTCGCTGCCGCACCTGCACCAAACGTTCCTGATCCCGCACCAGTGGCCAGAAGTGAGACAGGACCCAATGCCCCCAGGTGACAGGCTGGGCGTGTTGCAGATGAGTGTAGCCGGGCATCGGCAAATTCAGGTTGGCCTCCGCACTGGCGATGAGTGCTTGCTGCAACTCTGTCAGCATCTCGCCCACTTCGTCGCAGGCTGTCAGCAGCCACAGCCGGAAGTCGGTGGCAACCTGGTCGTTGCGGCTGCGGCCTGTGTGCAGCTTGCCCCCCACAGCCCCCACAATTTCTGTTAGGCGTCGCTCTACGGCCGTATGAATATCTTCATCGGCGGGGTCGAACTGGAAACGGCCGTTCGCCAACTCCTCCCCCACCTGTGTTAGGCCAGCGATAATCGTGTCCGCTTCGGTCTGCGTGAGCACCCCGGCACCAACCAATCCCCTGGCCCACGCCTGGCTACCCATAATGTCCTGTGCAGCCAGACGCACATCAAAGCGCAGGCTGGCGTTAAATTCATGTACCAATGCATCCGTGCTTTTGGCAAAACGGCCGCCCCATAATTTGCTCATCGTCTCTTCCTTTTTCTTAGTGTCCAGTGGCTGGTTATTTTACAAAACTAGCCGCTAACCACCAGCCACTACTGTCAATCTTAGCCTGTTTCGTAACTTTTTGCCTAACCACTATTGCCACGACCTGCTTGATCTTGTATCCTGAAAGGGCAAGTGGTGTTTTGTTTCAGTTGGTTCAAGAAGTCAATAATTAAGTTCAAAAGGGAAGTTAAGAGGTATGGATAACTGGCTTGCGATTGTAGGTGTAATTGCCCTAATTGTGCTTTTTGTATTGCCCTTCTTGCCCATTGGCACGCGGCCACGTTGCCCAGAGTGCCGCAGTCGAAAGATTGGTGTCAACAAAACGAACAAGGGTTTTCGCACCACAGGATTTGGCGGTGGTGGCAGCGGTGGTGGTGAAGGGGGCGGATATACGGCCGTGCAGACGTTTTATGATGTTAAGTACCGTTGCAACGATTGCCAGGCGGAATGGACCTCGACAGCCACAGAAACGACCTGATCATTTGATTGACGATTAAAGAGAAAATGATATACTCCCCGTTCTAGCCTGTGGCCTCAGTGCCCGCAGGCTTTTTGCTGAAAAGTTACCACAAGAACTTACCCCTCGCATTTGAGGAATTTACAAATTGAGGTTTTGAATCATGTCTGAAGATAGATTGGCTATCGAGGCCGAACCGCGCGCGGTTACTGGCAAAAAAGTAAAGCGACTCCGTCGTGACGGGATCATCCCCGCCGTTATTTATGGCCTGAATGACCCAGTGACGATCCAGCTAGAAAATAAAACACTCCGTCGTGTATTGCGGCGAGCTGGCACCACCAACCTGATTGACATCTCTGTGAAAGGGAATGTGAAAACCGTGTTGGCCCGTGATATTCAGCAACACGTCACCCGTGGCGATTTGATCCATGTGGATTTCCAGGAAGTGGACCTGAAAGTTCGCATTACCGCTGAGGCATCTTTGGTTTTGGTTGGCCGTTCCCAAATGATGGAAGATGGTTTGGGCTCTGACGTGCTTTCGTTAACCAGCATTGAGATTGAAGCATTGCCAGATGATTTGGTTGCAGAAATTGAAGTGGATGTTAGCCAGATGGCCTCTGCTGATGAACCAATCTACGTAAGTGATTTGGTTGTGCCGAAGGGCGTTACGATTTTAGCGGACCCGGAAACGGCCGTTGCCCGCTTTGAATACCAGCGTCTTGAAGTGGAAGAAGAAGAGGAAGTCGAAGAATTTGAAGCCACTGCTGATTCCGTGGAAATCATCGAGAAAGGCAAGAGCGAGGAAGAGGAAGAATAACCTTTTCTTTTTACCAAGAATGAAACAGGAGGGCTGGATTTTTCCAGCCCTTTTTTGTTTTTCGATGAAATTGTGCAAACCACATTCGCCCTGCATTTGTCGCCAAGATACAATTTGCTAATGAAAAAGTGGCAGGAACGTCTTGGTCTAGGGTTCATTTTGTTGGTAGCGGCCGTTTTCCGCTTTACCGGCATTGCTTGGGACGATTACCATCATTATCACCCCGATGAGCGGTATATTACCTGGGTAGCCACAACGATCGAATGGCCCGCCGACTGGCAAACTGCTTTCTCCCCCAATGAATCCAGCTTTAACCCCTTTTATTGGCCAGCAAACGCAGAAAGCGACGGCATTGAGGTGTTGCAAGACGAGCCACGTGATTTTGCCTACGGGCATGTGCCGCTTTACTTAGGCGTGCTGGCCACGCGCATTGTAGAAGGAGTCGGCCCTGTCTTGCAGCCTCTTTTCCCCGATGACTGGCTGTTTACGCGGGACATTTTGAACGAGGCTGAGCTAACTGAATTTCGACATTTAACGGCCGTTTCTCGCGCCCTCACTGCCTTATTTGATTTGGGCACAGTCTGGATACTATTTTTGCTGGGACGACGTCTCTTTTCGCCCCAGGTTGGTTTATTGGGGGCAGCGTTTTTGGCCGTCAACGTGATGCACATCCAGCTTTCTCACTTTTTTATTTCTGATCCGTACCAAACCTTCTTTACCGTCGCCGCCCTCCTGTTGTTGATAAAAGCGATTAGCCACAGAGAACACAGAGAGGAAAAGGATAAAACTGAAAACCGATCACTGACCACTGTTTACTGGTTACTCGCATCCGTCTGCATTGGGCTTGCTGTAGGCTCCAAGTTTTCGGCGATTTTGCTGGTGTTCCCGCTAATGCTGGCGGCGCGGTGGATGGGTTCACGCTGGGATTATTGGTTGGGAACGGCCGTATTCACCGCTACCCTCACCTTTTTCCTCACCAATCCCTTTGCTGTGCTAGATTTTAGCTGCGAAGTCATTACCCCCGCTACGCAGGTTGGGCCCGTGAGCGTGCCTGCGCTAGATTGGGGGTCTTGCTATGTGGAAAACATTGCTACCCAAAACAGCATGGTGCACGGCAATGGCAACATCCCGTTCACGCGGCAATACTCAGGCACGCTGCCGTATCTCTACTTTATAGAAATGCAGCTGCGCTGGGGCATGGGCTGGCCGCTGGGGTTGCTGGCGTTTGGGGCCTTTGGCTGGGCTATTTGGCAGGAAATTAGGAGATTGAAGATTAGAAATTGGAGATTAATGATTAAAAATCTCCAATCTCGCAACCGCAGGTTGCCAATCTCCAATCTCCTTTTACTTGCTTGGGCTGTGCCGCTTTTCATCACGACAGGCGGCTTCTTTGTGAAGTTCATGCGCTATTTGCAGCCGCTGACGCCATTTTTGATGTTGTGGGCGGCGGCGTGGTTGCTCAGTTGGCAGTCGAAGGTATTGAAGTGGGGGGTAGGAACGGCCGTACTCACCGTCACCACCCTCTACGCCATCAGCTTTGTCAATATGTACCAGCAGCCGCACCCCTGGGTAGCTGCCTCTGAGTGGATTTTCCGCGAGGCCGAACCGGGCTCGCTCATTCTCAGCGAACAGTGGGACGACTCATTGCCGAGTACGATGGTGGTGGATGGCGACATGCGCCGCCGCTCCGAATACCCCAATGCAGAACTTACCTGGCTCACTGGCGCAGACAGTCGGGACAATGCCGAAAAGCTGGCAGAAAACGTGGCCTTGTTAGCCGAGGCAGAATACGTGACCATTTTATCTAATCGCGTCTATGGCACCGTGCCGCGTCTGCCGGAGCAATATCCAATTTCTAGCCAATACCATGAACTGCTCTTCTCTGGTGCACTTGGGTATGAGCCAGTTTACGTGGTGGGGCGGACGCCTACGCTGTTTGGTTGGCAGCTACGTGCCGACACGTTCGGCTGGCCCGATTTGCAGCCGCCACCACTGGTGCAATCGTACCTGGAAGCACAGCCCGGTTTGAATCTGGGTCGTGCGGATGAAAGTTTTATTGTGTATGACCAGCCGTTGACCATCATTTTTGAGAACGTGGAGCGGCAAACGGCCGAAGAGATCCAGTCCCTTTTTGAATTCCCAATGGAATAAACCAGCAACTCACACTCGTCGGGGCAAAGCCTTGATGGGGCGTGATGGTTACCATTACTTGGCTGGGATGTTTCGCTTTGCTTAACATGACAATGGTAAGCAGGTGAGTTTTGTATGGGTAACGGCCGTAAACCACCTGCGCCAATTACTCCATCCCGCTATAATCCAAACTAATTCAGAAAAGGGAAGAGGTAAGGGCGGTTTGCGAACCGCCCCTACATACAATATTTGCGTGACGAATCGAAAATATCTGTTCATGACGGTTTTTGTGGCGGGGATGAGTACCCTGGCCATTGAGTTTACCACCAGCCGGATGCTGCAAACCGTTTACGGCACTTCCAACATCGTCTGGGCCAACGTCATTGGCTTGGTGCTGCTCTTTCTAACGGTTGGGTACTTTGTGGGGGGGCGTTTGGCCGACAAACGGCCGTATCCCCAAACCTTCTACGCGCTGGTTGCCTGGGCTGGGTTTAGCGGCGTTTTCTTTTTGCTGTTGACGAGCGTGCTGCTGAAAACGGCCGCATCTGCCCTGGCTGCCGTGAATGTCGGGGCGATTGCCAGCTCTCTGGTGGGAGTCATCCTGGCCCTGGCAGTGCCGATTACCTTGTTGGGTTGCATTTCCCCCTTTGCCATTCGGCTGGCGGTGCAGGATGTGAGCGAGGTGGGGCGGATAAGCGGCCGTATCTACGCCATCTCCACCTGGGGCAGCCTGCTGGGAACCTATTTGCCCGTGCTGCTTGTCATTCCGCTGGCTGGCTCACGCCTAACGGCACTCATTTTTGGTGGGATTTTGCTGCTGGTGGGCTTGGGGGGTCTGTGGCTAACGCAGGCTCGGAGCCGAATTGCTGCCCTGCTGCTGCCAATCATTTTATTACCCGTGGCCTTGGCCTGGACCTCCGGCGGCATCAAGGCGTATGAGGGGCAAATTTTTGAGGCAGAGTCTGCTTATAACTACATTCAGGTAGTGCGGCAGGGTGAGTGCAACTATCTGCTGCTGAACGAGGGGCAGGCGTACCATTCGTTTTACTGCGATGGCGGTGCAGTGCCGCGCGCCTCGGTGTGGAGCATCATGCTGGCCGCGCCCTACTTTAACCCCACGCCCGTAGAAATTGAGCGCGTGGCGGTGATTGGCCTGGCGGCGGGAACCATCCCCAAGCAGTATACGCGCGTTTTTGGCCCAATTGCCATCGACGGTATTGAACTGGATGGCGACATTGTGCAGGCAGGGATTGATTATTTTGCCCTGACAGACCCGAATATCAACTTGATTGTGGGAGACGGCCGTTACCAACTCAATCAGCTCAATCATCAGTACGATGTCATCACCATCGACGCCTACAAAGTACCCTACATTCCCTGGCATCTGACGACGCAGGAGTTTTTTGAGGAAGTGCGCGATCGCCTGACCGTGAACGGCGTCGTAGCCATGAACGTGGGCCGCGCGCCGGAAGATCGCAGCCTGATTGCGGCGATGACGTCCACTTTGCAAACCGTTTACCCCACCGTCCATGCCATTGACGTGCCAGGTTCGTTGAATACGATTTTGGTAGCCACAGTGCAGCCAACCGCACCTGAGAATTTGGCGCAAAATTTGGTGCAGTTGGATAGCACAGCGGACCCTTTGCTGCAGATGGCTTTGGAAACGGCCGTTGCCAACCAGGTTCCGATCAATTCTAGCGACGTTGTCTTCACTGATGAGCGCGCTCCGGTAGAAACAATTATAGATAGCTTGGTGCTCCGTTATTTGCTGCAAGAGGGTGTGGGGGGATTGCCAGGTGTCGAGTAATCGAGTAACAGTAATCGGTAGGTCAGTAATCAGTGTGCCAGACTGAATACTGACCTACTGAACACTGATAAATAAGGAAGAAGAAAGTTGGAAAACAAAACAACCATGAACACCATCAAATGGATCATAATCATCGCCATGCCCTTTTTCCTGGGACTTGGCATGATTCGAGCTGTGATCGCCTGGGATTATCCCAGTTTTGAATATCAGCGGATTCCGCCAGACCGCTTTGGCTTTACGCCGGAGGAGCGGCTGTTTTATGCCCACGCCACGCTGGATTATTTGCAGCGCACGGAACCCTCTGAAGAAGTAATCTTCTTGCTGGAAGAGCTGCGCCTGCCAGATTCAGATGAGCCACTTTACAATGAGCGGGAAATCGGCCACATGATTGATGTGAAGGATTTGACGGATGCGATTCGGACGATTTGGTGGATTACGGCCGTTCTCATCCTGCTTGGACTTGTCTTCTTGCTCAGCCAGCCAGCGTTGCGCTCAGTTGGGTATCGGGCCATTTACCAGGGCGGCTGGGCCACCGTCATCATTTTGGCGGCAATTGCCCTCTTTATTGGCGTGGGCTGGAGCGTCTTTTTTGTACAATTCCACGAACTGCTCTTCCCACCCGGTAGCTGGACTTTTTCTTATAGCGATTCGCTCATTCGCCTCTTTCCAGAGCAATTTTGGTTCGATATTGGCGTCATTATGAGCGGGGGCGCGCTGCTGCTGGGCGTTTTGGTGACGGTTTTGGGGTATTGGTTAAAGAAAAAGTAGAGACGTTGCATTGCAACGTCTCTACAAGGATAAGGTTATGAAATATGTCGTTATTACGGGTGCGTCAACCGGGATTGGCTATGATGCAGCCCGCTATTTACTTGAACGCGGCTATCACGTTTTTGGCAGCGTGCGGAAGCAAGCGGACGCAGACCGGGTGCAAAATGAGTTGGGGGAGCAGTTTACGCCGCTGCTGTTTGACGTGACGGATGGGGCGGCGATAGAAACGGCCGTTGCCCAAGTCTCCGCAAAAATTGGCAACAACGGCCTGGCTGGCTTGGTGAACAATGCCGGTATTGCCGTTGCTGGGCCGCTGATGCATCTGCCCCTGGAAGATTTTCGCTGGCAGATGGAAGTGAATTTGTACGGCCAGCTAGAGGTGACCCAGAACTTTTTGCCGCTGCTAGGGGCCGTGCCCAATGCCCCGCATCCACCAGGGCGCATCATCAACATTAGCTCTGTGAGCGGAAAAGTGGTTTATCCGTTCATGGGGCCGTATGCCGCTTCCAAACACGCTCTGGAAGCCATCTCCGATGCCTTGCGACGAGAACTGCTCATCTTTGGCATCGACGTCATTGTCATTGGCCCTGGTTCTGTGCAGACGCCCATTTGGGACAAAGCACAGGATTTGGATGTGGAGCCGTACAAAGAAACGTCATACGCAGGTATGATGGAAGGGATGAAGAAAGTTTTCATCAGCCAGGGCAGGTCGGGCATTCCGGTGGAAAAGGTGAGCGAGGTGATTTATGAAGCACTCACCAAAGAGAAGCCGAAGACGCGTTATGCCATCGCCCGTAAGCTGCTTTCTGGCTGGCTGCTGCCCCGCTATTTACCGTCACGCATGTTCGACAACATCATCGCCAAGCGACTGGGCCTCACTAAATAACTTTTTGTAGCTAAAAGGACTGGCAGTCCTCATTGCCAGTTAGTTAAACGACCAAAATGAGGACTGCCAGTCCTGACAATCAACTTTCTGGAGTAGGGGTTGGCGTTGGGGGTGGCGGATCGATGACCAGTTCTACAAAGGTGGTACGGTACGGCCGTACCACAATTTCCTCGGTTACGCGCACATCCCCAATTTGCACCACTGCCTTGTAGCCACCGTTACCTACATCGTCAATGGCAAAATTCTCGTTCCACAGCGGATCGCTATTAATGTCACCGACGGCATAACTGGTGGTGGTGTGGGCGCGATTACTGCCATCCACCGAGGAAAGCGTCACGGTGACTTCATCCAGCAGCTCTCCTGCCGGGTTGATGACTCGCCCCACAACCGTGCCTTTGTCGGGGAAGGGATAAAGCCAGAGCAATGGGTTGCGGGTGTTGCCGTAGCTGTTCTCCCCCACGCGCACCTCAAAATGAAGATGGGCACCATCGGCTACGCCCGTTGCCCCAGACAGGCCAATGATTTGCTGCATGAAAACGTGCTGCCCCTCCACGACTAACGGCTCCGTTAAATGACCGTACAATGTGTAAACAGGTTGGCCATCTAGCCGCGCATCATGCTCAAGGACGATCACATTGCCATAGAAGTTGGGTTCGGGGCCGATAATTTGCCCATTGTCCGGGCCAGCGTAGATAACGGTGCCATCAGCCGCGGCAAGCACCTCTGTGCCGGTTGGCACGTAGAATTCGACGCCATGATGGGGGCGCAGCGTGCCGCTGCGTGTGCTGCCATAGGGGTAAACTTTGTCGGTCCAGTTGGTTTCCCCTTCGCGGATGGGCCGCCAGAACCAGTAATGTTCGTCTGGCGAGGTGTAGCGCAGGTGGGGCGGCGTGGGTGATGGGATTGGTGTGGCCGTGGCGGGGATGATTGTGGCAGTGGGCACGGCCGTTTCCACAACTAAATTCTCCGCTACTGCTTCATCCTCAGGCTTGCTCAATGAGAAGGAAGGCATTTCCGCCGCAGGAGGTGGCTCGCTATATTCAATGACGGGTTGGGCCAGCGCAGGTTGCAAGGTGGGCGTGGGGGCTGCTTCTGCTGCAATTGCCGCTGCCGGTGCAGACGACTCTATCGCTGCTGGCTGGCAGGCAGTGAGGGTGAGAAGCAGCAAAACGGGCGTTAACCAATGGAGATTAGAGATTGGAGATTGGAGATTGGCAACTAAAAAATCTCCAATCTCCAATCTCCTTATCTCCCTAAAAAGCCTCATGCAAAGCCTCCGCGTTCGGCCGCCACCGCTTTGGTTTGTTGCACCAGCACGGCCGTTTCTTGCGTGAGCTTATCCATGTCTTGCTGCCAGCTTGCAATTAACTGCTTGTTATTGACGGAGGTGGCGTTGATTTTGACGTTGAGAACGGCCGTTTCCACGGCGGCTTGCGCCAACAAAACGCCCGCTGTCGCATCGGTGACGGCGTTGATATTGCCAATTTTGGCAACGTCAGCGGCTAGCTGCGCCGCTTGGTGGCTATGTTGTGCCACGCGCAGTGGTACTTCAGCAGCCCCAATGGTGGCCTTCTGCACCTGTGCTTCCCGCTCAGATGCGGACAGCTCTTTGTTGCGGTAGGCGGCCATCACGGCGTCAAAGGCGGCGGCGTCTTCAGCAATAGCCAGGGTGAGTTTTTCGCGTAGGCTGGTGGCTTCATCCAGCACGGCCGTTACTTGCTCCTGCACCTCGGCATACTTCTTACGATCGACCGTAAGACCGGCCACCATTTGCGCCAGACTGGCGGCGAGTGCGCCAGCCAGGGCAGCGACGGAGCCGCCGCCAGGGGTTGGTTTTTTAGAGGCAACGGCTTCTAAAAAGGCGTAGGGGGTGCTGTCGGCCTCGGTTTCTGTTTCTTGTAGACGATATTCCAATACTTGCTCGTCCATCACCAAATCATCTAGCTGTAGATAATATTTGGCACTTTCCATTAACGCCTTTTGCGGAATCATGCCCACTAACTCTGCTTTGGTGATGGTCAGACCGTAGCGGGCGGCCTCGCGCCGCACCATCTCTTGCACTTGGGGGATGGAGGTTTTCTCGAAATTGGTCAGGTTCATGCTGACCTGTGCTTGCCCGTCTACCAAAAAACCTTTGGCCTGCACGTAGCGCAGCCCGCCGCTGCTAAAGCGAATGGTGCGTGAAATCTTGTCAGCGAGTTCGACTTTGTGCGTGTTGAGGTAAAGATTGTAGGCAACAAGAAACGGCCGTACGCCGATGACGGTGGCTCCCCACGGTTTTGCTTTAGCCGGGCCAAAATCTGGCTCGCGGTCAGGATTTGTCTCCACTTCACTTTTCCACAGCTCGTATTGCCCTTTGCGAATGGCGGATAGCGTTTCGCGCTCTGGCCGTTTGGCCGCGTTGCCATACAGGTAAACGGCCATGCCCAATTCTGCCCCCACGCGCTCCCCAAGCCGATTGGCCATAGCGATGCAGTCGTCGATAGTGACGTCTCGGATGGGAATGAAGGGGCAAACGTCCGTGGCACCAATGCGGGGATGCTCCCCTTCGTGGTGGTCCAGGTTGATAAGTTCTGCCGATTTAGCAATGCCACGAAAGGCAGCCTCTTCTACATCGGTAGGACTGCCGACGAAAGTAACGACGGTGCGGTTGTGGTCCGGGTCTGCGCTCACGTCGAGGACGTTGACACCCCGGACAGAGCGGATGGCATCGGCAATGGCGGTATAAACGGCCGTATTGCGGCCTTCGCTAAAATTTGGGACACATTCAACAAGCTGCTGCATGGTCAAAAATCTCCTCATCGGGTAGGTAGGGTACAGTTCAAAACGCGCTTTTTTATCATGTTTAGGGCGGGCAGGCCAATGGTCACTTGCGGCGCAGGCTGGATTTTACCTGCCGCCACCGTTTTTTAACGGGGTTCACATCTTCGGCTTCAATGGGCGAACGGCCGTATCGCGCTTCCAAAAATGCGTCAGTCAGCGCATCTACATCTTCCTCCGCTTCCGGCCAATTCTCTTTTAAGTCCTCAGCGAACTCCAGCGGTGTTTCGGCCTGCTCACGCGCTACCCCTTTGTTGGAGGCACGCTTGACGGTAGAGAGGTAGAAGTAGCGGATTTGCTCTCGGGGCGAAAGGGAGTTGATGCGAATAAAACGCCAGGGGGGCTTGTTGCCATCTTTGCGTTCCTTTGGTTCCCGTTGCAGGCGGGTGCGGACGGCTTGCTGCCAATCCTGTACCTGGCTGCCTGCCTCTCGCCAGGTGATTTGCAGCCACTGCAACAATCGCTGCCACCAACTTTGCAGAACGGCCGTATTGACTTTCACGCCACGCTCTCGCAGGAAAAAGCTAATCGCCATTGCGCTCATCACAATGGCTACAGCCCAGAACAACGAGCTGGTGATAAGGCCCGCGTCGATGGGGGAAGGTGGAATGGCAGAAGGGATAGGTGTAGCAGTTGGTGTGGGCACGGGCGGAATAGTTGGCTGTACCAGTGGTTCTAATCCGTCGCTGCCTGGTTCGCCCGCAAATAGAGACAGGAGAAGTGCTAACAGGGTAGAAAATAGCGAAATGATGAAGCTGGCAACGGCCGTTACCCCCTGCAAAATGCCGTTCAAAATATTGCTGATGGCAAAGGTTGAGCCAATGGGTAGAAAAGCGGCAAAGAGGGCGACGCCTCCCAGCAGCCATAAGGTGTACCGATGCCAGCTCTTTTCTACATGCCCGGTGCGCGTCGCTCCGTTAATGAGCCAACGGGCGTTCATCGCTGCGAGTTGTGCTTGGCTTAGCAAGCTAAATCCGGCCAAAAAGTAAACCAGCAAAAAGAGCAGCAGCTCTGGCCGCAGTCCCTGCCTGGCCAACGCCAGTGAACTGCCTCGGTAAATATCCACCACGTCAAAATTGCTCATCGCCGTGACAATAGCCAGTAAAAGTGCCCCGCCTACCCATTGTTGGAAAAATGAGACCACAATAGCACCTCGATTGGTGCGGATGGGTTTGTCGCTGGCAACGCGCTCTTTTTGTGGCATCGTGTAATAGTGCACCTCTGCCAGATCAATCGACAATCTGCTAAAAGTGGCTCCCAGGGAAATGGCTCGCTCCCAGGCAAATAAGGTCAAAATACCGCTGACGATAAAAGAGTTATCCACCAAGTAGAGAAGAGGTTGGCCTAACATATCGGGAATATCGGCGATGGCTGGCCAACTATCAAATATAGTCCAGGTAAACAGGCGCAGCAGCAGCGTGAGTAAGAATAGTTCCGCAGCCCGGTAAGCGGTGTGGTTCAACAACCTTCGGTCGGGTTGTTGAAGCCAAATTGAGGTGTAGCAGCCTTCGAGTGTAACCAGAAATAAAAACAGGGAGTAAGGAAGCCAGCTGTCGCTGCGGGTAATGATTTCGATGAGAACCAGCACGGCCGATCCGAGTGCAGTGATGAGCAAGCTGATGAGCAGCGGTTGAATGAGCGTGCGCGACCAGCGGTTGGTGATAAAAGCCAGCCGGGGATCATCAACGGAAAGCAGCTTTGCTGGCTCGTTGGCGGTTGGTTTCTCTGCGGTTTGCTGGCTCACGGGGCAACCCCCATCTGATACGGCCGTCGCCATCGGTCGAGATCACGGGGAGTGTGTACGTTGTAAGCGGTAAAGCCCAGCCGCCGGGCGCGTTCCCGCACCAGGCCAAAATCATAATTTGGCTCGATGGCAATGAGAATGGGATTGAACCCGGCGCGCACCAGGCGATGCAGGCTTTGGCACACCGCCTCGCTGCCATTGGCGGTAATTGCCAAAATAGTAACCCCCCAGTTCAAGTGTGAACACGCACTGCCAGCCCAATCGACAAAGGGAACAGTCTCTTCAGCCTCGATGCGTGCCAAACGCTCTAAAATTTTAATGAGGTGAGGACGGCCGTTTCGGGGGGGAATAGCAGCCGGGATGAAGGCAGCTGGATTGGCCTGGATTTCGGCATGGCTGGGGCGCAGCAGCCGTCCGGTGGCTTCATCAAAGCCGTGCTGCTGGCTGGCCAAGGGATCAATTCCGTTGGTGATAAGCCCCACACTTTGCCGCTGGTTTACCAAATGCGCCGCCAGCGACGCGGCTACCTCTATGGCCCATTCCGCAATATCTTGCCGATTGCCGAAGGTGTAATCTGGCGTGTGCAGGTTGAGCAGAACGGCCGTTTCCAATGAAATAGCAGGCTGGAACGTTTTCACCATCAAATTGCGCGTATGCGCGCTCGCTTTCCAGTTAATTTGCCGGATCGTATCACCAGAGCGGAAATCGCGAATCCCCATCGGGCGAGCCGGGTCTTCAAACAGCCGCTGGTGGCTGGCGATGGTGCCAAACGGTAGTCGCGAAGGCAACCCTAGCTGCGTCAGCGGCGTGATGCGGGGGTAGATGGTGAGGTGGTCAGCAGGTAAAAAGGCAACCTGTTCTGGGTAGATGCCAAACAGATCGCCAGTGGTGAGCCGCAAGGGGCCAAGCTGGTAATAGCCTCGGCGGCGGGCGATGATAGTATACTCAAATTCGGCCGTTTCGCTTCGGCGCAAAGAGACGACCTGGTGCAGCGGTTTGCCATGTTTTAGCTGAATGGCGACACTTTCTTGCAGTTGAATCCAGGGAACGGGCAAACGACCGCCGTTCGTTAACTCAATAATGACAGGTACCACCTCGCCCCAAAACGCCTGCCGGTCGTAGCGGCGACGACTCTTCAAATTTTTCTGGGCGCGGGGCATTAGCCAACGCCCCCAGGCGTAAATCCCCACGCTTACATAAATCACGTAGAAAATAAAATCCACGCGCAAATAGAAGGCGATGAGCAACAGGATAATGATTAAGGCAGAGAAGTTTCCCATTTGTTTTAGCGGCTAGTTGTTGGTTGCTAGTGAATAGTAATTTTACCAGCGACTAACCACCAGCCACTACCCACTATTTACTCCAATTCCCCAATATCCAGCGGCGTATCGGCCATGATCTCTTTGAGGATGCCCGCGTTGGTATGGCCGCGCAGGGCACTTTCTGGGTGGATGAGGCAGCGGTGGGAGAGGATGACGGGCGCGAGTTTTTTTACATCGTCAGGCAGGGTGTAGTCACGTCCCTGCACGGCCGCATGCGCCTGAATGCCTCGGTAAAGGGCGTGGCTGCCGCGCGGGCTGGCCCCCAGAATGAGGTCTTTGTGTCGCCGGGTGGCAAACGTTAGCCGCACAATGTAGTCGCGCACGGTGTCATCCACATGCACGTCCCACACCTGCCGCGCCAATTGGGGCAGATCGTTGCCGTCCACCACCTGCTGCAAGCTGTCGATGGGATGGTCGCGGCCTAGATTGAGCAGCATCTGGCTTTCGCTAGCCTCGTCCAGATAGCCCAGGCTCAGTTTCATGAAGAAGCGGTCTAGCTGGGCTTCTGGCAGCGGGAAGGTGCCCTCGTACTCAACTGGATTTTGAGTGGCGAGGACGAAAAACGGCCGTTCCAATTCATGTGTCACCCCGTCCACCGTCACCTGCCGCTCGCCCATCGCCTCTAACAGAGCCGACTGCGTGCGCGGCGTGGCGCGATTGATCTCATCCGCCAGCAAAATATTGCTAAAAACCGGCCCCGGCACAAAAGTAAAGCCCTGCTTTTGCTGGTCAAAAATGGAAACACCCGTCACGTCGTTGGGCAGTAGGTCGGGCGTGCATTGCAGCCGCTTAAACTGGATGCCCAGGCTAACGGCAAAGGCGCGTGCCAGCATCGTCTTGCCCACGCCAGGCACATCCTCCAGCAGCGTATGCCCTTCACACAGCAAAGAAACGACCAGCATCTCTAAATTCGGCCGTTTGCCGATAATCACTTTTTCTACATTATTTAGCAAGGTGTGGGAAAACTCTTGGATTTCTTTCATTAGGGTTATTGTCCCTCACAAGAGGGAGTTTGCAAGTATGTGAGTGTGCAAGTTTGTGTTTACTTGCCACGTGCATACTTGCCCACTTCTCTATCAAGCGCATAAAATAGCCACAGCATGAAAATACCACTTGATACCCATTTTAACACCGATTTTGCCAACCAGATTGCCCAACTGGAAGCGTATAACAAGCATCATTATCGCCCCAACAGCTATTTACACAAATGGTGGGCGCGACGCTGCGGCAGCACCTTCCGGCTGATTTTGAAGCAGTTAGTGGCCGACGAGGCGCAGCGAGATTATTATGCGCCGGGCGGCTTGGCAGGCAAAATTATTCTAGACCCGATGATGGGAGGCGGCACGACGCTGCATGAGGCAATCCGGCTGGGGGCGCACGTCATCGGGGCGGATTTGGAGCCGATTCCGGTGCTGCAGGCCCGCGCCACGCTGACGCCGGTGGACATGGTGGTTCTAGAGGAAGTGTACAAGCAATTTTACACGGCGTTGCGCCGAGAAATCGCGCCGTTTTTCCAGATAACTTGCCCGGAGAGTGGGTTAGAAACGGCCGTAAATTACACGCTCTACGGGGTTCAAAGAAAATGCAACGGCCGTCCCGTCATCATGGTGGATTCGCTGGTGCTGCGAATAGAATCTGATGGCTCAACCATCCAGCTTTGCCCACGCTGCCACGCGGTTTTGCTGGATACGGCCGTTTGCCATTGCAATACGAGCGACAAGCCCCCACTGCTGGAAAAAGGTAGCAAAACTTTTGCTGGCGAGCCTGCTTCGTTTGAAGATGATTTGACGCTACCCTTTTACCAGCGCTACGTGCCGCTGGTTTTAGTCACGCGCTGCCCGCAGCAAAAAAAACTGCAATTCAAGGTGCCAGACGCAGATGATTTGGCACGACTGGCGCAAGCAGAAAAACTGCGCCCTACGCTGCCGTTTGTCCGGGCCGATTTTGCCATTGAGCCGGGGCGTAAATCGCGCCAGCTCACGCCGCGCGGCATTCACAACTACCTGGACCTTTTTTCCAGCCGCCAGCTTCTTTTCTTGTACCACGCTATCCGGCTGCTGTCTCAGTTTTCCCCTGAGATTCGGCTCAATTTAGGGCTTTTGGTCTCCACGTCGCTGGAATTTAACTCGATGCTGTGTGGCTATAAAGGCAAAAACAAGCGGCGGGCGGGGGCCATTCGGCATACATTTTCGCACCATGCGTACTCGTTTCCGTACACTGCGCTGGAGAATAACCCGGTTTACCCGCGCAAAGCGTCTGGGACGCTGCAAAAATTATTTCAGTCGCGGATTCGGAACGGCCGTACATGGGCACAGAAGCCACGCGAGCGGGTAATTGGTGAGCAGTTATTGGTGAACAGTAAACGGAATTTTACGGAGGTTGTGGGTGAGAAGGATTTTGGGGGAGAGGTGGATTCCGTAAGGGAAATGACGCTGGATAGCAACCAACGGTTTATGCTGCTGCAAGGGTCTTCCACCCAACTCGATTTGCCAGATGGCAGCGTGGATTTTATTGTGACCGATCCGCCGTACTTTGACAGCGTGCAGTACAGTGACCTGGCCGCCTTTTTCCGCGTTTGGCTGCGCCACCTGCTGCCAGATGCGGCCAACTGGGCTTACGACACGCAGCAGTCGGCGGTAGACCCACACCAGCTAGACAGCGAAAGCCGCTACACAGAGTTGATGACTGGCATTTTTAGCGAGTGCAGGCGAGTGTTGAAGGCTGAAAACGGCCGTTTCATCTTCACCTTTCACCATTGGAACCCCAAAGGGTGGGCGGCTCTCACGGTAGCCTTGCGGCAGGCGGGGTTTGCTCTGGTCAATCGGTACGTGGTGCATTCAGAAAGTCCAATCTCGGTTCATATTTCTGGCATGAACGCTTTGCGACACGATGCGATTTTGGTGTTTGCTCCGGCAGAACGTGTGGCTGTGGATTGGGAACGGCCGTCCCAAATCAACCTCACCGACAGCGAACAGTTTTGCTACGATTGTGGCACCTTTTTGGGGTGGATGTTGCAGCAAGATGTGGCGGAAACGGCCGTGTTGCCACTCTGGCAGGCGGCATTGGCCGATAGTTGAAACCCGATAAGGATTAGCCACAGAGAACACAGAGGAAAAAGAGAAAAAACTCTTGAACCTCTGTGTTCTTGTATGATTGAAAATGAGAGATAATCAGCGTATACAGATTACTTCTCAAGCAGCAGGGTGATGTTCATTTGTGACCAAAGTCATCAAACTCGGCACAGAGATTAACGCCCCTGCTGCATACTCTATCAAGAGGACGAACGGTATCTAAAGCCACTTTCAGGGTTGAGCTTGAATTCGCAAGAAGGTTCGCTGGATAGAGTTAACCCTCAAGGATGGAACCGATGTTAACGATGAGCCTTGGTATCGATATTTCTAAAGATAAGCTAGATGTCGCTCTCTATCAAACAGGTCGCTACAAAACAGGCAGCTTCAGCAACGACAAAGACGGCTGGCGACGGTTGGCTAAATGGCTCAAGAAGCAAAAGGCCAAAGGGGTTCATGTCTGCCTTGAAGCCACGGGTCGATACGGTGAAGGGGTAGCGATGTACTTAGACAAATGTGGCTATGCTGTGAGTGTGGTCAACCCAGCTCGCATCAAAGCCTATGGCCAGAGCCAGCTTCAACGCAATAAAACAGACCAGCAAGATGCCAAGGTGATTGCCCATTTCTGTGCCACCCAAAACCCAAGCCTATGGGCACCGCCATCGCCAGAGGTGCAGGAGCTGCAAGCCCTGTCTCGTCGTTTGGAAACGTTGAAAGCTGACCGAACCCGAGAACTGAATCGGCAACAATCTGGTCTCACCTCTGAGACCGTTCTGACCAACATTGCTGCCCATATTGCTTTTCTTAACGACCAGATTGCTGAGATTGAACAGCAAATGCGTGACCTAATTGACCAAGACCCTGACCTTGGCCAACAACATGAGTTGTTGACGTCGATTCCTGGTATTGGTGACATCACCGCTGCCAATTTCATGGCCGAAGTCCCTGATGTAACCCGGTTTGAGTCCGCTGGACAGTTGGCAGCCTATGCCGGGCTATCGCCACGCAAACACCACTCAGGCTCATCCATTCATCGACCCGGCCGTTTGGTTAAGATAGGCAATCGTCGTTTTCGCGCTGTGATGTATATGCCTGCCTTGTCAGCGATGCGTCACAATCCAATTGTCCAGGCACTCGTCGCTAGGTTGACCGCCAAGGGCAAGAGCCGCATGACGATTGTGGGGGCAGCGATGCGAAAACTGGTTCATTTGGCTTTTGGTGTTTTGAAGCATCGACGGCCGTTTGACCCTAATTATCTTGTTAATCTGCAGGGTACCACTTGATTTTTATCACGGTATCTCTGTGGCAAAAAAATCATCCAGCCAGGAATGCTTCCATGTTGGCTTTGCTGATGCGATACGCATTGCCAATCTTGCGGGCTTTCAAATCGCCAGCCTCGATAGCGGCCACCACATCTTCATAAGAAACCTGCAAAATTTCGGCCGCCTGCTGCGGGGTCATCACGTCTGGCATACCTGCACTTTCGCCACTAGATGCGGTTGGTGCAGCCTGCGGCTGTTGTACTTGTTGGGGCTGCTGTTGTTGCTGCATACTCTGCATCGCAGCCATACCCATCGCGCCAAATCCAATTTCGCCCATGTTACCACCTCCAGATGGATTGTTGGCGGCATCTACAAAGGCGTCTGCCTGTTGCTTCTGCACGTAGCTGGTGCCGTACCCCATGTTGGTCACCACTTCCAACGATTTGGGATGCAGCCCCATGCGAATGTTAAAGTCAACCAAAACCATGCCCAAGGCATCAAATTCTGCTTGGAGCAGGCCAATGAGCAGTTCATTGAGGTCTTGCGAGAAGGATTGCAGCTGCGCCGGGCCGAGATTCTTGGCGATGGCCAGCTCGCTCATCTTGTCTTGCATCATGATGGCCAATTTGGGGTCGAGGCGATCTTTGAGCTGGGGCTGGCGCACGCTTTCGCGGAAGGCGTCCATGGCCTGCAAGAAGCGCCACGGCTCCTTGACGCGCACCACGTAGGTGCCGTTGCCCACGATGGCGCTAGCCCCCGGTGGGCGGTTCAGATGCTCGATGATGATGGGTTGGGTGGTGCCCCACTTCATCGTCAGGTCGGTGGTTTTGACGTAGTAAACGTCGGCGGTGAAGACGTTTTTGCCGCCAAACAGCCCTTTTTCTACCCAATCCATGAGGAAGGGGACGTTGGCAGTGGTTAGCACGTGTGTGCCGGGTTCAAAGGTTCCCATTGCTTCACCACTGCGCACGAAGACGGCCGTTTCCCCCGGATTCACAATACAGGGAGAGCCTAATTTAATATCACCCAGGCCGCCAGGTGGGAATTTTCGTACAACTTCATCCCGAAGCCAGGAATCAATTGCGACGCGATCAAATACTTTTGCCATGAGTCAATTCTCCTTAAATAATCCGCAGATTTCGCAGATTTCGCAGATTATTTTGTTGGTAAAAGAAAATCTGCGTTAATCTGTGTAATCTGTGGTTCCATTACTTGAATTAGAAGTCGCTTTTTAGCTCGTCAATGTCGTTGGGTTCGCCAATGCCTTTGATCACTTCGTCACGGCCGTCGAAGGTGCTGTTGGCCTCTTTGAGCGTGTTGTCCAGCTCACGAATCGCTCCGGAAATATCGCCATCTTCATCAACGGCCGCTGCCAGCAAGCCCGTTTCTGCCGCAATCTGGTTGGCAAAATTCAGCATATTTTCATCGAAGGCGTAAATGCGGGCCAAATCTTCTTCTTTCACCTTGATGGCATCGAAGAAACCAGCGTAGCCTTGGGGGGCATCTTTCACCTTGCCGATGAGTCCCATCAGGCGCGTGTCCACGCGGCCCAGCGGTTCGGCGTGGTCAATTGCCTTGATGATGTCGCGGCTCAACGATTCGCTAACGCCGCCGAGCTGCAACCGACTGCCTTCCAGCCGGTCAGCAATGGTTTTACGCAGCAATTGATCTGCTTCGCGCCGACGGCTGCGTTCCATGTAGCCATCCAGGCCAGGGATTTTGCTCAGTAAATTGCCCAGCCCGGTTGATTCGCCCTGGATTTTGTTAAATAAGTCGGAAATTTGTTCTTTCATATTGGGTCGCCTCTCTCTAATATGATTTTTAGAGCAACTGTACAGGTGACAGTCACTTTTCCAGATTCTATTGGTGAGACACTTTTTTTAAGTGACTGTCACCTTTCTAAAAAATATTCTGTGCCGCAGAAGGGACAGCGAATAACGCCCTTTCCGGCCAGTTCCAACTCGCCACCGCAATGTTCGCATTTGTGAAGCTGATGCAGCTCAGTTGCTTGACGAGAGTATAACATACCTTCATCCCAGTTTACATAGCCAGAAAACAGCCCCATCCCCACGAGTTGGTACAGATTTTGCTGTACGGTCTCGCGGTCGCTGTTTAGCTCGATGACCAGGTCACTAATGGCAATTTGGCCGCGTGTTTTCACCATGTCTAGCAATTGGCGCTGCTGTTGGGCGCGGGCGGCAACGGCCGTATCCTGCCCACCCTTCCAAAAGAGAAATGCACCAAAGCCCAACTGTGGCAGCACTAGCACCAGTAAACCCAGCGTGATGCCCAGCGCCATGCCGCCAGCGGTCAGCCGCCCCTCGCCCCGATAAACGCCCATCAGGACGACAATGATAATGCCAACGATGATGCCGCCAGCGATGAGAATAAGTCCTAGTGTTCTGCCCATAATTTTTATCCAAAGCCCCTATTGCCACCGCCACCGGAGCTGCCGCCACTAAATCCGCCACTGAAGCTGCCAGAGCTCCGACCTCCGGTGCTGCTGGTGGAGCGCACGCTGCGCATGGTGGAGGCGGTGCTGTTGAGCATTCGCGTAAGCCCGGCCGACATGGATTCCAGCCCACCTGCCATGCCATCTGCGGCCGAATCGAGGGTGGGTAGGGATGGGGTGGTGCTGCCACCACCGCTGTTGCCGCCTGTGCCGCCAGAGCCGTGATAGATGGAACGGCCGTAGCCATACGGGTAATACCAGCGCGGTACTGGCGTGTAGGGCGCGGCCGAAAATTTGCGAATCCAGCTGCGGTCTAGGCCAAACGCCGTGGCGTAGGGTAAATATTTTTCAAACAAATCGCCAGCCTGCGCCAGCTCTTCATATTCTTCAATATTTTGGAGATACTTTTTGAAGGCATCCCATTTTGTCTTTTCTTCAGCACCTTTGGCGGTTTTGGTGGGCATGTGCCGCCCCACCACGCCTACAAACAGGGCAGTGATGCCCAGCGCAATCGAGGCACAGCAGCCGACAAAGGCGGCGTCTTCTGGCAAGGCAATAACCGGGATAAAGAAGGCAATCATGCCGATAAAAACCATCAGCCCTGCCCAAAGGCCGTACCGGTTCCGCACTTTGTCTGGGGAACGGTCTACCAGCCCTTCGGCAATGAGCTCTTCGTAGAGCATTTTACGCAATCGGGGCAGCTTGCTGGCAAATTTGTAGCGCAGTTCAGATAGCTTGCGCTCCTTTTTGCGGCCAAAAAATGATTTGAGGAACTGGGTTTCGTACGGCCGTAACCCTCCCTTACTTTCATCTACCAGCGTAAAAACATGGTTTTTCGCCTTGTTCTCGCTGATGCTAAGGTAGCCACGCTGCGCCAAATCCACCAGGGTGGAGATGATGTCACGCATGTCGGCCTTTTCATCTACCAGTGTGCCCACCACCGCCGGGCGCAGGTTAGAGGGCGGTTCGGGCAAATAGTCCGGCACGATGAGCCCCGTTTCCGGGTCGCGGCCGCGAACGTACCACAAGGCCAGCACGCCCAGCGGCCCGCCGACCAAAATCAGCACGGAGATGACAATCCCGATGAGGCCATACACATCGGCGTTTTGCTGCCGCGCTTGCCAATCCGGGGTGGGGATGTCCAGAATGCCGTGCGGGAACTGGACACGCACTTCAAAGGCCTGTCCGGGCAAGAGGGGTTCGAGGAGGGTGTAGGTGATGATACGGCCGTCTTCACTCGCTCTTGTCTCTACTAAATTAGAATCCCCAGCCGCCAATCCCTCAATTAGATAGGTGCCATCGTCAAGGTACCGCTGCGGCTCAACTCCTTCCGGCAAGCGAATGGTGACGGTGCTGTTCTGGATGCGCCCAGGATGGTCTGAGGGAATCGCTTTCCAGAAAATCTGGTCGCCGCTGCCCTCATCCGGCGTGCCAACAATGACGCCACCCTGAACCACGTAGCTGAAGGTGTAGGTTTGTTGTCCTACTGCTGGCTCAAAATACCAATCAATCCGCACTTCATCGCGGGATTTGCTGACTTCAAACGTGCCGGGGGTGTTGCTGCTGGATTCCTGATAAACTAAATCTCCTTCGCGCAATTGGATGTCGAAGATGTCGTCGTTGTTGCCCACGCTGCCAGTAAGGATGGTGCCGTAGCCAAAGGTAAACGGCTCGCCAGAGAAGTTGAGCACCTGCGTTTCTTCAATGACCATGTCGCCATTTTCCAGCAGCGTGATCTCTACATCAAACCGCTCCCAGTAAAATGATTTCGTTTGTGCTTCCGCCGAACCGGTCAGGATTAGAATTGCCAGCAGCAGGCCGGCTAAGAGGGAAACGGCCGTACGTATTCTTGATTTTTGTAGGTTAACCTGGAATGTTTGCATTCGCTCCCTCAAAATTTTATTGTGCGCTCCAAGCTCGGCGAGGTAATGTAGTTTGATACGTCTTAGCATTGGGAATTAATTACTTTTCCGTCTGCGGGCGAGTATTGCTTTTTGAACGGCCGTTTCTACATCCATAAAAAACTTCTTGTACTCATTTTGAGCTGCTACATAAAACATAGCCAATATTTTTCGCTCGGCAACGATCCGCGAATCATGAGAAGCAGCTAGACGCCAGAGAACCACATTCATGCTTTGCATTTTGGCCTTAAAACCTTTTACCTTCGTAGGTTCCGCCCAGCCACGACTGGTGGCATCCTTAACTATCTGCTTGAGTAACTGCTGATTGGGCGCGGAAATTGGTTTTTTATATAAGTTGTAGACCAATTCATACACGCTGAGGCTGCCCCAATAGATCGGTGCTTGATCGGCGTTTGTTTGTTGTTTTAGTTGCGCCACAAACCTGCTTTCCAAATATCCATTTGGCTTATAAGTTAGCAATTTCGGTCTGGGCGTCACAAAGGCCAACGTTTTTGTTGTGCTCTTATTGCCTAATTTAGAAATCACTAACTCAATATGATTCAAATGGATAATATCTTGTGCGGCTAATCGTACTAATGTCCATTGAACAATTTGTGGTGACAGGTTTTGTTCAACCAGCATACGCTCGACTAAATCCTCGATGCGCGTAAGTTCGGCAACGGCCAGTAAGCTGGCTGGATAATTATCCGTAAAATCTACGCTATCTTTGAATGTAATAGGGGTAATGGTAGTCACGCCGTAAAACGTTGACAGGCCAAATTGCTCATAAGCTACAAAGCCGACGCCTTGTGCATTGTTAAAATAGTGGGTCAGTTGTTTTTTTAGAAAGGGTATATTTTTTTGACGTGGCCCCTTGCTGCCTAAGAAGATGAAAAGAAAATATATGGGCAGCAAAAACATGATCATGTTGAGCCACGGTATACTAAAATTCCAAATCGCTAATCGAATTCTTGTGAACAGAAAATACAGCCCTAAGGCTAACGCGATGGTGACACCTATACCTGTGTAATCAAGCCAGGAACGGCCAACAAAAGAGGGTGGCACATTAAATGAACTTACCACATAAGGGCAGGTTTGTGCGTCACGATAATGGCAATCTTTAAAACTTTTTGCTTTCAGTTTGCCGCACTGATGACACCCCGAATCTAGTGTATCCATTACTGATCCTTTGGCTAACTGTTTAAGAATCTAACCATTCTGACATGATTTGGCTTAATTGACCAGTCTGCTCCAGGTTGATAAGGCTTTTGTTGAGCGTGGTGAGTAGCTGCTCGTCTTCACTACGTACCACGAGGGCAAAAGGTTCTACGGTGACGCTTTCTGGCAGCCGTTTTAGGCCGTCGTTTTCACGCAAGAAGAGACGGCCGCTTATCGCATCAGTCAGGGCGGCGTGGGCATTGTTTTGTTGGACGGCCGTAATCGCCTCATCTGCTGTAGAAAATGTGATAATTTCCAATCCTTCCACCCGCTTGGCCCATTCCGTTGCTTCCACATGCCCTAAACTGCCAAGTTCCACCGCTACCGTCTGGCCGCCTAAATCTTCCATTGTCTCGATGGTGGTGTTGTCTGCCGGGACGATCAAGATTTCGCCTGCGTTAAAGTATGGTTCGCTGTAGGCAAAATCCCGCGTCCGCTCCGGAATGATGACCAGCGCGGAGATGAGCACGTCCACTTGTTCCGTTGCCAGGGCATCGTACAGGCCATCGTAGCCAAAGTAGACAAACTGCACGTCTAGCCCCAAATCGGATGCAATCGCCTTAGCCAAATCCACATCCAGACCGTAGACGCCGCGGCCGTCATCCACCTCGAAGGGAGGATAGGTGGGGTCTAGCCCCACGCGCAGCACGCCTGCTGCCTGCACACGTTCCCAGCTGTCGTCGGTTGTTTGGCAGCCCATTTGCAGGAGAACGATTAGGATGAGTGCGGCGGTCAATAAAAAGCTGCTTCTTGTCCTGGCCGTTCGCATCTGAGGATGCTCACTCCTCTTTATTTGAAATGAACCGAGTTTAGCATAGCGGAGAAGCGATCTGAGTTCGATCTGAGGCAATGTAAAGTTGGCTTTTGCTCTCAAATCCTCTTTTTCCTCTGTGAACTCTGCGGCTAATTCAGTCATTGCTGGTAAACCTTTGCAATTCGGTGTAAATTGGTTTCTCAACAAACTCCGGGGTGACGAGCGTATAATAATCCATGATGCTTTTGGTTGGTGCAGGAAAGCGAAACGCCCAGATGGCGATCATTTCCACATAAGGCCAATTCTCTTCGGCGTAGGTGAAGGCATCGAGCGTGTTTTGGATGCGCTGGCCGGGGCGCACCGCCTGCGTCCAGCGGGGATGGTCGTTCCAGCCAAATTCGGTGATGTAAATTTGGGTGTCGGCGTCGCCGTGGCGCAGCATCACCTCGCGCACCAGCTCTACGCGGCGAAAGTTGAGGATTTCTGGGCCAGGATCGGCCAGGGCGGGGAAGGTGAGGCCATAAGTGTGAACGGCCAGCCCATCGAAGTAGTCGGCGGCTCCAGCAGCGTACATTTGGTCCAAATATTTCAAATCGTTTAAACCCCATGGAGAGCCAGCGGGTTCCAGAGTGGGAGCGAGTGCGCCGCCCAGCACTAGCACATCTGGATTGACAGCCTTGACGGCGGGATAGACGGTTTTGAGAAGGTTGGTGTAGTCAACGGCCGTTGCTTCCCGATAGCCCCATTCAAAGCTCAAATTGGGTTCGTTGCCCACGATGATGGCCGCCAACTTGCCTTCGTAGCGGCTGGCAAATTGGGCGGCGAAGTCGGCAAAATCGTCGTAGGCGGAAGCGTCCAGATAGTTGAGGGGGGTTTCTTTGGGGCGCGCCCAGCTGGGGGTGAGGCCGATGCGGGCAATCACTTTTAGCCCCTGCGCGTGGGCATGTTCCATCACCATATCTGGATGATCCCAGGCAATGCCGCCGTCTTCGGCGTGGTAATAGGCCCAGGGGAAAAGCTCCACGATCCAGGGGGACCCCATTTGGCGCACCATTTCCAGGCTGCGCTGGATTTTCCACTCTTCCACTTCGTCGGTGAGACGGGTGTGTACGCCCACAATGGGATGATTGGTTTGCACAGTTTGGGGTGGCCCCGGCACGATGAGCAGCGGCGCGGGCTGAATCAGCCAGATAAGTGTGATGAACAGAAGCAGGCGCACGCCACTGCGAAATTGAAGCTGGGGCAGGCGTTGGGTCACGTTGGGGTTTGCAGGGCGGTTTGGTAAAAGTCTGCCCACCAACCCAAATGCTGGAAGATGGCATCTAGGCGCAATTTGGCAGAGACATCTCGTTCTGGCAGCGGTTCGGGCGGTGTAAATTTTTCGGGAATTAGGCCCAGGCGAAACAGCAGCTCGTTTTCTAGCTGCACGTTGAGCATTTGGTTTTGGTAATCGTGGATGAGCTTGTGCAGGGTGTCATCGCTATTGTTGGAGGCCGTGAGAATGCTGTGGGGCAGCGCATCCACCAGGATTTGGGAGGGAACGCGGGCGGCCTGCCGCAAAATTTGGTGGCTAGACGGGGTGAGCTTGGCCAGGAAGTTGATGCCCCATTTGTGCTGATATTTGTTAAAGCGCAGGTCAAGTGCCTTATCGTAGAGGGCTATCAGGCAAAATTGGGCGACGGTGGTGATATGTAATGAAGCGTCGGCATCTGGCAGGTGTTGGGCCAATGTTTGCCAATTAATCTGGCTAATTTGCCGAGGCGTAAGCTGGTTGAAGACGAAGATGTTGCGCTTGGATTCGGTGTAAATTGCCTGCAAGCCAGGAATGTTGGGAGAGGTGGAGCCACGCTGGGCTGCCTTTTGCCACATTTTGGCCGCAGGCAGTTTGTTGAGTACGGCCGTTAATGCTTGCTGTATGGTGCTAAATTGGATAACGGCCGTATCTGCTGCGGCAGTGGGTTGGTTGCTAATTTGCCGAAAAAGCCGATTGAGCAGCAGCTTGCTGTCTGGGTCGCTGTTGGGGACGAGTGCAGCAGAAGCGTCGAGCAGCTGCTGGGTAAGGTGGGCGTAAATTTCGTATGGATTGGTTGGCGTGCGGAACAGGTCTAGCGACAAGGGGTCACCTGCTAACTGTTGCCCATGTTGAAGCAGGTTGAGGGCTAGCTGCGGATTGAGATGCAGATGGTTCAACAGGGTGTGGCGATTGGTGACCAGCGGTCCTCGCTTGAGCAACATTTTGTGTTCTTGCCACAAGGGGGCGAAACTTTGGCGGATGTTTTGGATATTGGTTTCTGGTTGGGTAATGACAAGAAAATTGGTGTCGGAAACGGCCGTTGCCACTTGCTGTGCCGTTTGGCTACCAAAAAGAAAAACTGCTTCTAGCTGAGAACCTAAATCGGCTGCCAGCGTCTGGGCAATGTGGTCGAGGGCCGGATTCATGAAAAATATTATACTTTGCAGCGGGGGTTGTGGGCAATACGTTTGCCCTCTGCAAAGATGGCGGGTATAGATGCAAGATCGTTTCTCCCCACGCCTATACTTCGGTGTTTGGTTTAGCCAGCGGCGATTTGGCAGGTATAATCCGTTTGGTTGGCTGTCAATGAATGGCCCGCCGGAAACGATTTTCCAACAGAAGGATGCGTATGCGAATTTTTATTACAGGTGCTACTGGCTTTGCTGGGTCCCATTTGGTTGAAAATTTGGTAGCGGCTGGGCATGAGATTTTCTCGCTGGTTCACGCAGAAACAAGCCACCAGCCATTGCTACAGCATGAGAACGTAACGCGGATTCCTGGTAATTTGCTGGATCAGGCATCGTTGGAAACGGCCGTTGCCCAAGCAAAACCAGATCGCGTCTATCATTTGGCTGGGCAGGCGTACCCGGCACGTTCCTGGCAGCAGCCGGGCCTGACGCTGGCGGTGAACAGCGTGGGGACAGCCAATTTGCTTCAGGCGGTGGTGCAATACGGCCGTCCGCGCACGCTCATTGTGACCAGTGCTGAAATTTACGGTGAAATTAAGCCAGACATGTTGCCCATCACCGAGCAAACGCCGCCTGCACCGAACCATCCATATGGCATTAGCAAATGGACGGCAGGGCAGCTCGTACCGTTGTTTTGGGAGCGTTATGAATTGCCCGTGGTGGAAGCACGGCCGTTTAACCACATCGGCCCCCGCCAATCTTTGGGATTTGTGGTGCCAGATTTTGCCAGCCAGCTTGCTGGTATGCGCGTAGGTCAGCGGCTCAACCAGATGATGGTGGGCAATTTGGAAGCGCAGCGGGATTTTACGGATGTACGGGACATCGTAAAGGCCTATGAATTGCTGGCGGAGCAAGGTCAACCGGGGGAAGCGTATCTCATTTGCTCTGGTAGGCCAGTGAAAATTGAAGCGATTTTGCAGACGTTGATTGAGCTGGCAGATATTGAAGTGGAAGTGGTACAAGACCCAGAGCGCATGCGGCCGTCTGACACGCCGTGCCTGTATGGTAGCTATGCTAAATTGCAGGCACAAACAGGCTGGCAGCCGCAAATTGGGTTAACCCAGTCACTGGCAGATATTTTGGCAGATTGGGTTCGTCGCCTTTAATATTGCCACAGAGATTTTTGAGGTTTTGGTGAAGTTTTGGCGAAGAAGAAGGAACGTCTGGACAAATTGCTAGTAGAGCGCGAGTTTGTGTCTACACGCTCTAAGGCACAGGGCATCATTCTGGCAGGCGAGGTGTTGGTGGATGGGAAGATGGTGGATAAGCCGGGAACGGCCGTTCCTATTGCATCTGCTATCGAACTCAAAGCACCACTGCCATACGTTGGTCGAGGTGGATTTAAGCTGGCGGGTGCGTTAGAGACGTTCAATTTGGACGTGATGGGCGCCATTTGCGCTGACGTGGGAGCTTGTACCGGCGGCTTCACCGATGTGCTGTTGCAAAATGGGGCGGCGCGGGTCTACGCCATCGACGTGGGGTACGGTCAGCTCGATTGGATGCTGCGCCAGGATGAGCGCGTGGTGGTGATGGAGCGCACCAACGCACGCTATCTGGAAAAGCTGGACGAGCCAGTTAACTTTGTGGCCATTGATGTTTCATTTATCTCGTTACGCTTGATTTTGCCCGCAGTGAAGCAGTGGCTGGCGGACGATGCCAGCCTTGTAGCCTTGATTAAGCCGCAGTTTGAGGCAGGACCCAAGCAGGTGGGGCGGGGTGGCATTGTGAAGGATACGGCCGTTCATCGCGCCGTTTTGCTGGATTTGTGGCACTGGTTCCGCGCCAATAATTTCGCAGTCCAAGGGCTGACGCGCTCACCGGTTACCGGTGCAGAAGGAAATGTGGAGTTTCTTGTATGGCTGAAGGTTGGGGGTGAAGATGTGGTGCCAGAAACGGCCGTAGAGGCGTTGCTCACTGAAGCGGATGTGGAAAATTAGTGCAGCAATGTCTGCTTGGGCATCAAGCCCAATTGAGAGGGCAGCGGCAAAAAAACGCAGAAAGTTGTGCCTAAATCTGTTTGGCTTTCCACGGTAATGCCCCCTTGGTAAAAGCCAACAAGATCTAAAACTGTTGAAAGGCCGAGTCCGCGTCCAGTTGGCTTTGTTGTGTAGAAAGGGGAGAAGATTTTTTGTAGCTGTTGCCGGGTCATCCCACAGCCGGTGTCGGTAATTTGTAAATAAATACAGGGACCAGGGACGGGAGAACGGCCGTTTACAAAACTGTACCGCTTCTCATTGTCACAAATAGTTTCCAACCCCGTTCGCAATAACACAATCCCTTTGCCATCCTCAATTGACTCCGCAGCGTTAATGAGCAAGTTCATAACGATTTGCTGAATATGTGCTCGCCGAGCTTCAATGGGCGGCAGACTGTTTGCTAAATCAAGCTGTAAAGATACGCTTTTGAGTAAAATTGTGTTGAGCAAGCTAATGTTGTCATTAACCAACTGATTCAAATCTATTAATTCATCTGGTGCGTCTTCTGAGTTGGCGTAAGTAAGCAGTTGTCGCGTGAGCTCTGCTGCAAATTCAGCCGCTTGCATTGCTTTTTCAATGTGCGATCGAGCCACATTGTCTTGAGGCAAGGTTGCTAAAGCCAAAGATGTTTGGCCAACGATGCTGGTGAGTAAATTGCTAAAATCGTGGGCAATGCCGGTAGCCAAAAAACCAATTGTTTCCAATTGTTGGGCATAGGGATTGGGTGATGGTAGATTTGATGACATAGCTAACTTTACATAAATTCGTAGATAGATGTGATCAGTGTATACTCGCCAACGTTGAAAACATAGTAGCATATGGGCATGGAATGGCCCTGAAATGGACTGCAAAACACCTGCAAAGCAGCTTTAATTGAGGCTCTTTTTTTAGAAGATCAGTGGAATTTTGCTAATTATATGGTGCGATTATTGGTTAGTAGGCAATCTTTTTTGCATATATTCCAATAGTTCACGGGCATGTGGCGTATCTTTAAGAACCTGCAAACCAGCTATAGCTTCCTGCAAAGTTTGTTCAAATTCGGCCGTTTGTCCACGTGCTTCATACAAGTCTGCCAGATTGTCTAAAGAATTGGCCCAGTTAAACAAATCCCCAAACCGACGATATGCTGTAATTGCTTTAAGCAGCATTTCTTCGGCCGTTTCCCACTCCGCCATCTTTGTGTAAACCATTCCCAAATTGTTATATATGCCCGCCAACTCCGTTGGCTCCTGTATCTGGGACAATAATTGTAATGCTTCCTGCCACGTGGCCTCGGCCATTTTGTAATTCCCTTGACCAAAAGCCAAAATACCCAAATTATTTTTTAGTTGGCTTAAATTATGTACATCACCAGTTGAATTTAAAACCGTAATCAAATCATTTGAAAGTTGGCCAACTTTGCTCCATTCGCCTGTTTCAGCCCAGGTTAAAATTAAGGTTATAGATGCTTTTGTAAGAAATGTAGAGAGATCTAAACCTTGATAAAGATCAAAGGCTTTTTGGGCTGATTCTTGCGCCTTTTCCCAATTTCGAATTCTTCGATAAATGTTTGAGAGGTTAAGATTTGCATGTGCTATTGCCAATTTATTCCCAGACGCCTCTGCTAACGTTTCAGCTTTCTGACAAAGTTTAATCCCTTCTTCCACTTCGCCCTGTATATCTTTCAAAGTAGCAAGCATGGCTAATGTGCGATAATAGTATGTTGGATTTGCTGAACCTTCATAGATTTGACTGGCTTTGAAGTAGCTCGCCTCAGATGCTTTTAAATCTCCTTTGTGATAAAGAATATCGCCAGCCTTTTCTAGTAAAAGGGCTTCACGATCTTGCATGTGAAGAAGCTGGCTTGTATGAAGTGCCTGGCGTGAATAAACAAGCCAGCGATCCCAATCTGCATACCCAAATACAATTGGATAAAGTAATTGGTAAAGACTGTAAGCAATATCAAATGTTTTCGGTTTCTGCAGGGTTGTTTCTAGTGCCCTTAGAAAATTATCGTAATCTTCTTGAACTAACTTTTTTGGCTCGTTGCTATATTCCAAAATCGTAAGCCAGCGTTGCGCGTTGGCAACTTTTTGTTGCTCAAGTACAGTTCGCCACCGTGCTTGATCAGTTATTGCAACTGAGGCAACCATTATTCCCCCTCTATCATCCGCAAGAGAAAAATTTCTGTCAGTCGGTGCAAACGATAGCGTCTTTCTAACAAGGTGCCAGCAATGTCTACCAAGGATGATACGACTAAACCAGTTAGGCTATTATAAACGGCCGTTTCTGGTAATTCTGAGACCGCCACCAAATGATCCAGCGTAAAACCGGATTCTCCTGCTTGTGTCAGGCTAACTAGGACAGTTTTGCTTTCATTGTCAAGCGATTCCCAAATTTCGCGGAAGATATAGTCAAAAATCCCCTCGTTGGTTTCAGTTGGCCGATTTGCAGCAAAGCGATTCAAGACGTCAACCAAAGAATAAAAGCGCAGCTGCCCAATAATTAGTTTGAGGGCTAATGGATTACCCCCCACAATTTTGTATATTTTGATAACCTCTTTATCAGGTGCGCTGGTTAAATCTTTAAATCCCCCTCGCTTTGCCTCTTGACGGACCAGTTGCAATGCCGCTTGTTGATTAAGCTCTTTATGGGAATAAGAAAAGATACCGGGTTCCGAGAGAAGGCGTATTCTAGAAGTAAGCAAAAATTTTGAAGGATTTTGCCACTTTTTTAGCTCCGGGATGAGCGTTTGATAATCCGCTACTGTTTCCAGATTGTCGATAATGATCAGGCAACGCCGTTCTTTGATGAACCTGTACAGCAAGCGTTGCCTTTGCAAATGGGTCAGATTTGGATTGTCATCCAAGCCAAACTGGTTGCAGAGTCGCTCGATTAGCAAAGGCAACGTGAGGGCAGGACGGCCGCTTTCAATTTGCAACCGTCCCAGCATAGACAAATGCGTGTGCTTTGCCGTTACCCAGGCAATTTCATCAAATCGTGTGGTTGAGATTATTTGCCGAGCTAAATAGTCTGCCAGGGCAGTTTTTCCTAACCCGCCAATACCGTCAATTGAGATGATAAAATGTTCATCATCCAGAAATAGTGCGCCTTTAAGCAATTCTTCCGCTTCCCCTATGCCTACTAATGCCTCATATGAAGGGATACTCAAGCGCGTTTCCATTGTGTTGCGCCAGTCGCTGCTGGCTAAACTCTCTTGCTGATTAAGAATATCAGTTAGATGAGAGATTGCCTGCCGTTGACGATAGTAAAGGGTTGACTCGGAGATATTTAAGCGGTTGGCTACTGTTAGCACATCCCGCCTGTGCTCAAACCGTTCTCTTAATAGTTCCTCAGCCTCTGGAGAGGCTCTGCGTAATTGATCTAACCCAAAGCTCAGCACAGCACGATTGTTTGCTGCCCTACCCGTCTCTGCCAAGGTGCCGTAGTCATCTTCATCTTGAGCTAATGCCAAACCCAAACGAAGATTCGCCATTGGCCAATGGGGCGCATCCCCTCCGTGCCAGAGGCGTAGGGCGATTAAAACATCATCAGAATTTATCACCAGATCCCTCACTATATTCCCTAAAAGGTTTCCTATTTTAGACTTTATCTCTCAATTTCCACACGTTTACTTGCTATCTTACACACTTTAAGCGTTTTTTTGCAGGGGGGTTGAAGTCATATTGAAGCTATTTTGTAGCCAATTGTGCTTAATGACTGATAACGTTGGCTTGGATTCGCTTTGGTATGAATAAGTGATTCTTTATTTAGCTTATCACAACTTTTTTGGAGAGGAGGTTTCCATGTTTTCTGTAATTGAACAAAATAAGCTAGCTTTTGTAATTCTCGTGATGGTCGTTCTTGCCTTACTCACTTTCATTGTGTTTTCGGCCGTTGCCCAAGCTGGGGGAATCGAATTAGCAGGCGCATCTATGATGCGGTATTGCGTCGGTAGCGGTGGTGTCTGCACTGGGGGGATTTAACCCAAAATATTTTTGAGAATCCTCTATTTAACATGGTAGCCACGACCTTGTGAGTTGTTGGCAACACGAGGAGCATGATGTCTTTACCTTATCGAAACGGCAAAAAGAAACGATCACAAAGTTATATTCTTATTGGGGATGGATTTGACGAATTAGAGGTCATCTACTTCTTGCACAATTTCCGTCAGGCCGGGTTGTCTATAAAAAGTGTGAGCTTGTTTGACAAACTAGTTTACAGTCGGCAAGGTGTTGGCTTGAAAGCAGATTATGCTCTGGCCGATAAACCTTTTGATCCTTCCGGGGATGACTGCCTGTTGATTTTGCCCTCCGGTGGGCGGAATGGCGATGTTTTGCGCCGGGATGCTCGGGTGAAATCCTTGCTGATGGAGTTTAATACCGGTTGTGGCCGTGTTGCGGTAACGAATAGCAACAAACATTTGGCTAAAGATGTCAAGCAGGTTTGCTCGGATCGGCTGACGTTACAAAAGCGAGGTGAGCAGGGGCTTGAAGATTTCGTGAAGTCCTTAACTGAGCGATTTGTTTACGCATCTTAGCTGTTTGTTTTAATTGGAAGTATGAGAAGCCTTGGTAACTTTGCCAGGGCTTTTTTTACGGCCGTTTCTCACCCACCATCTTCACACGTCCCACCCACTTCACCTGCCGCAGCGCATCATCTTTTTCGCTGGGTACAATCATGCGTACCAGCCCTTGTTCACGGGTAAGAGCCTCACCGTTCATCTCATACGCCAGCAAGATAGGACCAGCCGGGTCTGGCTGATGCAGTTCCTGAACGAAAACGCGATTGCCGAAACCATCGGCACTCACAACTTCTAGCTCAGACCAGCTTTCCTGGTAAAAGTGGGTCACAAAATCCAGAAGGGTGGTGCCAGTAAAGGTAAATGGGCCAGACGTGCCGTGTCCGGTCGAAACGATGAAACAGTTTGATACGGAGGTTACCGGGAGCTGCTGTAGATCTTGTACGGTGATGGTTTGGGAACGGCCGTTTCCCAATATCAACTTAAAATTTGGATCATCTGTTGGCGGGGCAGGATTTGGCTCATGGCTGTGTGGTTGCAGCGGATCGGCCGTTTCATCATGTGGACTCATATAAAACCTCGCAAAACTTTTAGCTATTCTACCGCAAATACGCCGTTTTGATATACTTAGTAAGCGGCCAACAAGAACTTTCCGGATAAAGTGGCCGCTTACTTTAAGCCGTCCGCATCATTCCGCTAATTTATTTGACGACGGCCACTTGCACATATGACACAGAGCAACATTCGCAACTTTTGTATCATTGCCCATATTGATCATGGGAAATCAACCTTGGCCGACCGCTTGCTGCAAGAAACCGGCACCCTCACCGAACGTGAAATGCAAGAGCAAGTGCTCGACAGCATGGATCTTGAGCGGGAAAAAGGCGTAACAATCAAGGCCTCGGCCGTGCGCATGACCTACACCGCTAAAGATGGCCAGGAATACATCATGAACCTCATCGACACCCCCGGCCACGTCGATTTTGGTTATGAAGTCAGCCGCGCCTTGCAAGGCTGTGAGGGAGCTTTGCTGGTTGTAGATGCCACACAAGGCATCGAGGCCCAAACGTTGGCCAACCTTTACCTGGCACTTGAATCTGATCTGGAAATTATCCCCGTAGTTAACAAAATTGATCTTCCAGCAGCAATGCCCGAAGATGTGGCCGAAGAGATCGAAAATATCATTGGCTTACCAGCAGAAGACGTGATTCCAATTAGTGCCAAAACGGGGACCAACATCCAACAAGTGCTGGAGGCTGTGGTTGAGCGCGTGCCGCCGCCCACAATCGACACCGAGGCACCGCTACGGGCGTTGGTTTTCGACTCCCATTACGATTCTTACAAAGGTGTGATTGCCTATGTGCGGGTTTTTGAAGGTAAGCTAAACAAGCGCACCTGGATTCAGATGATGTCCAACGACGTGACGGTTGAGCCCATCGAAATTGGCGTTTTCGCCCCAGCCATGAAGCCAGTAGATTCACTCTCTGCGGGTGAAGTGGGCTACATTGCCACTGGCCTTAAAACGGTGCGGGAATGCCGCGTTGGCGACACGATTACACTGCGGGATCGCACGGCCGAATCCCCCTGGCCCGGTTATCAGGCAGTCAAGCCCATGGTGTTTGCTGGGTTTTATCCCACCGAAGGGGAAGATTACGCCCTCTTGAAAGAAGCATTAGAGCGGCTGCAACTGAACGACGCCGCCTTAGTGTACGAACAAGAAACATCTGATGCCCTCAATTTTGGGTTTCGTTGCGGCTTTTTAGGGCTGTTCCATATGGAAATCATTCAAGAGCGATTAGAGCGCGAATATGATCTGGATCTGGTAGCCACTGCGCCCAGCGTACGTTATGAAGTGAAGATGGCGCACACGGGTGAAGAGATCATCGTGGATAGCCCCGCTGAACTGCCTGACGAAGGGCAAATTGAAGAGATTCGTGAGCCGTGGATGCATGTGCAAATCTTCACGCCAGATGAATATTATGGGGTGGTGATGGATTTGGTCATTAAGCGGCGGGGTGAATTTGTGGGGCAAGAATATCCTGCGCCGGGCCGCGTGGTACTTAAATTCGACATCCCATTGGCAGAAATCATCATTGACTTCTATGACAAGCTCAAGAGTGGTACGCGCGGCTACGCCTCGATGGATTATGAGGCGGCTGGGTACCGTGCCTCTGATTTGGTGAAGCTGGAAGTATTGGTGAACAAACAGCCGGTGGATGCGCTGGCGATGATTGTGCATCGAGAAATGGCATACCATCGGGGACAGAAGCTAGTGACCGCTTTGAAGAAGAAAATCCCGCGCCAGATGTTTGAGGTGCCAATTCAGGCGGCAACCGGCAAGCGTGTCATTAGTCGCGCCACGGTAAAAGCGATGCGCAAGGATGTTTTGGCTAAATGTTACGGTGGTGATATTAGCCGAAAGCGCAAATTGCTGGAGAAACAAAAGAAAGGCAAGAAACGCATGAAGATGATTGGCACGGTGGAAGTGCCACAGGAAGCGTTTATGGCTGTTTTGCAGCTAAACGATGATTAAGTTGGATATAGGCCATCTCCACAGCGGGATGGCTTTTTTGTGAGGGGCAATGGCAAGTTCGGAAATGGAATCGTTGTTAAATCTTGGGCCAAAATCTACCAAGTGGTTGGCAGAGATTAGCGTACACAGCCGCCAAGATTTAGAAGAAATGGGGATTGTGCCAGCTTACTGCTTGCTAAAAGCGCAAGGCTACCCCGCCAGCCTCAATTTGCTCTATGCACTTTATGGCGCATTGCATGATATGCCCTGGAACAAAGTGCCCCCTGATGTGAAACAGGCACTTCAAGCTGACGTGGAGAGTTTTCGGTTTGGCTAATTTTTATCAGCGATTTGTGTTCCCGATTTTGCGGCGCATGGATGCCGAAACGGTGCATGAGCGGACGCTTTCTTTGTTGGCTTTGGCTCAGGGTGGGATGGGACGGCCGTTCCTCAAAAAAATCGCTGGCCATCTACCCAAGAACCCAGTTGAATTCGCGGGGTTAACTTTCCCCAACGTGCTGGGCATGGCCGCCGGCTTCGACAAGGACGTGCGCGTGGTGCCGGGTTTGGCTGCGCTTGGCTTTGGGCATATTGAGGTTGGCACGCTGACACCGCGCCCGCAGGTGGGTAATCCCCGCCCGCGCATCTTTCGCTTACCAGAAGATGGGGCGATTATCAACCGGATGGGCTTCCCCAACGGCGGCGTGCAGGCGGCATTGCCTCGCTTGCGAAAATTGGCAGAAAAGCCACACGATTTCATCCTGGGTGTGAGCCTGGGCAAGCAAAAGGAGACGCCGCTGGCGGAAGCGGCTAGCGACTACATCACGGTGATGCAGGCGGTCTATCCATTTGCCGATTATTTGGCAGTAAACATTAGCTCCCCGAACACGCCGGGGCTGCGGGAATTGCAGGGCGGGGATTATTTGGGTCAGCTGCTGGGGACGCTGGCGGCGGAGAATGAAACATTGGCGGAGGCGCATAAGATTGGGAAACGGCCGTTATTTGTGAAAATTGCCCCGGATTTGACTTTGGATGAGCTAGATGAAATTTTAACGGCCGTTCAAAACCACAAAATCGACGCCATCATCGCCACCAACACCACCATTCGCCGCGACGGCTTGTGCTCCCCCAAACAAAATGAGACGGGCGGGCTAAGCGGCCTTCCTGTGTGCCAGCAAAGCACCGAGATTATTCAACACATTTGGCGGCAGACGAGCGGGAAATTGCCCATCATTGGCGTGGGCGGCATTCGCACAGCCGTTGACGTACAGGCCAAGCTAGACGCCGGAGCCAGCCTCGTACAGCTCTACACCAGTCTCATCTACCAAGGTCCCGGCCTTCCCGGCCACCTCCTTCGCGAAAAGGCTAAATTGCCCAAAATTGATATTTAAAGAATTAATGGGGAATCATTCTCGTAGAGACAAAAGATAATGCTGCCTAACGCTTGCCTGAGCGGCGCGAAGCGTCCATTCTATGCCCTGTTAGGCAGCATTTTCACTATGATTTCCCATTTATTGCCCTTTAATAGTAGGAAATGTATCGTTGGTTATCCTTACAAAACCCCATGAGTGGCGAACCTGGTTTCTTGCACTTCGCACAACTCGACTTCCATCTGGTTCTTGACCCAGCCACCATGCTCCAATTAGCCGATCTTTTTTTAAGTTAAAAAAACCGGCACCTCGTTCTTGTGTTAAATCCCACCACCACTCAAACATCAGTTTTCCATCCTCAAAGTGTCCACTAAGATGTGCTTTCCAATCATGACCATTCCAATCATAATCGCCTTCGATAAGGCCTCCAACTCTGAATAATCGTAGCCGACCAGATGAACCAAACCACATACCAGTGACATCATCCTTCTCTCCTGTGAAGGGGATGTTCATAGCTCGAAGCAATTCTTTAGCGAGTTGAGGAATGCCACTCGATGCATTAATGGCTAACCGATCTGCCAATATTGGAGAGAATTGTCTGACTTCTTCTACACTTATATTGTACCAGACTGGGAGAAGCACCTTTTGGGAGCCATCACGACTTAACAAACCTGCTAGTTCCCGTTTTGTCCACACCTTTTCTTTGCTAAAGAATGCCGGACTTAGGACAACAACCCCAAATCTTGAATTACTCAAGCCATAGTCAATCATTGATCGTAAACTATCGCCAACTGAGAGAGTAAATTCGTCAAACCACACTTTCAACCCAGCATCTGAAAGTGCCATTGCCAGAGGTCGAGCAATAGCTTCTTTATCTTCAGATGCGTGACTTATAAAGACATCCCACATAGTAAAAATCTCAATAAGGACAGATCCCGTTCCATGTTCATTAATTGTCAACTGAGACGAGCCGAGAAAATAAGAAACTGTTTCTTTTTTCCATTTCTAATTTGCATCATTGATAACATTGGCAATTTCTTGCGCAATTTCTTCAATCGTAAAATCGGCTGTGCTTCTTGCTACTTTATCAGCAAGAGAAGGACTGTATGAAATCACCTCACTTTTAGTTACCCGATGCCATAGTGGTAGAATTACCTGCTCACCTGTCATTTCTCGTGTAACAAGTCCATCCAATTCATATTGTGACCAGTTTTTTGAAAAGAAGGCATGTGACAGAACGACAATCCCAAACCTGCTTTTAGATAAGCCTGCATCAATCTTGCGGCGAAGACTATCGCCTATTCGTAACTCAAATTCATCGTACCAAATTCGTAATCCCACTTCCAATAAGGCATTTGCCAGAGGGCGCACAATTTCATCCTTATCTTCTGTTGCATGAGAGATAAAAACATCATAAATCTCTTGAGCTTCATTTTCCTGCGCAACAATTCCCTCATCAGCCGAGGAGCGCGTTTGCACTAGAGGCGACAAAGAACGCGGAGAATACTCTGGAAGTGGGGATACCGCCTCCCTTGGAATAATACGGACTGCCGAACGTGTTTGACCTTTTAAACCCTGCATGTCAACTGTGACGTGCCAGTGACCGCTTGATGGAACTACTAATCGAGCTGGTGACTTGCGAATTAAACCACCAAAGTATCGGTGTCTGCGACGAGATTTGTAGCTCTGGAAATTTGTAGAATCCATGAGGCGGACGTTTGCTGCGCTACCTTTAAGAGTTACTTCAACTACCGTTCCACGCTTAAGGTATCCAAGGTTATAGTGATTGAACTTCATGTCCATCCTTCTCTTGCTTAAAAATTTTACAAGAAGTAGCAGTGATCTTGAATATCAGTTGCTATCTATAATTGTTGAAAGATTTTCTACCATTTGTTCAATAGTCATGCTATTTGTCTGTATAGCTAACTTATCTGCCAATAAAGGGCTGAAGCGCATTATTTCCTCACGATTTATTTGATGCCAAATTGGGAGAATAACCTTTTTACCAGTCATTTGACGTGCAAATAGACCGTTTAGCTGTTCCATAGGCCAACCTTTCTTGAAAAATGCTTTTGATAAAACGACGATACCGTAGTTAGACTGTGAAAGACCCATATCGATTGAAGCTCGCAAGCTATCTCCAATCTTTAATGTGAACTCATCGTACCAGACCCGATATCCTTTATTTTCAAGCGCAATAGCAAGTGGCCGTACTAAATCGTCTTTATCTTCAGGTGCGTGAGAAATGAAAACGTCAAAATTTGCATTGTTTTCTCTCAAAAGATTATTAGAAACACTATTTAATTGACTTACTGTTGGGAGCGTTGAGCGTTTTGGGTCAGTTCTTTTCCAAGGCTTTTCCAGCCAAGTAATCAACAACAGCATTATTACTACGCCAGCAATTGTTCCTATAACGCGGCTTGAAGAAAAAACATTACTAAAAATATCTTGTTGAATCCAACCAGCAACTAAGTTTCCTGCTAATCCTGCTAGAAATTCAAGTGCTAATATTGTTGTACGCTTCAATATATTTCACTCCCTAAAAAATGTAGCATTTCACTAAAATAAAATTTCAACAGGTGTTTAAATAGAGGTTGTGAGCAGCCCGGCACATTTCGGCCATAGTTCCCAATTTGCCGAAAATGGCTTTATACCGCTCATGGTGGTGCTTGTCTACGGTTGTTGAGACCTTGGTTTTCGCTTATTGGCATTGGTCTTTACCTGATTATGTAATGAAACACGATGTGAAATAGTATAGCGAAAGAGGGTTTGTAACACAATGGACATCTAATTTCCTCGACTGGTCGCCGCAAATAAGATTATTGCCCTACGGCCGTTCCCCTCCACCTACTTTTCCCCGCCACCCTTGGGTATAATTCGCCTGAGGAGAACAATGTCTGACTTAGACCCACAAAAACAGGTAACGGCCGTTGTGCATGGCTACGTGCAAGGGGTTTCCTTTCGCTATTACACCCACCGCGCCGCCAATCGGTTGGGGCTAACAGGCTGGGTGGCCAACCAACGGGATCGCACCGTAAAAGTGGTGGCCGAAGGGCGCGAATCTGCCCTCCGCCAGCTAATTGCTTTTTTGCACGAAGGCTCCCCCGCTGCCCAAGTACAGCGAGTAGATGAAAAATGGACCGAAGCGACGGGTGAGTTCAGTAGATTCTCGGTTAACTACATGCAATAATTTATCAAATGTTGGCTTTTGAGATTTCAGGCTGTTAGCATCAAATTCACACGAATTAACGCTAATTTTGGTGCAAATGTGCGTAAATTTGGTGCTTTCATAGATAGATATGGTTGAAGAAAAAAGTAAGGTAGAGCGTCAACGAATGGCCTGGGTGATTTTGCTGGGCAGCTTCACCGTCTGCATGATTATCACCATCGCCATTCCCATCACCGCCAATGCACTGGTGCAAAATTTAACGGAATCGTTGGCCATTTTCGTGCAGGCCAACCAGGGAACGGTGGGCATCGACAATGCCACCGGGGATCGCACGGCACTGTTGGCTGGCGAGGGGGGCGTGGTCATTGCCCCCGGCGAGCGGGTGCTGACGGGCGACACCGCCTCGGCACTCATTGCCGTCAATCCACCCAATGTGCAGGATTTGGTGGCTCGCTTGCAGGTGTATAGCAGTACGGATTTGACGCTGCTAGAAGCAGCCACCCCGCGTTTTGGCGTTAGCGATCGGGAAAATATGCTCAGTTTTCGGCTGGACAACGGCCGTATCCGCCTCACCGTGCCCGATTTTGGGGAACGGCCGTCGCAAATACTGATTGTTAGCCCTCAAAGCGACATCACCATCCAGACTCCGGGGCAGTACACCATCATCGTCAACAACGATGAAACGCAGGTGGCTGTGCAGGCAGGAGAAGTCACCGTAACGGCCGTAGATGGTAGCAATCCATTGAGGTTGGCAGAAAATCAGCGTGGCGTGGTGCCAACGGGGGCCTCACCACAAGGGCCTTTGGAAACTGAGCGTAACCTGTTGATAAACGGCGACTTTAGCCAGGAGCTAAACCGCTGGACGGTGTTCCCCTGGACCGTGGAGCGAGCTGACCAGCCTGCCGGGCAGGTACGCGTGCTGGACGCTGGGGATGAGCCGCGGCTGAATATCATCCGTGAAGGCGTGGGGCACGCCGATGTGCTGGTGCGCCAATCTGTGAACCAGGACGTGGCCGAAATTGAATCGTTGCGCCTGTTGGTGACGTTTCGCATCATCAATCAGTCGCTAGAGGTTTGCGGCATTGCTGGCAGTGAATGTCCGCTATTTGTGCGGGTGAATTACGTCGATGGCAGCGGCTTTTCCAACACCTGGCAGCACGGCTTTTACGCCGTTGGCGACCCCATCCCTGGCGTGCAGCCAGATGGCTGTACCACCTGCGCGATGGTGCAAGATACGCATGAGCGCGTGCCGCTGAGCCAGGAATATTTTTACGACATTGATCTAGGGGAAGAAATTGCCCGTCAGGGCCGCAGCACACCCCGATTTATTGAAAGCATCATCCTGGTGTCATCTGGCCACAACTTTGAGGTAGAAGTGGTGGATGTGGCTTTGCTGGCTGCAGACTGATTTCGGCTGTCTGTGTGCTACTTGAGCTTTGGCCAGTACAAGTCTGTGGCAAAATTTAAGAAAAGTGTTGATTGTTGTCGAGTTCGTCGGGGGAGAGGAGCCTGAGGGGGATATTGTCGCCGGCGGGCGTGCCGGGATGGTAGACGACTTGGGAGTGCCCGATGAGTGCGTCCCAAACGTCGCCCATTGTGTCGGCGAGGACCACTGGTTTGCCTAGCTGGTTGGTGATGTCCTGCGGTGAGAGGTCGTCCAGGGCGATACGATCGGGGTGGTCGAACATGACGCGGGGCAGCAGGATCAGATCGCCAAGTTCGGCCGTTTTTAACTGCGCCAGCACATCCGCCCCCATAAGCAGCCCGGCGGTGGTGATGGTGCCGCCCAGCCGCTCATTTTTGATTTCCTGAATGGTGACTTTGGCTCCCGTGAGATTTTGGAACTGTACGGCCGTTTCCCACAAAGTAGGCGCAAACAAAGCCCCTGTTACCAAAGTAAGAGATTGGAGATTAGAGATTGAAGGTTGATCGGCGTTGGTTAATCTCCAATCTCCAATCTCCCTTTTAACTTCTTCCCACTCATCCAAAAAGTTGCGCACCATGCCCAGACCGTTTTCGTGTAGTTCCTGGCCGTCGTAAGCATCTAGCGTTGGCACGAGGCGATTGGTGACCAGATACCATTCGTCGGTGGGGTAGACGAAGCGCACGCCGAACTGTTCCAGGAATTTGGGCTGTAACGACTCGACATAATCAAGGGTAACGGCCGCTTCTGCCTTTGTGTGGGTGCGCATCTGGTATTTGTGTTGCTTGGTTAGACCCACTGGCACCACACTCACGGATTGCACCGTTGGCCATAATTCGGCCAAATCGGCGATGGATTGTTCTAACCAGTGGCCATCATTCACTTCTGGCGTGACCACAATTTGCGTATGCACCTCAATGCCACGCTCGCCCAGCCAGCGGATTTGTTCCAAAATGTCCGGCGCAGTTTTGTTGCGCAGGTAGCGGCGACGGGCTTCCAAATCGGTGACGTGGACCGAGACGTACAGCGGCGACAGATGCATCGTTTCGATGCGCCACCAGTCGTGGTCGCTGAGGTTGGTGAGGGTGACGTAATGGCCAAAGAGAAAGCTGTAGCGGTAATCGTCATCTTTTATGTAAAGTGTGCGGCGGAAGCGAGGGGCCATTTGCAGCACAAAGCAAAATTCGCACAAATTGTTACAGCGGCGAATGTCCGTATCAAAAGTGGGATGATCAAATTCCAGGCCGAGTGACTGGTTGTACGCCCGTTCTGCCTCAAAAGTCAATATTTCGCCCTCACGCCGTACTTGTAGAGCTATCGCTTCTTCAGCAGCGTAAAACTGCACGTCAATCACATCTTCTACCGGATTGTCGTTGATGGCCAGCAGTTCATCCCCGGCTTGCAAGCCAATGTCAGCGGCCACACTGCCAGGCTCAACGGCCACAACCTGACCGCCTGCGTAGGTGCTGAGGTCAATTTCCTGAAAAAGAGGCATTTTACTTCCAGTATTCAGTCATCGGTAAAGCAGTAATCAGTTCAGAATACTGACCTACTGATTACTGGTCACGGTCTCACGGATCATTTTCAAAATGGTGTCTACAATGGCTGCTGGCGGCTGCGCGGTGCTGTCGATGAGAACGGCATCGGTAGCGGGACGCAGGGGAGAGTGTTCCCGGTTGCTGTCAATCTGGTCGCGGCGCAGGACGTCGGCCAGAATATCATCATAGTTGGCGATGTGGCCTTGTGCCTGGCGGTCGCGGGTGCGGCGGCGAGCGCGTTCCTCGGCACTGGCGGTAATGTACAGTTTCAGCGGCGCGTCGGGCATGACGACGGTGCCAATGTCGCGGCCTACCATGACCACTGCGCCGCGCTCACCAAAGGCACGTTGCCGCGCCACCATCTCCTGTCGCACGCCTAAGTAGCTAGATACTTGTGAAACATTGGCATCTACGGCGGGAGTGCGCAGCTGCCAGGTGATGTCTTGTCCGGCCACATGCACCGTGTAATGACGGCCGTCTGCTTCGCCATCACGCACCGGAAAAATCTCAATTTCAATGTTGTGCGCCAGTTGGGTAACGGCCGTTTCATCTTCAATATCAATTTCTTCCTGCAACGCCGCCCAGGTGACCGCCCGGTACATTGACCCAGTATCCAGATACAAATAGTTCAACTTCTCTGCCAATAATCGCCCAACGGTTGATTTCCCAGAAGCAGCCGGGCCATCAATGGCGATCATCGCGATGGGTTCTTTTGTTTCGTTTGCCAATACAAATTCCTTAATTTTTACCGTTTGTTTTTTGATCCTCTTTTGCCCACCGAACGGCCCCCTTTTTTGCGGGAGTTGCTTTGGAGTCGGTTAGTTGGTTTGCCGCGACCCGTTTTTCGGCTGGAGTGATGGGACGATTTGTGACGCGGCCGTTTTGCTTTGACTGAAGCAACGGCCGCTTTTAACATAGTCACTTCCTTTGCAGTCAGATGCCGCCAATCGCCCAGTTTCAAGTTGCCCAGCGTGAGCGGGCCGATCTTTTCACGAACAAGCTGCCGCACCGGGAAGCCCAGCATGTTGGCGATGCGCCGAATTTGCCGCTTGCGCCCCTCGCGCATCACAATTTCTAGCCGGGTAAAAGACACGTCTTGCTGGATGATGGTGATTTTGGTGGGGATGGTTTTACGGCCGTCCAGATACACCCCTTCCTGCCACCGCGTCAATGCCTCCTGGCTAATTCGCCCTTCCACCACAACCTTGTACGTTTTTTCGTGGCCATAACGGGGATGGGTGAGCTTGTGGGCCAGATCGCCGTCGTTGGTCATGAGGATGAGGCCGGTGCTTTGCTTGTCGAGCCGTCCCACCGGGTAAAGGTGCCCCGGCAGCGGCACCAGGTCGCGCACGGTGGTACGCCCTGCTTCCAGCTCATCATCCAGCGAGGAGATGACGCCTTTGGGTTTGTGCAAAGCAACGTAGATGGGTTCGGTTTGCTGTGGCTTAATGGGTTGGCCGTTTACTACAATCGTATCCGTGGCGGAGTTGGCTTTCTCGCCTAGCTTGGCGCGACGGCCGTTTACCGTCACACGGCCGTCGGCAATCAGCTTTTCACACTCGCGCCGGGAGCCAATTCCAGCCTGGGCCATCAGTTTTTGGATTCTTTCTTCCATTTTTAAAAAGGAGACTGGAGATTGGAGATTGATGTGCGCCAGTCTCCAATCTCTAATCTCCAATCTCATCTTCCTCGTCTACCACCTCTTCCAACTCTGGCAATTCCACCACGCTGTTGAGGCCAAAATGTTGTAGGAATTCTGGGGTGCTGCCGTAAAGAATCGGCCGTCCCGGCGTTTCCATGCGGCCAATTTCCTCAATAAGCCCTTTACTCAGCAGCGTTCGCAGTGAGCCATCAGAATTGACACCCCGAATTTGGTCAATTTGCGGTCTTGTGACCGGTTGCATGTAGGCGACAATTGCCAGCACCTCCAGCGCCGCCTGGCTGAGCCGCGTGGTTAGCTCAAGCCCCAAAAAGCGCTCAATCACGTCGCTAGATTCTGGCGCAGTGGTGAGCTGCACATCGTTGCCACTCCATTGCAGGCGCAGGCCGCGCGTCGCGTACTCGCTTTCCAGCGAATCGAGCAAATTTTTGACGACGGCCGACGTAGTTTCCAACGCTTTGGCCAAACGGCCGATAGAGACTGGGCCGCTGGCGACAAACAAAACGCTTTCCAGTAATGCCGTCAAATTCACAGTTTCATTTTGGCTTGAATTGGATGTGCTCATGGTGGCTAACTTTGCCTTGTTGCTTATAATCTCGTTTTGGGTTTTCTCTTTAGCCCAAAACGAGTGGATTATACACGCAAACTGGTAATCAGCAGCAAAATGGCGGTTGCCAGCCACAATTAAATGGAGATGAAGATGCCCGACCCAATTGCTTACGCCCGTGCACACCAGGCTGATTATTTGGCCGAATTGATTGATTTTTTACGCATCCCCAGCATTAGCACCCAGCCAGAACGGACGGAAGATACGGCCGTTGCTGCCCAATGGCTAGCTGACAAAATGAAGCAGGCCGGGCTGGAAAATGTGGAGATCATTGCCACACAGCGGCATCCGCTGGTCTATGCAGATTGGCTGCACGCGGGCGACGCGCCCACAGTGCTCATCTACGGCCATTACGACGTCCAGCCCGCCGAGCCGCTGGAGCTGTGGGACTCGCCACCGTTTGAGCCAACGGTGCGGGATGATTTTTTGTATGCGCGGGGCGCATCAGATGACAAGGGGCAGGTGTACGTTCACGTCAAAGCAGTGGAAGCGATTTTGCAGAGCAACGGCCGTTTACCTGTCAACGTCAAGTTCATTGTGGAAGGGGAGGAAGAAAGCGGCGGTGAAAGTTTGGAAGCGTTCATCCCGCAAAACAAGGCAAAACTGGCCGCAGATGTAGCCTTGGTATCCGACACGGCGATGGTAAACGCTCAGCAGCCTGCCATTGTGTACGGCCTGCGTGGCATGTGCTACGCCTATATTGACATCGTGGGGCCGAAGCGGGATTTACATTCCGGTAGCTTTGGTGGGGGCATCAACAACCCGCTCAACGTGCTGGGTCACATCATTGCCAAGCTGAAGGATGAAGACGGCCGTGTTCTCATTCCGGGCTTTTATGATGCGGTACGGCCGTTAACCGAACAGGAGCGCAACATTTTGGCTCAATTTCCGCTGGATGAAGCGGCTTGGCTGGCCGAAACCGGCGCGCCAGAACCGTGGGGTGACCCGGATTACACGCTGGTGGAGCGGCTCGGCGCACGCCCCACGCTGGACGTGCACGGCATCATCGGCGGCTACACCGGGCCGGGGGCAAAGACGGTGCTGCCATCCAAAGTTCATGCCAAACTGAGTATGCGCCTGGTGCCAGATCAGGAGCCGGATGAAATTTTTCATTTGCTCAAGGCGTATGTTGCCAAACTGGCCCCGCCCTCAGTAAAGGTAACTGTTACCTTAGAACACGGCGCACTCGCCAGCATCACCGACTTCAACATCCCCGCGATGCAGGCAGCGGCTAAAGCGTATGCCACCGCGTTTGGCGAAGAACCCTTTTTCATGCGGGAAGGGGGTTCGATTCCGGTGGTTTCCCAATTCCAAAGCGAGCTAGGTTTGGAGACGGTGCTGATGGGCTTTGGCCTACCTGGCGACCAAATTCACGCTCCCAACGAGCGGTTTTACCTGCCCAACTTCTACCGAGGCATCGAAACCAGCATTCACTTTTTGCAAAATTTAGCATCTGGCTCATTCGAAGAATGGCAATAGGGTTACTTGTTAAAAGCTGCACCTTCTATTGGTGAATTGTCAGATGATGTCGATCCAGCTCGATATATGAAGATGACTCAAATGCTTCAACAATGCGGTCGAGGTTTTGGGTAAATATCCTGAGTAGGTCATTATTGCTGATATTACCTGTTGAGACCAGCAATAATTTGTAGGGTTTGTTCTTGATCAAATGAGAGTCACGAAAGTCAGCATCTTTGGTTACAACGGCACGCTGTTCAGCCAAAGATATCTGGTTGATAGTTGCATCTGGCGTACGATTTTTCATTGGCAGGTCAAGCGTATGGATTGCATCATGCCCTGCTGAGTTTAATTGAGAAGCCAATCTTTTAGGCAACTGTGCATCTACGAGGAACTTCATGCCAGTACGGTTTCTAGTCGTTTTACCTGACTCAACCGCGTGGCAAAAGCAAGTGAGGCCAGAATATCTTCATATTCCAGGTCTTCATAATCAGCCAATATCTCCTCGCTGCTCATCCCAGTGCTTAGCAATTCCAAAATAAATTCAACTGGATAGCGCAAATTGCGAATACATGGCTTTCCATGGCAAATGTCTGGGTTGAGGGTAATGCGTTCTAATAAAAATTGTGTTTCCATATCACATGCTCCATCGCCATCTGAATGAATGCAGCCATTGTAGCATAGGTCGGCAAAATTTTTAGTCACGTATTCCGGCCGTTACGAGCCGCTATCTGCAATCCGTTTTTCTAGTCGAGCAATGATGTCTTCCGTTATGCCTTCTTCGGGTACGGCCGTTTCACGGTCTGCTAGAAATACTCTTGTTGTTTCCAAAGAGGCATTACCCAAGCTATCAAGTAACTTCTCATAGCTTGCTTTTTGCATCTCAGTGGTTTTGGTGGACGGTGAAGGATTTGAATGTTTCATTTTTTCTTCTCGTACTTTTAAGTGTAGCTATTACGCGAATGCCAAGAATTTTCCTTACTAGCTTGGCAGATGTCAAATTCTTATTCATCCCAGCCGTGTTGGGTAGCAACGGCCGTTGCCCACTCAGACCTGACCATGTGGGAAACAATCTCCCCTGAGGGCGTAAAACGAGCGGCATAGAGATGAACGGCCGTTTCCAAAATCACTTCTTTCGGTACAGAAACTGTTAATGGTTGGAGGATGGGTGGATCTGCATAATCGGTGACGTGACGGCCGTCCACTTCATACACCCGAATGGGATTGTGGCTGGTAGCCATACGGTACGGCTTGATACCGTTGTGAATTTTTGTACAGACGAACATCTCCACCACTTCGCACAAAACGCGCCGCGAAAATTCATACCATTCATCATTGCTTTCAGCCATGTGGCCGTATCCATTTTGGCGCAGCAAATTGTCTAGCAGCGTGCCGTCGGCGAAGCCCCACTTGCTTAACAAGTGGTCAGATTCAAAAAAGATATTTTCGTCAAATACTTGTAGATTCATTGAGTCTCAACTGAGTGCCATACCTAGTAAAACACCCAATGTTAACAACATTGCCGCCAAGAGTATCCAAATAACGAGACGATTTGCAGGGGTAGCCTGGGTGGGTTTGGTTGTTTTGGCGTTGGCTGGCTCCTGGCTGGCAACGCCCGTTTCTCGCAAAAAAGTACCAAACGCTGTCGGGGTTGTGAACCGCTGGTCGGCAATCTGTTCCAGCAGCGTCTCGTCTTGGGCATGGCCAACGGCCGTCGCCAAATCTGACTTTAGCTGAAGGGCGGCCTCTGCAATTTCCACATCATCAAATATTTGCAGCCCTGGCCCGCCGCCCCGAATAATCGCAATCAGATCAAATTTCTCATCGGCTGCCAACAGGGCGTGGATGATGGCTTCTTTGTCCAACAGATTGATGCGCTGCTCGCTGAATTGATAGCTGTTTCGGGCTTGCTTTAATGCTGCAAACAAGTCCAGTAGCACAATGCTCGTTTTGCCGCTGATGAGCGCAATATGCGGCCGTTGCCCCTCAGCCAAGATTGCCCGCAATTTTGCTTCCAAATCGCCATACCCCTGCCCGACTTTGGCCTGCCGCAGCGTGGCGCGGATGTCTGCCCTGCCTACGTCGTCGTCGGCAATTTGCTGTACAAGCCTTGTGACCAGAAAAACTGGCTCAATCACCCCATCCCAACGGACATCTTTCTGGAGCTGCCCCTGAAAACAGTAAAAACCGCCATCCGCAACCTGCTGCTTTAACTTTTCTGGTAGCTTCAGCGTGATAATTTGCCCGCCGCGTTCATCTTTTAAGCGATCAAAGTAATAGCCCCTGTAGCTGTTGCGTTTGCGATCCTGGTAGATGCCGCGCAGCAAAAAGGACTGTTTATTTGGCTCGATTTTGAAGGCATCGGCAAAGACGGCCATCAATGAGATGGGCGTATGGGTTGTTTCTGTTTCGTCAATTTTGTTCATTGCACCCTCCAAAGCTGGCAACTTGCAGCGTGAAAACAGTATAAAATAGTGCCATCTGTTTGGCAATAATTTACGCTTATCATAGTTTTGATAATTGCTATCTGGTTGGTTAACGGCCGTAACTTTTGCTTGACACGACCCCCTGTTTTGCTATAATTCCGCACGCTGCGTTCCTCAGTAGCTCAATGGCAGAGCATGCGGCTGTTAACCGCAGGGTTGTTGGTTCGAGTCCAACCTGAGGAGCCTCTAAAAACGACAGGTAATTTGCCTGTCGTTTTTTGCTTTCAGCCATTGCAGACCGGCCTCATAGATTTTTGGAAACCTGCTCGGTCTTTAGTACACTTCATTCACCATCATTTCCACCGCTTAAGATTTGAATGATAATGTACAGATTTCGCAGATGGCGCAATTTGCGTTCATGGATTTCTCTCTTCCCTCTGTGGTCTCTGTGGCAAAATATACCAAGGAGTCATCAATGAGCTACAAACCAGTCGCCCTCATCATTTTGGACGGGTGGGGGATTCGTGAAATGGCGCATGGCAATGCCGTGGTGCAGGCCAACACGCCCAACTTCCATAATTGGCTTAAAACACGCGAACGTGCCATTTTGGATGCCTCTGGTCAGGCTGTGGGCTTGCCCGATGGCCAGATGGGAAACTCGGAAGTGGGCCATCTCAATTTAGGCGCAGGCCGCATTGTGTACCAGGATTTAACCCGCATCAACCTTGCCATTCAAGAAGGCCGTTTTGCCCAGCAAGAAGCGTTACGGAACGCTGTGGCGCAGGTCAAAAAGAAAGGCAGCAAGCTGCATCTGATTGGCCTGATGGGCAACGGTGGCGTCCACAGCCACCAGGATCACCTGTATGCACTGCTGCGTCTGGCTGAAGAGGCCGACATTGAGCCGATTGTCCATGTCATCACCGATGGCCGCGATACGCCACCCCAAAGCGGCCTGGGCTTTGTCGAAAAGCTGGAAGCGTACCTAGCAGATCATCCCGGCGTCATTGCCTCCGTGTGCGGCCGTTACTACACCATGGATCGCGACAAACGGTGGGAGCGCACGGCGATGGGCTACCGGGTGATAGCAGCTCATGAGGGGAAAGATGGGGCAACGGCCGTTTCCGCCTCCGCAGCCCTGAAAAATTCGTATAGCAATGAGGTGACAGACGAGTTCATTCTACCTGTTGCCATCGAAGTGGGTGATCGAGATGTGACCATACAGCCCGGCGACTGCCTCATCTTCTACAACTTCCGCGCCGACCGGATGCGTCAGCCGGTAGAAATCTTCTCTTTTGAGGATTTTGATGGGTTTGAGCGCGACTTCATCCCAAATTTGCATCTGGTGACGATGACCAACTACGAAGAGCGATTTACCGCCGACGTAATTTTCCCGGACGTAGAGCTAACCAACGTGCTGGCCGAAGTGGTGAGCAAGGCTGGTCTCAAGCAGTTCCACGCGGCCGAAACTGAAAAATATGCCCATGTTACCTACTTTTTCAACGGTGGTGACGAGACCCCATTCCCAGGCGAAGAGCGTCATTTGCAGCCCTCGCCCAAAGTAGCTACCTACGATCTGCAGCCAGAAATGAGTGCCTACGAACTGACGGAGGCCGTGATCCAGCGCATTCAAAACCATGACGATGATTTCATTTTGGTGAATTATGCAAATCCAGATATGGTGGGGCATACGGGCGTTTTGGAAGCGGCCGTTCGTGCCGTAGAAGCAGTGGACGAATGTGCAGGTCGTCTGGTGGATGCCATCCTGCAAAAAGGCGGGGCGGCACTTGTTACCGCTGATCATGGCAATTGCGAAATCATGGTTAACGAGAAAACAGGCGAGCCGCACACCTACCACACCATCCAGCCCATCTCCTTCTTTGTGATTTGTAATGATCCAATCTGGTTGTGCCCCCGTGGCATCCTGGCCGATGTCGCTCCGACGGTTCTCGATTTGATGGGTGTTGACCAGCCCAGCGACATGACGGGCCGAAGCCTGGTTGACTGATTTTTGGCCACAGAGGACACAGAGGGTTTAGAAATTTCCCTCTTTTTCCTCTGTGTTCTCTGTGGCTTCAATTAAAATGTTGTCGATGAGCCGAGTTTTGCCAAAGAAAACGGCCGTTGACAACAACACCCCATCTTCAACAATCTCCAACTCTTCCAGTGTTTTCGGATCGGCCGCGCTCACGTAATCAATTTTGGCTTGGGGAACGGCCGTAATCATTTCCCACATCAGCCCTCGCAAAGCCACTCCAGACCGTTCCCCCGAAGCGTACGCGTTCTTAGCCGCGCTCAGTGCCTGATACAGTATTGGGGCAGCCAAGCGATCCGCTTTAGACAATCGCGCATTGCGGGAACTCATCGCCAAGCTATCCGGCTCCCGGCTTGTCGGGCCGATGATCATTGCCACATTAAAGTTAAGATCGCGCACCAACTGGCGCAGCACAACTGTTTGCTGGGCATCTTTTTGGCCAAAATAAGCGCGGGTGGGCTGCACAATGTTGAACAGCTTGGCCACCACCGTCGCCACGCCAGCAAAATGGGTGGGGCGGGATCTACCTTCCAGCGGTTGCGTCACGTTGCTCAGGTTCACCGTCGTTTGGAAGCCAGGTGGATACATGATGGTGTCGCTGGGCGTGAACACCAAATCAACCCCGGCTGCTTCCAGCAGAGCCAGATCGCCTGCCAGGTTGCGTGGGTAGCTGCTCAAATCCTCGGTGGGGGCAAATTGGGTCGGGTTGACGTAGATAGAAACGGCCGTCTTATCATTCCCTACTAAAGAAAGCTGCACTAACGACAAATGCCCTGCGTGCAGATAGCCCATCGTTGGCACAAAGCCCCACGTCAGGCTGGGGTCTGCCCAGCGGTGCTTTCGTAGTTCGTCAATTTGACTTGTTACAATCATGATGATTTCCTTTGTGGAATTTTTTGGAACACAGGGCAACGCAGAGGACACACAGAGATACACAGATGAAGAAAATATCTAGTTAATGGTTCGGCTTTGCTCACCACAAGCCTGCGAAATTTGCGATTTTTCTTTGCAGCAGTTGCACGGTTTCATCTGGAGTGATGGCATCTGGCCAGAGGCCCTGTTCGGCCTGGCGAACGGCCGTTTGCAAAACCAAATTCACTGGCGTAGGCACACCCAGGCGGCGACCCGCTGCCACCACTGCGCCACAAATGGCCTCAATTTCGGTCGGACGGCCGTTGGCCACATCTTGCCGCATGGATGAGTGATTGGCGGCCGTCGCTTGCGCCACCGCCAACGTTTGCGCCCCCGCATCGGCAAAGGGCAATTCAATGTTTTGTGCGGCAGCGACGGCGGCGACTTCCTGGGCAGCTAGTATCATCAACGCGCGCGCAGCGGCGTTTTCGGCCAGAAACCCATTTGGCACTTGCAAAACGGCCGTTAACGGATTGATTCCTGCATTGATGGCCAGCTTACCCCAGACCAACCCCTCGGCGTTGGTGGCCAGGCTCGTTTGGAATCCGGCGGCTTGAAACAGATTGACGATTTTTTGCGGGGGAACGGCCGTTTCTTCAGAATTAGCAATGTACGTGTGCCCGCTGCCTGCATGGCGCACTAAGCCTGGCTCCAGCAGAGCTGCCCCCTCGGAGGTGATGCCCAGATTGGCATGACGGTGACCCAGGACGGCCGTTAGCTGTTCCAGATTTCCCAATCCATTTTGCAGCGTTAGGGCCACGCCGTTTGGCGAAATGATCTGTTTTGCCACCTCGGCAGCTTGCTGCGTTTGGTAACTTTTCACCAAAATTAAAGCCAGATCGGCAGGTGCGGCCGTTTGCGGATCGTTCGTTATTTGGAGCTGGATGGTTTGGGAACGGCCGTCTGGTACAATGAACTGCAAACCGTGTTCACGCAACGCCGTTAGCTGGGCAGGCCAATTTCCTACCAGCGTTACCTCTGCTACCTGACTCAGCTTTGCCCCAAATAGGCAGCCCATGGCCCCAATGCCAATGATGGCAACGCGCATCTTATCGCCCGGCCACCGCTGCTAAAAAGGCGGCTTCTTCCGCTTCTTTCATCGGGTAGGTATGTTCTTCTGCCGGAAAATGGCGGCTGCGAACTTCTTCGGTGTAGGTTTGTACGGCCGTAATAACAGCTTCCCCAATTTTGCCGTACTCTTTTACAAAGCGTGGTTTCAGATTGTCGTATAGCCCCAGCATGTCGTGGTAAACCAGCACTTGGCCGTCGCAGCCTGCGCCTGCGCCAATGCCGATGGTGGGAATAGTCAGTCGCTCAGAGATAACGGTGGCTACTGGTGCTGGAACTGCCTCCAACACGATTGAGAAGCAGCCTGCTTCTTGCAAAGCTAGTGCGTCTTCTAGAAGTGACTGAGCAGAAGCGGCTGTCTTCCCCTGAATACGATAACCACCAAGTTGGGAAACGGTTTGCGGCGTCAGGCCAATGTGGCCCATCACGGGAATGCCCGCCTTCACGATGGCCTGCACCGTGTTTGCAATTTCTTGGCCCCCCTCTACCTTCACGCAGTCCATATCCGCCTCTTTTAGGAAGCGGCCCGCATTGCGCACCGCTTCGGCCACGTCTGCCTGGTAGCTCATGAACGGCATGTCGCCCACCAAAAATGCGGCTGATGTGCCTCGCGCTACGGCTTGGCAATGGTGCAGCATCTCAGCCATCGTTACCTGGGTGGTGCCTGGGTAGCCCAACATCACCATCCCCAGTGAATCCCCGACCAAAATGATGTCGATATCTGCCTGATCGACTTGGAGAGCGGCCGTATAGTCGTAAGCCGTGAGCATGGTGATGGGAATATTATTTTTTTTGCGTTTCTGAATATCCAGAATGGTAACTTTTTTTCGACTCATTTTGAATCCTTATCGTTGTAAACAATTTTACCGTCAGATTGATTTACACATTAGTGAATTAAGGTAGGAACTGTGTAAGAATCTACCTAGATTCAGCAACAAAAACATTTTGGAGAGATGATGATGAATTGGCTACCAGTTTTTATCCTGTTTACTATTTTGGTTATTACGTTTATTCCCAGCCCAAAAAGTGAAGAACCCAACGATAGCTTGCCCTGCTAGTTTTACCCTCATCACGCTCGCCAAAAACGTCTAAATTTCCCCCCGCATTTTATCGTGTTAAAATCAAATAATGGTTGATGGTTTACTTGAACCTCGTATCGTCCGTATGCCGCCTTTGGCAGTGGGTGAGTGGCTAAACGGCCGTCCCCTCACCAATTCTCAGCTTCGCGGCCAGGTTGTTCTGGTTGATTTTTGGGATTATACCTGCATTAATTGCTTGCGGACGCTCCCCTATCTAAAACAGTGGTATCAACGGTATGCTAAGCATGGGCTGGTCATTATCGGCATTCACACGCCAGAGTTCCGCTTTGCTCAGTTCCGTCATCATTTGGAAGCGGCGGTTGCTGAATACGAAATTCCTTACCCTATTTTGCTAGACAATCAGCAGAAAAATTGGTCACAGTTTGCGGCCAGGGCGTGGCCTACCAAGTTTCTGGTTGATGCCGATGGCTATCTGCGTTTCCAGCGGCAGGGCGAAGGGTATTATCAGCAAACAGAACAGGCTATTCAAACATTGCTCCGGCTCAGGGACCCAGATTTGACCTTGCCAGATTTACTCCCGCCATTGCGCCCGGAGGATAATTCTGGGGCAGTTTGCTACCGACCTACGCCTGAGCTGCATGCTGGATTTCAGGGGGGCGGGCTTTTTGGTGGTGCGTTGGGCAATCCTGAAGGATACATGCCCGATAGCTCAATTATTTACCAATTGCCGCCAGTCAAAACGTGGCAAGAAGGTTGTTTTTATGTGGACGGCATTTGGCGGGCGTGGCCAGAGGCGTTGGCCTTTGCCGGGGAGCAGGGTGGGGAGATTGTGCTGCCGTATTCGGCCGTTTCGGTGAATGCGGTGCTGGCTCCGTCGGCTGACCCGGTGGAAACGGCCTTAAAAATACGTCCAACTGAGGCGGCACCTGTGGTTGAGGTGGTGCAAGACGGCCGTTATCTTACTAAAGTTGAAGCAGGCAGCGATGTGATGTGGGCGGAAAACGGCCGTAGCTTCGTGCGTGTCGATCGTCCCAGGATGGTTAACCTTGTTCAAAACCCGGATTTTGAGCAGCATACCCTGCGCCTTAGCTTTCAGGCACGGGGGTTGGCTTTATATGCGTTTACGTTTACCGGCTGTGTTGCTTCCCCGCAAAATCCGCATGACGCCGAAACGTTCCAAATGCCATAAATTTAGGCAGCAAACTGCTGGCTTAAGCTCGCGGCATCATTCTGCAAGTAAGGCAAATGAGGATAGGCTGGCTGATTGGCCACCTGTTCTTGCACTAAAGGCACGCTATCAGCAAAAGCCTGCATCTTCTCGTGCACCGTTTTGGCTTGCTCATCCTCGCCAAGTTGCATCAAGCTATGCCACAAATAGTAATGGGCCTGCAATTCATACTCCAAGAAGCGGAGAGAGCTGCTAATTGCTTCTAAAAAGCTGGCTGCCGCATCACGAAATTCCCCTTGGCGATATTGACATAATCCCAAATGGTACCGATACAATCCATTGCTGGGTTCCAATTGCAAAGCCTGCGCAAAGCTGTCTTGTGCTTTGTTAAATTTGGCTTCGGCCAGGTAGACCTGCCCCAACGTGTTGTAGACGGGATGGGCGTTTGGCTTGCGCGTGATTGCTTCTTTGGCACTGCGTTCAGCCCGGCTAAAGTCCATTTCTGTTAGATGGATGAGGGCGCGCAGCTGGTAGGATTCCCAAAAATCGGGGCGGGCGTCAATGGCTTTGTTAACCAAATCCAGGGCAGTGTCCATATCACCTGCGCGGAAGCGGCGGAAGGCGACGCGGTAGGAAATGGGGGTGTTGAAGGTGCGGTAAAGCACCAGCAGCAAAAAGGTAATGCCAACGCCAATCAATGTGGTGCTGACGCTGCCCTGTATCATGCCCAGGCTGATGCCAATTAGGGCGGGGATAGCGATGACGACGGCCGTAATTCGCAATCGTTTCTCCGCACTGCGCGTCCAGTACAGCAAGAAACTTAGCAAAGCAAGGCTGATGAAGAGGGCAACGGCCGTATTGAATTCACCAGGGGTTACCACATAAAGCAACAACCCTACGCCCCAAATGATGATTGTAATGACAACGGGAAGGATGAGGCTGGCGCGTAATTCTTGCCTGCTTAAACTGTGAGCAGAACGGCCGTTTGATTTTGAGGTTGATTCAGTCAATCGATTACTCCAAGTTGATTTTCTTCTCTATATGATAGCGCAAAAAGAGTAACCCGCCTTGCAAAGTAACGGGTTTCTTTACAAGCTCCTTTGACAAGCGGACTCTGGTCCGTTAAAACCCACCCCACGATTTCAGGAATTCGTTCAAGAAAGAAAAAGGAGATTACGATGAATATTGCATTGTGGATTGCTCAAGGATTATTAGCAGTAGCGTTTCTGATGGCAGGTGGGATGAAGGTGATGCAGCCTAAAGAGAAGTTGGCAGAAAATATGGCTTGGGTTGAAGATTTCTTGGCAAATACCATTAAGGGGATAGGGTGTTTGTTCCTCTAACCTAAAGAAACTGCCTCGATTGGAGCTTCTGCTGTTTGGGGGTCTAACTCAGCAGAAGCCTCTGGCAGCATTAAATGAAATTGGGTTCCTTCGCCAAATTCACTTTCAAACCAGATACGGCCGTTCTGCATTTCAACCAGTGATTTAGTGATGTACAATCCCAAGCCGGTTCCAGGACGTGCCCGTACCTTTGCATTCTCTGAGCGGAAAAATTTAGAAAAAATTTGTTTTCGCTCGTCGGGGTGAATGCCCAAGCCAGTATCGGTTACCGACACGTGCACAGTGCGGTGTTCAGGCAGATAGGTTGCTTTTATGTTGATGTTGCCACCATCAGGTGTGTACTTGATGGCATTCCCGATAAGGTTGGTAAACACTTGAATCATTCGCTGGTAATCCGCCCAAATCGGGGGCAAATTCTCTGGAACATCTATAGCCAAAACGTGTTGGTGGACAGTTACATCCTCAGAGAAACTTTCCGCAATTTTGTCAATCAACTCTGCCAAATCGAGTTCGGCAAACTGTAGACGAATATTGCCTGCCTCCAGACGAGAAATATCATCCAGGTCCACAATTAAGGCTTGCATTCGCTCCAGGCTGAAATTGACTTTTTCTAGTAGTCCTTCTTGAGGTTTGTTGAGCGCGCCGACTTTACCAAGCAAATGATTGGTGGTGGCAATTTGTGCGATTGGGTTCCGTAATTCATGGGCTGCCATGGCAATAAATTCTGTTTTTGCCGCATTGGCCTCTTTTATGGCTTCATACAACCGCTCCATCTCTGCCTGGTGCGCTAACTCTTGATCGTGCAATTTCTTTTTGCGTAAGCTGGTGTTAACCCGTGTACGCAGCAAGGTTTGATTAGGCGGCTTCACCAGATAATCTTCTGCGCCTAGCTGGATGCAGCGAATGGCACTTTCAATCTGGTTGTCGGACGAAACGACGATGACCGGAATATTGGCAAGATCGGGAATTTGCGCCATATGCTCTAGCACATCAAAACCGCTCATGTGTGGCATTACAATATCTAGCAACACCAGGTCAAAGAAATGAGCATGCATCAACTCCAGTGCTTCACGACCATCCTCCGCCAGGGTAACATGATGGCCATTTTGTTCCAGGGCCATTTTCATGATTTGGCGAATGACGGCGTTATCATCAACGACCAAAATCGAACCAGTTAAATTTTGCATTGAGCGAACAACTCCCGAACTTGTGCAACGGCCGTTTCTGGCTTGGTTGCGCCATTTGTCAAAAATCTAACAAAAAATTCTCACGGTAAAACTAGCCACCCCAGGCAGAGTGGTGACATTTGGCATACGGCCGTCCGTAATAAACATCATTCGAATCACAAAATTGAAAGTTGACAAAATCAGCTAGCAGCGTAATATCAAAGAAGCTTCAAGAACATTTCTAAACAGCAATTTTTACAGCAAACTTACTACCCAAAATTGTTTGAAATTGTAGCGGCAGTTGCTTGTGCACCTCCCAATTATCCTCTGGTTGGGGATGCACTGCCAACTTAGAAAACTAAATTGAAGCGTCTCCTTGTCTTGCGAACATCCTAATTGCTCAGTGGCGATTGCTATTTGAGGGATTGAAGAAGGATAGGACACAACATGCGCAAAATAGAAACTGAAGTTCTCGTTATTGGTGGCGGCGCAACTGGCACTGGCGTCGTGTACGATCTGGCTCAGCGTGGTTTCAAAACTGCCCTGGTAGAAAAAAGAGACCTCACCCACGGCACCACCGGACGCTACCACGGCCTGTTGCACAGCGGCGGCCGGTATGTGGTCAAAGACCCTAAAGCTGCGACTGAGTGCATCGAAGAAAATATTATCCTGCGTAAAATCATGCCGCACTGTCTAGAAGACACGAGCGGCTTTTTTGTTTCTACACCCTGGGATGACCCGGATTTTGGTGACAGGTTTATGCAGGGGTGTCGCGATACGGGCGTGCCATGCGAAGAAATTTCTGTGGCACAGATGCTTCGTGAGGAGCCACACCTGAACCCCAACATCAGCCGCTGCTTTCGCGTGCCAGATGGCTCCGCCGACTCTTTTTTGGCCACACAGGTTGTGGCCGAGGGCGCGCGCCAGTACGGTGCCCAAATTCTTACCTACCACGAAGTGAAAACGCTGCTTCGCGAAGGAGAGCGCGTAACGGGGGCAGTTTGTTACGATTTAGTAGCAGATGAAGACGTGACCATCCTGGCCGATATGGTGGTTAATGCCGCTGGTGCCTGGGCGGGGAAAATTGCAGACACCATTGGGGTTGAGGTCAACGTACGGGCTGGCAAGGGCACAATGGTGGCCTTGAGCTATCGCATCATCAACACGGTGGTCAATCGCTGCAAAATGCCAGCCGATGGCGACATCATCGTACCGATTCACACTGTCTCGGTGATTGGCACGACGGATGAAGCGGTGCCCGACCCGGAGCATTTTGCCATTGAGCCGTGGGAAGTGAACTTGATGCTGCAAGAAGCCGACAAGCTCATCCCCGGTTTTTCTGAGATGCGAATGCTGCGAGCCTGGGGCGGTGTACGGCCGTTGTACCAGGAAACAAAAGTCGCCGACACGCGTGATGTAACCCGCGCTTACACGTTGTTAGACCATGAAACGCGGGACGGCCTGCAAGGATTTATCACCATCACTGGCGGCAAATGGACCACTTTCCGACAGATGGCTCAGGTCACGGCCGATCGCGTTTGTGAGAAGCTAAAAACCGAACGCGAATGTCGTACCGCTGAGGAGCTGCTGCCTCACCCATTTGAACCCGGCCACAACAAAGAATACCATACGTTGGGGGCGCGGCTGGCGCGCACTGAGCAGGAAAAATCGTTTGGGCAGCTCATTTGTGAATGCGAAATGGCCAGCCGTGCCGATATTGAACGCTCCATAAACGAAGGTGAAGCCAAGACGCTGGACGATATTCGCCGGGATGTGCGGCTGGGTATGGGGCCGTGCCAGGGCGGTTTTTGCACGGTGCGCGCCATTGGCATCTGGCACCAGCTGCACAAACTGCCGATAGAAAAGGCAAATGTAGCTCTGCGCGACTTTTTGCAGGAGCGATGGAAAGGATTGCTGCCCATTTTATGGGGGGCGCAGCTTAAGCAAGAACGGTTAGATGAGTTAATCTATTTATCGGTGCTCAATGCGGACCATTTGCCGGGCGAAAAAGCGTCGCGGCTGGGACCGTCGATGTACGAAAAAGGCACCGTTGAAGAAAACCCGGATGCGGTAATATGAGTACAAAAAATGATATTTTAGTTGTTGGGGCAGGGTTGGCAGGATTAACGGCCGTTTGGCAGCTTGCCGCTCAGCAAAAGAAAGTACGATTAGTTAGCAAAGGGTGGGGCGTTACCCATTGGCACAGTGGTTGCATCGACGTGCTGGGCTATTACCCAGTGGATGAACCAGAACCTGTAGAATCCCCTGGCGTCACGTTGGCCAAATTAATTGCCGACCAGCCGCAGCATCCTTATGCGCTGGTGGGGGTTACCGGTGTGGAAGCAGCACTCACAGCTTTTCAGACGCTATGTGCTGAGGCAGGGTATCCGCTGCATGGGTCGCTGGATAAAAATTGGCTACTGCCTTCGGCTGTGGGCACGTTTCGGCCAACCTGTTTGGCTCCAGAAACGATGATTGCCGGGGACTTGCGTCGTGACGATCCGATGTTGATTGTGGGCATTCAGCAGCTGGTTGATTTTTATCCCAATATCATCGCCGAAAATTTGACCAAGCAGGGGCAAGAAGCCACAGAGCTGATGCTGGATTTGCCCAGACTGGCAGAACGCAACTTTAATACGCCCGTCAGCATTGGCACTATGATGACACATGCTGATTTCCGAGCAGATTTGGCCCGGCGGATCAAAGCGCAGTTGGGTAATGCCAAGCGGGTTGGGCTACCGGCCATTTTGGGGCGAGAGCCGTCGCTGGCTATCAAAAATGATTTAGAAGCGCAAATTGGCGTGCCTGTATTTGAGATTCCTGGTTTGCCGCCGTCGCTGCCGGGAATGCGGCTGCACGCCATTTTGATGCAGGCGATTGAACGGGCGGGTGGTCGTGTCTATCATGGTTTAGAAGGTGTGGGCATTGAAAGTGAGGCTGGCCGGGTAACGGCCGTTTTCACTGAATCAGCCGCTCGCAACAAGCCCCACCGCTTTCAATGCTACGTCGTGGCGACGGGTGGCATCCTGGGAGGGGGCATTGTGACCCGGCAAGATGGTTCCGCAAAAGAGGTGGTATTTGATTTGCCTGTTACTTTGCCAGAGAGCCGTCTGGATTGGTTTAGGCAAGATTTTATGGACCCCAAGGGCCATCCTGTCTACCGCGCCGGGCTAACGGTGAACGATAAATTCCAGCCACTGAACGGGGGCAGTCAGCCAGTTTTTGAAAATCTGTTTGCCGTAGGCACCACGCTCAGCCACAGCGAAGTGATTCGTGAACGTTCATTCGAGGGCGTGGCTTTGGCAACCGGGTTTGCTGTAGGAAATTTATTGGCTCAGTAAAGATTTCGCAGATTGCATAGATTTTCTCCAAAAACTCTGTGACCTCTGTGGCTCAAAATGGGAAAAAGATGATGCGGAACGTTTGGGAAGCAAATACAACAATCGAATTTGAAAAGGCAGAACCGGTTGAGTTGACGCTGGATCATTGTATTAAATGCAATATTTGCGTGACGGCTTGCCCCGTAACGGCCGTTACCGACCTGTTCCCTGGCCCCAAATACGAAGCACCCCAGGCGGGTCGCTTTCGCCAAAACAAGCAGCCCACGCCAGACTACTCGGTAGATTACTGTAGCGGCTGCCGTGCCTGCAACATGGCTTGCCCCACGGGCGTGAAGATTGCCGAAATCAACGCGCGTGTCCGTGGTGACATTGTGCAAGAAGGTAAGCAGTCGGCCCGCAACAAGCTACGCAATAATCTGATTGCCCGGCCAGAACTGCTGGGGAAATTTGGCCAGCCCGTGGCTCCATTGGCAAACTTTTTGCTGCACGGGGGCGTTGGCCGCTTTTTTGCCAATAAATTGTTTGGGTTTGCTTCCAAAGCACCGCTGCCTATCTTTTCTCGCGAGAAATTTAGCAACTGGCTGAAGCAAAGATCTGCCCCCGCCAACGCCACCCGGAAAATTGTGTATTTTCGAGGATGCTCGACCGAATATTTTGAGCCGCGTGTGGGCAAAGCGGCCGTTCAGGTGTTAGAAGCCAATGGATTTGAGGTGCTGGTACCAGAGCAAAATTGTTGTGGGCTGCCGCTGCTATCCAACGGCGAATTTGATGCAGCCCGCGATTACCATGAAGGCAATGTCACCAAGCTGATTGATTACGTGAAGCAAGGGTATGTGATTGTCGGCACCTCCACCAGCTGCACCCTTACGCTTAAAGAAGAGGCACCAGAACTGCTGGATTACTTCACGGATGATGCCCGGTTGTTGGCGGCTAACACGTACGATTTGAACGAATTTTTGACGATGCTGCTAGATGATGGCGAGCTAAAGACAGACGGCTTACGGCCGATCCCGATGCGGTTAGCGTACCATATGCCGTGCCAATTTAAGGCTCATCGCGTGGGCCGCCCCAGCGTGGAGATCATGGATTTGATTCCAGAGTTGGAAATTGTAGAAAGCCAGGCAACGTGCTGTGGTGTGGCTGGAACGTATGGCTACAAAGAAGAGAAGTACCAGGTGGCAATGGATGTAGGACGGCCGTTGTTCGAGTTCATTCATGAAGTTAACGGACCAATCAACGTGTGTGACAGTGAAACCTGTCGCTGGCAAATCACCGCTGCCACTGGGCAAGCCTCTGTGCATCCGATAGAGTTGCTTTCTTATGCTTACGGCTACCCACCTGAAGGCGAACTGGCCAAGGTGCTGCTCCCCCTGAGCTAAAGTTGGAAAATAAATACGAAGGAACAAAGGTAGGAAGGAACAAAGCATTAGTTTTCTTTGTTCCTTCCTTTTCTTTGTCCCTTTGTAATAAAAGCGCTCAAACTGGATACGGTTTTCGATCTGTGGGACAATAGATTCATGGCACATTTGCGCACAGTTCGCCTCAATTTAGATGCTCTGGACGATGCCGAGCGGCGGCAATACCCCTTTAATATTCCCGCTTTGCAGCAGGAAGCAGGCATTGAGTTAACCAGCCCTGTAACCTTTTTGGTCGGAGAAAATGGGTCAGGAAAATCTACTTTGATTGAGGCGTTGGCAACGGCCGTTTCTGCCTACACCGTTGGCAGCGAAGACATTACCCAGGACGCGACGTTGGCCCCCGTTCGGCGATTGGCCGACCGTCTGCGATTGGTCTGGTCGATTAAAACTCGCAGCGGTTTCTTTCTGCGCGCTGAGGACTTTTTTGGCTACATCAAGCGGCTAAGCCAAATGGAAGCAGAGCTTTTGGCTGAGATTCGGCAGGTGGACAAAACGTATGTAGGTCGCTCTGACCATGCCAAAGGGCTGGCCAAGATGCCATACGTTACCGAACTAAATGCGCTGCGCTCGCAATACGGCCGTCACCTGAACACCTACTCCCACGGCGAAAGTTTTTTAGAGCTGTTTCAATCACGCTTCCAGCCGAACAGTCTGTATTTGCTGGATGAACCAGAAACGCCGCTTTCCCCCATGCGCCAACTTACCCTTATTGCCTTGATGAAGGAAATGGTGGCTCAAAATTGCCAGTTCATCATTGCTACGCATTCACCCATTTTGATGGCCTTTCCCGGTGCCACCCTGCTCAGTTTTGATTACAGTCCAGCGCAACCAGTGGCATACGAATCATTGGAACACGTTACCGTCACCCGCTCATTTTTGAACAACCCAGAGCAATATTTGCGACATCTTTAATTGCTCAATTACTAGCCATGCAACCCTTGGATACTACCCAGAATAAGCCTCCTGCCTCCAATCTCGACTTATCAATCGTCATTGTAAATTACAACACCCGCCAGCTTTTAGATGATTGTTTAGCCTCACTTTTTGCTGCCGAACCGCCGGCTGGCGGGATGGAAATCATCGTGGTGGACAATGCGTCTGGCGACGGCAGCCAGGCAATGGTGCAGGAAAAATACCCAGCGGTGCAGCTTATTGCCAGCGAGGTGAATCGTGGCTTTTCGGCGGCAAATAATTTAGGGGTGGCGGTGGCAAACGGCCGTTTCATCCTCTTCCTCAACTCCGACACCCGTGTAGACGCCAAGGCTTTGTCAGAACCAATCGACTATTTGCAGTCGCATTCCAACGTTGGTGCGCTGACTGTGCGGCTCATCTACCCGAATGGCAAGCGCGACCCGGACAACCATCGCGGTTTTCCTACGCCTTGGAATGCCATTTGCCACTTCTCAGGCCTTAGCAGGCTTTTCCCTGATACCCCCCGCTTTAATGGCTACTTCCAAAGCTATGCAGACATGACCCAGACGCATTCGGTAGACGTGATTGCCGGATCGTACATGCTGATGCCGCTGGTACTTTGCCGCGAGCTGGGTGGCTGGGATGAGACATACTTTTTCTATGGCGAGGACATTGATTTTTGCTATCGTATTCGGGAGGCGGGGTACCAGATTATTTATTATCCACACGTGGAAGTGCTGCATTACAAGGGGGCCAGCTCTGGCTTGCGGAAGGAGTCAGCGGCGATTGCCAAGCCGCCTAAGGAAACCCGCGTCAAAGTAGCGAAAGAGTCCGTGCGGGCGATGAAGATTTTCTATCGCAAATTTTATCGGCAGGACTATCCGTGGCTGGTAACGGCCGTTGTCCTGGCGGGTATTCAACTTCGGGGCTGGTTCCGCATCCTCAAGCATCAACTTACTTAAGCCACAGAGGACACAGAGATTTTAGAGAAATTCTCTTTTTCCTCTATATTCTCTGTGGCAAAAAAGCATTGACAAAACGATTTGTAAATACTATACTCCCCCACAGTATATTTAAGGGGGTTGATTGACTATGCCAATGTATGATTTTGCCTGCCGCGACTGTGAGCAGGTGTTCGAGAAAAAGTTGCGAATGTCGCAATCGAGCGATCCGCAAATCTGCCCATCCTGCGGCAGCGGTGAGACGCGCCGTCATATGTCTGCTGCGTTTGCAGTCGGTGGTGGCGGGCGCAGCACAGCTCCAGTGGTTTCTGCACCACCGCCCACCAGCCCCTTCACCTGAGCGAGCGGCTGCTAAGCAAGCAGTTTGCTTGCAAGAAATTAGCCGCAGATTGGCACAGATTGTGCTTGCAGATTTTTATTCTGCAACTCTGTGTCATCTCCGCGTACCTCTGTGTTCCGCTTTTTAGGAGTAGATGATGAAAATTCCGAATACGGCCGTAAAAAAAGAGCTCCAAACACGCCTCAATCGCATCGAAGGGCAGGTGCGCGGGGTGCAAAAGATGCTGGATGACGATCGGGAATGCCAGGAGATTGTGCAGCAGTTAACGGCCGTGCGCTCTGCTGTACACAATGCCCGCCTCCAATTTATGCGCACCTACACTCGTGACTGTCTGCTGCAAGGTGCAGAACTCAGCGAAATGGAGCGCACCGAGCTTGTCGATGATTTAATGAACTTAATAGCGAAGGTAGAATAAGATGAGTAACGAAAAAACAGCCAAAGTAGTTTGGTCCGGTAGCGAATTACAATTTCATGGCTCGCTGGGGTCCGGCTACGAATTTGATTTAAACAGTAGTGCCGGGGCGCACGGTGGCAGCCCCATGGAATTTTTGTTGGCAGGTGTGGCGGGCTGTACGGCGATGGATGTCATCTCCATTTTGCAAAAGATGCGCCAAAATGTGCGTGAGTTTTCGGTAGAAATTTCTGGGGTGCGTGCTGACAATCACCCCAAAGTGTATACAGAGGTAGACATTACCTTTGTTGTGCGCGGTGAGAATATCAAGGAAGAGAACGTGGCCCGTGCCATTGAACTGTCGGAGAATATTTACTGCTCGGCCAGCCAAATGTTCCACCGTTCTGGCACCAAAATAAACACGAATTATCGCATTGAAGAAGTTTAAAGCAATCAGATAATTTACTCAATTCTCATGGCTTGACCCCGCTGCATTGCTTATTATCGGGGCATGATTGAGACCAAACAGCCCCCAAACTTCATCTGCCAGGGCAAGCGACTTTTCGTTTTTGCCCTGGCTTTTATTTTGCCCATTTTGTTGCTGCACAATTTACGCCAGGCAGAAGCGGCCACTTCGACTCCGCTCAGTGCAGGCGTTTCCACACCAACGACGGCCGTTTTCCCCTTTGCCTACGGTGCTAACGTTGCTGAATGGGACATCACCAAGCTAGATGACATGGGCTTTAACTGGATTAAGGTGTTCAATGGCCCTGGCAGCCGCCTTCCGCTAAAAGTGCTGCTGCGCGTAGACGCCAACGCCAGCCATATGGGCAATGTGAACAGCTTTGGCAACAGTGTACAAAGTTTGGCTGAGTTGCAAAAAGGGTTTGTGGATGCGTATGAAATTGGCAACGAACCTAATTTAGACGCAACCTACGGCTGGGGGTATGGCAGCAGTAACGTGCCGCCCGATGCTGCCGATTATGCTACGCTGCTTTGTGAGGCATACGGCCGTATCAAAACGGCTGATCCAGACGCGTTGGTTGTGTCTGCTGGGCTGGCCCCCACCGGGCGTGTGGTGGAAACGTGGAATGGTCATGCTGGGCACAATGGCCTGTTCCAGGATGAGCGCATCTTCATGCAAGAGATGCTGGACGCGATGCAAATGATCAATGGTGCCCCCTGTTTTGACGTGTTTGGCTACCATCCCTACGGTTACAGTGCCGATTTTGACGCTCTGCCGGACGTCGGATCGGCCGATCCGACACAGGATTGCGCCAACGGATTTTGCTTTCGCGGCGTAGAGAAAATCTACGGCATTTTGCAGGCCAACGGGCTGGGCGATAAGCAAATCTTTGCCACTGAGTTTGGCTGGATTGTGGAGCCGCCCGCCGATTGTTTGAGCAATGATAGTTGGGCTGGCCGGGCGTGGCAAATTGTGAGTGAGCAAAAGCAGGCAGATAATTTGGTGGGCGCTTACGAATATGCCACTGCAAATTATCCCTGGCTGGGCGGCATGTTCCTCTTCAATCTCAACTTCAACGTCGCGCCGTGGATTACCGACCAGTGTGAGCAGATGCGCTATTACGCCATTGCCAACCGCCCGGCAGAGGCAGCCTTGGCGGCGATGCCCAAAGTGGAGGGGGCGGGGGTTGGGGAACTTTCCGTTATGCCAGAGGCGGTAACGGCCGTTTACACTCCCACCCAGCAGCCAATTGACGAAACAATTTCTGTGACGCTAAAAAATGTGGGCACGGCACCACTGGCGTATACAATGACGCTGCAAACCACCTTGCCTCTAACGCTCACCGTGAATGCACCGCTCACTGGAAGTTTGGATGTTGGCATGGAAACGGCCGTTCCCCTCCAATTTGGGCTAGACGGCCAACCAATCGGCAGCTACAGTGGCACTGTGCAGATTGAAACCAGCTCCAACGGCATAGTTGATGGCCAAAGCGTGCTGGTAACTGTTCGCCTTTGGGATGAGATTTACCGCACCTTTTTACCTTTGGCGGTACGGCCGTAAGCAGTTTTCGTTAGTGGAGTAATTTGCCATTTTTTATGACGCGAAGGCGCAAAGGCCTGAAATTATTTCTTTGCGTCTTTGCGTGATTATTTCTCTGGACAGTTGGGTATATGGCTCATCGCTCGATGGCTCTCGCAGCGTCGAATGTGGTATGATCGTTTCAGTTATTTGAATTTGCGTAAATCTGCAGATGATTTAGGAGTTTTCATGACGATTCGGATTTTGTTGGTGGACGATCAATCATTGTTTCGGGAGGGGTTGCAAACTTTGCTCTCGGTGCATGACGATTTGCAGGTGGTAGGCGAAGCCAGCAACGGCCAGGAAGCAATTGAGGCTGTCGAAAATTTGATGCCAGATGTGGTGCTGATGGATTTGCGGATGCCGGTGCTGAACGGCGTCGCCGCCACGCGCCAAATTACCGAATCAACCCCCAACAGCCGCGTGATTGTGCTAACCACCTTTGATGATGACGATTACATTTTTGACGGCTTGCGGGCTGGGGCAGTGGGCTACCTGCTCAAAGATGTGCCTTCGGCCAAGTTGGTAGAGGCAATTCGGGCGGCGGCGCGGGGGGAATCGTTTTTGCAGCCATCGATAGCGGCCAAAGTAGTAGCTGAATTTTCGCGGATGAGTGGCCCCAAAACGGCCGTTCCGCAGCAAGAACTCGTTGAACCTCTCTCGGATCGGGAGCTGGAAATATTGGGCGTTTTGGCCACCGGGGCCAGCAACCGGGAGATTGCTAACCAGCTTTACATCACCGAAGGCACGGTGAAGAATCACGTCACCAATATTTTAGGCAAGCTCGGCGTCCGCGACCGGACCCAAGCCGCGCTCAAAGCCAAAGAGATGGGCCTGATTTGATTTTTTGCCACAGAGGGCACAGAGGAAAAAGAGAAAATCTCTAAGCTCTCTGTGTTCTCTGTGGCCAATTTTCTGGTTTGCGGGCGATGAGTTGGGCAACGGGGCGCATTTTTCCAGAGCAATGACCGCGTACGGCCGTTTCTGCTGAATGCACAATCTCAAAGTCAGCAAAAGTGCGGTGCAGCTCGCCCGGTTCCAGGAAGTAGCTAGGGGTGTCTCCCGCGCCAGTGTAGACAAACGTCTCAAAGAAGAGCAGCCCGCCAGGGCGGAGGGCTTGCCGATAGGCGGGGAAGGTGCCTCGCTCTAAAAAGCGAAAGTTGAGAATGGCCTTCACGCAGTTTTTGGGGAAGTAGGGTTGTGTGAGGTCGAAAACGGCCGTATCCACCACAACCCCAAGCGCATCAGCTTTTTGCCGCAGCAACTGCAAACCCACTTCAGAAACATCCAGCGCGATCACCGGAATGCCCAGTTGGGCCAAAAACAGAGCATTGACCCCCACGCCCGCCGCTGCATCCAGCACCACGCCATTTTGGGGCAGCAAATGAACGAAATCTTGCAGCAACTGGCTGGCGGTTCCTTGCTGGCGATAGTGGCCGTCGGTTTGGTAACGGCCGTTCCACCGCGCCGCATCTGGATGTTGTGTCATGAGCTGAATAGCGCCAGTAATTCTGCTGCTTTTTCGCGCTTGTCACCATTGCAGCTGATGAAGCGGCGCACTTCAAATGTATTAATTTCTGCTGCTTCGTACACTTGGCGAACTTCTTCTGTATCGTGGTTAGAAATAATGACGGGGACGCCTCTTTGGGCAAGTTTTGTTGCTTGCCTGGCCAATTCTTGCTGCTCTGCCCAGCCAAAGCCGTTGGCACTGTAGCTAGTGAAGTTGGCCGTGCTAGTTAGCGGCACGTAAGGCGGATCGCAATAAACCACATCGCCCGATTGACAGGTGGCCATCGTAGCGACGAAGTTGGCCTGTTGGAAGATGGCGTGCCGCGCTTGTTGGGCAAAGTGGTGCATTTCAGCTTCGGGGAAGTACGGCCGTTTATACCGACCAAAGGGCACATTAAATCCCCCTTTCCGGTTATAGCGGCAAAGGCCATTGTAGCCGTGCTTGTTCAGGTATAAAAAGAGGGCCGATTTGCGGCGCGAATCGTTGGTGCGGTTGAATTCGTCCCGAAGAGTGTAGTAGCGGTCTCTATCGTTGTTTTCTGGGGCAAAGAGGGGGCGGCAATAGTTGATGAACGCTTCGCCTTCAGCTTGCAGATACTGGTAGAGGACAATCAAATCGGCATTGGTGTCGGAGAGCAGGTAGCGCGGATAATCGGTGTTTAAAAAGAGCGCACCAGAGCCAACAAATGGTTCCACCAGTCGCTCGCCTGGCGGCAGCAGTGTCTTGATGCGCTCTACAAGTTTATATTTGTTTCCTGCCCATTTGAGAAATGGCTTCATTAAGCTGGTGAGTTAATTTGCACAATCGGTAACGATGTTGGCATGGGTTTCGGTATCAATTCTTGGCGTTACCAGAAAACCCCCATGATGCTCAAAGAAAAATTGCGCCCGTGCCGTTAGCTTAAGCAGGTAGCCGTCATAAACCTCGCCAATTTGTAAGTGGCCAGCATGTTCAGGCGCACCCAGCCAATGAAAGTGGGAAAATCCCCGCTGTCGTGGAATATCTTTTGCATCAACACACCATAGAGGATGGTCGCCTTCTGGTTTGTCTAGCAATGTTGCCTGTATGGCAACACCATGCAACTGCCACCCGACCGTGCATTCTTCAGCCTGCACTGTGCAGTCACCATGCTTCGCCACCGGCACGCCGTTTACTTCATCACCTATGAAAACATTGTATAAGAAGCCGTTCAATCTGCCATTGCCCGTTACTTTGCTCTGCTGATGTGTGTCGATGTGGTTGCCAAACAAAAAGTCGTATGGTGCTGCATGGTCGTTCCAGGCATAGCCTGCGGCCAGAACGGTGCCAGTTATTAAGAAAGTGAATAGGCTGATGAGTAAAGCGATTCTTTTTTTCATGGGTACACACTCCTTAAAAATTAATATTGAACCTATTTTGCCAGTCGTTCCAGCAAGTATTCCCAATTGGGCGGCTTCACGAAGGAGAGAATTTCCCGCTCTTGATGAGTATTATAGGCAACCAATCGCTTTTCCACCATCCAACCTTCCCCTTTGTGCCAGGTGAGCAGACCATATTTGGCGCGGTTGTTACCATCGCTAGGCAGGTTGACGGAGCTGATGTTGGCCAGAATTGTATCTTCCCAACGACGTACGTTTGGTACGTGCAAATGGCCAAAGGCAATAATCCCGGCGGTATTGTTTTCTAGCAACGGCCGTAACTCTTCATCACTCTGCGGCCACTCCACCTTGCCCAAAATTTCCTGCTGGAATTCGTCCGTCGGGGCAATCATACGAGTCACATCTAAAGGGTTGGCATGGACAATGAGCAGATCGTCGCTAGGAACGGCCGTTGGCCCAATCCGGTGGCTGAACGGTAGACGAGATAGCCAATCAACATTCTCTGACCCAAGCTGAGTTTGGAGCCAGATGGCCGTCTCGTAAAAATCTTTCCACCGCGCTTCTTCCTCCTCAGTGACATTTTCGGGCATGGGCTGAGGCGAGTGAATAAACTCATCTGTGTTGCCATAGACAAAAATGTCCGTTTCGCTGCGGGCCAGTTCCAGGCACGCTTTCGGGCGTGCGCCCATCCAGCACATATCCCCGGCAAAGGCGACAAGATCAGGTGCCTGCTGTTTAATGTCGGCCAAAACGGTTTGCAGCGCAGTAAGATTGCCATGAACGTCAGAGTAAATTGCGATTCGCATTTGATGCCTCCTTCTGTGCGTGTGTGGTTATTATCGCTGTTCTCACAAGCAATCGCAAAATGGTATAATTTGCACCAACAAATCCAAGGAGCGTATAAGATGGCAGACGAGTCGAAAAAAGAAGAAAAAAAAGAGAATGGCAAAGAAAAACCGGAGCCCAAAGACAACCTGGTAGAGACGAATCATGTGGTGACGATAAACGGCCGTAAAGTCAACTACACCGTCACCACTGGCACTATCGTACTCAAGGAGGAGATGGAGAAAGATGGCAAAGCAGATGGGCACAAGCCCAGAGCCGAAATCTTCTTCATTGCCTATACTCGTGACGGCATCAAGAATCAGAAAAAACGGCCGATCACCTTCTCTTTCAACGGTGGCCCTGGTTCCTCGTCCGTTTGGCTGCATTTGGGTGTACTTGGCCCGCGCCGCATCGTCACGGATGACGAAGGCAATCTGCTCCAGCCTCCTTATGAACTGGTCGAAAATGAATTTTCGATTTTGGACAAGACTGATTTGGTCTTTATCGACCCGGTAAGCACAGGGTACAGTCGGGCGGTAGAAGGTGAGAAGCCGGGCGATTTTCATGGTTTTAAGAAAGATATTGAGTATGTAGGTGATTTTATTCGACTGTACTGCTCGCGATACGGTCGTTGGACCTCTCCCAAATTCCTGGCGGGCGAAAGCTACGGCACCACCCGCGCCGCTGGGCTGTCTGGCTACCTGCAAGAGCGGCATGGCATGTATCTCAACGGCATCATGCTTATCTCTGTCGTGCTAAACTTCCAGACGATCCGCTTCCCCATTGGCAATGATTTGCCCTATATTTTATACCTGCCCACCATGGCTGCTACGGCCTGGTACCACAACAAGCTGGATGCCAAGCTGCAAGCCAGCCTGGAGGACACCGTTGCCGAAGTACGCAAATTTGCCATGACTGAGTACACATTGGCGTTGATGCAGGGTGCGGCATTGCCAGAAAAAGAGAAGGCTAAAATCGAGCGGAAATTGGCGCGCTACCTGGGTGTTTCATTGGATTATGTCAAATTATCAAATCTGCGCGTCCAATACTTCCGCTATTGCAAAGAGCTGCTGCGCGACCAGCATCGTACCGTCGGGCGACTAGACAGCCGCTTTTTAGGCATCGACCGGGACGCAGCAGGTGAGTATTTTGAGTATGATCCCAGCTACGCCGTTATCCAAGGACCATACACAGCCACCTTTAACGACTATGTGCGCCAGGAACTCAGCTTTGAAAGCGACCTGCCTTATGAAATTTTGACAGGCAAAGTGTGGCCCTGGAATTACGAACCGCACATGAATGAGTTTGCCAACGTGGCCGAAACGTTGCGCAAGGCGATGACGATCAATCCATTCTTGAAGGTGTACGTGGCCAATGGGTATTACGATTTAGCCACCCCGTTCCTGGCGACGGAGTACACCGTCAACCATCTGGATATTGACTCCACGCTGATGGACAACATCACGATGCACTATTACGAAGCGGGGCATATGATGTACGCGCATCTCCCCTCGCTCATGCAGATGAAATTGGATATGGATAGCTTCTTGGATACGGCCGTACCCTCCTAATTAACCCAATATGCAAGTAGGGGCGTTTCGCGAAACGCCCCTACTGCTCCTTCCTCCACATTTTCAAATTCCCCTTGACATTGACGTAACGTCATACTTTATCATAGTGCCAGATTCGTTTTGGAGATGTGCATGTACACGATTAAACAACTCGCCGATCTGGCCAACGTGAGCCGCCGTACCTTGCGGTATTACGACCAAATAGATTTGCTCAAGCCAACGGCCGTTGCTGACAATGGCTACCGCTACTACAACCAGGAAACGGTGCTGCGGCTGCAGCAAATCCGCTTTTACCAAGAGCTGGATTTCAGTCTGGCGCAAATTCGGAAGATTCTAGATAGGTCCGACTTTAACGCGCTGCAATCGCTGCAAACGCAAAAAGCAGCCCTCCAGCAGCAGGCAGACCGGCTCAATCGGCTCATCGACACCATTGACAACACTATTTTGCATTTGGAAGGAAACATAGAGATGGACAACAAAGATTTATTTGCAGGCTTCGATGAAGCCAAACAAAAAGAGTACGCCAAAGAGGCAGAACGCCGCTGGAACCCCAAGCTGGTGCGTGAATCCAATCAGCGTTGGAACCGACTCAGCAAAGAGCAGCAAAAAGCGATTATGCAAGAAGGCAACCAGGTTTACCTGGACATGGTGGCGCAACTTGACAATTCGCCAAACAGCGATGAGGTTCAGGCGATAGTGGCCCGCTGGCATCAGCACATGCGGCACTTTTACGAACCCAGCTTCGCCACGCTGCGCGGTTTGGGGCATGGGTACGCCAACGACCCCGCTTTCCGCACCAAGTTTGAAGAACTTCATCCCGATCTACCAGACTTTTTGCAGGCGGCGATTTCCGTCTACTGCGATAAAAATAGCTAGTTTGCACAGGACTGGCAGTCCTTTAGCTAAATCAACGGACTTAATGAGGCCAGGACTGCCAGTCCTCATCCCCCAAGGAAAAATGATGAAAAGCAATTGGATACCAACCAATGAGTATTACGGCCGTCTCCTCACAGAACCAGACGCAGCCAAACGTGAGCAGCTTTACTTGGATTTGTTTGTACGGCCGTGGCAACAAATGATGAACATGATGCAGCATCCCGGCATGGATACCGATGATCCGTTCGCCGGAGCCAAAACGTGGGGCTGGCTGCTGCCCCACCAAACCGAGGAAATCGCTACGCTGCTGCAAAAAATGGAAGCCGCCCGCGCCTGGGAAATTGGCGAGGCGGCGGCTGCCAAAGCGGCCGAACGTTTCGCGCCCTACGTAGATCGCTTGCTTTTTGACACCTTTGAAGGCTGGCTCGTCCTGGCTGATCCACACCACTTTGTCAACAACCCACAGCCCGGCTACACGGGGGCAACCGATTGGTTTGCCCCGCGCTACATCGGCCAGTTCTGGGAACCAGATGAGCGCAATTTACCTCATCTAGCTGGCTTGGTGGCGCACGAGATGCACCATTTGGTGCGCTTCCGCGTTTTCCCGTTCAATCCGCAAACCACAACCGTGGCAGAGTACATCGTGCTTGAGGGGATGGCGGAATCATTTGCCGCTTCACTATTTGGTGAAGAAGTCGTGGGCTATTACGTTACCCAGTTGTATGAGACGATGTTAGATGCCGCCAAATCGCTCATTGCCAGCGGACTCAATAAAACTGGCTTCAATATCATCCGCAGCTACATTTTTGGGGACGGGCTGGCAGCGCAAAGTGGCTACGAGCCGCTAGGCGGAATGCCTACTTACGGCGGGTATGCCGTTGGCTACCATCTGGTGCAGGCGTTCTTGCAGCGCACGGGCTTGAGCGTGGCCGAAGCTACCTTTGTTCCTGCGGATGAAATCGTGGCCCAATCACAATTTTTTGCGTAATTTACGTAGCCGCGGATTCTTTCCGCGCAATTCAAACGCAGTAAGAAACTGCGGCTACTCTTTTTCCAACAGCTTCTCTTCGTAAATGCGGCGAATGGTGCCTTCGATGTCTGGTTCGCGGACGGCCAAATCTTGTACCCGGTATTGGCTGGAAATACGGCCGATGAGTTCCGATGCCGAAATTTCTCCCCGCCTAAACTGATAAGTGGCGCGAGAATCATGGTAGTTGATGACCGTTGCGCCCTCGATTGCCACTGCCTCGTAATCCTGGGCAAAATCCACCACCAGCTCCCGCTTGCCGCCAAATTGGTTTTGTAGGGATTGGAGACGGCCGTCAAACAACAACTTCCCCCGATCAATAATCATCACCCGCTGGCACAGCCGCTGCACGTCGGCCAGATCGTGGGTGGTCAGCAGCACCGTGGTGCCGCGCTCTGCGTTCACGTGCTGAATAAATTGGCGAATGCGTTCTTTCGCCACCACGTCCAGCCCAATGGTTGGCTCATCTAAAAAGAGTAAGTCAGGGTTGTGCAGCAGGGCAGCGGCAATGTCGGCCCGCATTCGCTGCCCCAGCGAGAGGGAGCGCACGGGCGTGTGCAAAAATGGTTCCATCTCCAACATCTCGGTAAATTCAGCTAAATTTTGCCGGAACAAATCTGTTGGAATTTGGTAAACGTGTCGCAGCAGCTCTAGTGACTCGATGACAGGCAAATCCCACCAGAGGGTGGTGCGCTGCCCAAAAACGACCCCGATACGGGCGACGTACTGTTGGCGTTCTTGGTGGGGGATACGGCCGTTCACCACCACATCCCCCCCAGACGGCACCAGCAACCCGGTGAGCATCTTAATGGTGGTTGATTTGCCTGCCCCGTTTGGCCCCAGGTAGCCCACCAATTCCCCCGGCTCCACGCCAAAGCTGATGCCATCCACCGCCCGCACCCGCGTCGATTCCCGCGAGAAAAAGCTGCGAACGCTGCCAAATCGACCCGAAAAATGCTTCCGCACCGAAAAATGTTTTTGTAGGTTGGTCACTTCGATGATGTTCATAAATGTTCTTAGTTTTTTGCCGCGGATTTCGCGGATTAGAAGGATTTTTAAGAGCCATAAATCTGTGTAAATCTGCGAAATCCGTGGCCTAATTCCCCGTGCTTTGGTAATGGCGAATGCCAAAACGCCAGAAGCGCAAGGACAGCCACAACATGCCAAACCCCACCAGCGGCGCCATAAACGGGGCAAAGCTGGGGAAGTTGAGTGGGTCTGGCTTGTCTAAAAAGTAGAGCGTTGGGTAAAAGTTCAGAAAGATGGCCGGGACGACGAATGTAAAAAAGCCGCGCAGCCAGTTGGGGTAGATGGTCATCGGGTAGGAGATGGTGAAACTGCCGCCGTAGGTGAGCATGTTGAGCACCTCAATCGAATCTACCGTCCAAAAGGTGATGGTGCTGCCGATGATAAACAGACCGCCAAAAAAGGCGACCAGGCTGGCAACAACCACGGGCAGGTAGAGCAGCTTGGGCAGCGTCCAAACGATATTGTTGAGCGACAGGGCATAGATAAACAGACCAATGCCAAAGGCGATTTTACCGAGTCGGCGCAGCTCTAATGCGGCCCCCATCACTTGGGTGGTGATGTTGATGGGGCGCAGCAAGATTTGGTCGAATGTGCCTTGGCGCACTCATCGGCCAAAGTCTGGGGGGTCGAAGCCGCTGAACAGCATGTCCATGAGGCCAAAGGCGATTTCGACCAGCCCATACAAAAACGCAATTTCGGGCAGCCGCCAGCCTTGCAAATTGTCAAAACGTTGTAAAACCAAGGCCATCGAGCCAAATTCAACCAGTACGATCGTGCCGGTGGAGAGCATGTCTAGCAAGAATGAGGCGCGGTATTGCAATTGGGAGCGCAGCTGGACGCCGAGCAAACGGCCGTACATGCTCAAACTGTGTCTCACATCAGCCTCCTAAAATGACCAGGCGGCGCACGGCCGTTTTCAACAACAGTTGCCCCACAATCGCTAATCCAATCGCCCAGGCAGCCTGCAAAATGAGTGCTTGCCAAACGGCCGTTCCTTGTAGCGTACCAATATAAATCTCCACAACGGTGTTGAGCATGTGGGGGAACGGTGTCCAGTTCGCGACTGTCTGGACCCACTCAGGAAATAACCGCAGCGGCATCAAAAAGCCAGAGAAGAACCAGGAAATGACGTAGCCAAACCGACCGATGCCTTTGGCGTTTGGCGTCCAAAAGGCGGCCAGGTTCAGCAGAAAACGATAGGTAAAGCTGAGAAACCAACTGAGGATGATGGCTGTTGCCAGCGCCAGCCATTGTCCAACCGTTTCCGGATAAGTCATGGGGAAGACCAGGCTAAAAAAGAGCATGATGACCACGCCGCGTAATAAAAGTGCGACCAACGCCCGCCCCGCGTCTTGCGCCAGCCAATAGCGAAAGTAGTTCATTGGTTTGAGTAGATCAGAACCAACTTCTCCGGTGTAGACGGAGTTCATCAGATCTACCCAGCCAAAAAAGGCGAGGTAGGTAATGACCGCCTGGGTGAGGGCCACGTATGCGTACAGGCCAGATACGGTGATGCCTTCGACTGCGGAACGGCCGTCGTACAACGCCAGCAGCACAGAGACGCGCAGCCAGCCAAAGCCGAAGTTGGTTACCAAACCAGCGACTGTTGCTGCCCGATACGTTAGGTGCCTGCGAAAACTCCGCGCCGCAATTTCCCAAAATAGACGCATAGATAAATCCATTTGATGCTGAACTAAGAGACGAATCTGCTATTCTCTACGCCTTCAGATGGATTGTCAAATTTGCAATTTATAAAAAATTCACTTGATTTTTGCTCCAAAATTAGAACAAACATGCTATGCTAATTTGGCAAAAATTAAAGATTGCTCAATTTGTGACCCAGAAGCGATCTGAGACACCTAAACAAACGTAATTTAGAGTGTTACAAGCATGTAATGCATTTGAAACCAATAGCTTAAGAATAGAGATTTTCAATGTGGGCGGTTGTTGTTTTGAAGTCAGCACCGCCTACATTGCTGTTTATGGAGTAAATAGATGACAACCCGCACAATAATTTCCCGCTGGCTGGGCTTATCCAAACCTCAGTCAGCTACCACGGCAATGACGATTCACACCCCCAACGGCGTCATCCTTTCGGAGCCAGAGCAAGCCGCGCTCATCCCGCACCAACCGGACCCCATTATCATCCCCCAACAGCCAAACCCACCCCAGACCAGCACCGACACGCTTTCTAACTTTTTGCGAATCGGCCGTTTGTACCACCCGCTATGCCGCAATGCGTTTGTAGAGAAGGTGCAGCTTGGCTACTACGCCTATGAGCAGCGCGAAGAGTGGCACACCTGCGCCCTGGCAGCAGCGTACGCGGGTGCCTTTGGCCCCCAATCCATCGAACGACCCGATTTTTCTTACAGCATGGCAATTTGGCGACTGAGCCAGCGCATTGGCTTCAACATCGGTGAACGGCAAGTTATTGGCCCCACCGGCCGCCACAACAACCTGGCCGATGAAATGATTAAGCTGGTAGACGACAACCTCTGGACACGTGCTGGCGTTGCCGACTGGGTGGCGAGTTTGGGTTACTAAAAAACTCTAAATTGTGCAATGAAATTTGAGAACGCCCAACGCCCGCTTCAGCCGCGCTTCGCGTCGGCTGCAAGCCATGTTGGGCGGCGATTGGCATGATTTTGAGATACCATCAACAGGTATCCTGTTTCAATAAAGCTGTGACTTTCCCATCAGGATCAATATCCTGTTCTACAAATCCAAGGTTAGCATATAGAGTGCGGGCAACACTATTTGTGATTTGGTAGCAAATCAGCACCTCATTCCCGTTTAGCTCTTTTGAAATCTGCTTGATAATTGCTTTCATAGCACTTTTACCATAGCCTTGATTTTGATGTGATTTATCAATCATTATTCGGAAGATTTTCCATTTATCAGTGAAAACGTCGCGCCCCCAAAGAGCGTACCCTATTAGCTGATTCTGTTCATTATAAAATGCATTTGACCTTGCACCTTCATAAAACTGTGATTCGGCAATTGAATACAAGTTGCTTGGAACAAAACCTTCTTGATTAGGCGTTGTTTCTAGTGCAATACAAGACTTCCAATTGTTCACAGTTACAGGTTCTAAACGGATTTTGTGAAACATTCTGAAACCTACATTCGCCTTGATCGAGGAAAATTAAATTTGATAATCGTCCGCCCGTTCAGTTGCATAAGCCGCAAAATCTGTGTGCAGTTTTGTCGGCTTTATGCTGTTGTTGGGACGGCGAGTTCTGATTTAGGCAAACCTAAAAATATATTTAGCCGTCCCAACATATTATTATCCGGCATTACTATAGTCATTTTCAAATTTACCATGGTATGTACTTTCGCATAAAACCCTTTTAGCTGGCGCTTGCGGGTCAGCCCTACTTATGGATTGAAAATGTCGGATGGTGAAAAAAGATGGTAACAGTATAGCAAGTGAGAGTGTGTGACACAATGAGGTAGGAATGAACGGCCGTTTCCCAATTGCAACCTCCTTCGTGTACAATAACCACATTAAAACTGAACAAAGATTCTCTGTAATCGGCCAATCCTTTTTATGATGAACGAGCCAAGATTTTGGCCGATTACTTGTGTAAAAGCGGGAGACAAGCCTTTGCCTATTTTCAAGTACGCTTCCGCTTTTACAACACCCACTGAGGAGCGAAAAAATGAGCCAAAAAAGTATTCAGGATGTTGTTATTGTTGGGGCGGCACGCACGCCTACTGGTAAATTTTCTGGCGGGCTGGTCAGCCAGTCGGCTTCAGATTTGGGGGCGGTGGCGGTGAAAGCGGCCGTTTCCCGTGCTGGCATTGATCCGACTACCGTGTACGAAGTGATTATGGGACAGGTGGTGCCTGCTGGCACAGGGCAAGCCGCCGCGCGACATGCCGCGCTAGGTGGCGGTCTACCCAATAACGTCGGTGCTGTGGCCGTCAACAAAGCCTGTGGCTCCGGATTGAAATCTGTGATGATGGCGGCCAACGGCATCGTCGCGGGCGAAGCCGACGTTTTCGTCGCGGGCGGCATGGAGAGCATGTCCAATGCGCCTTACCTGGTCCCCCGTGCCCGGCAGGGGCTGCGCTTTGGTCACGGTGAGCTGCAAGATGCCCTGCTGCGGGATGGCCTCTGGTGCGCTTTTGAAGATTGGGCCATGGGCAATGCGGCCGAATTTATTGCCAAGCAGTATGAAGTGACCCGTGAAGAAATGGATGAATACGCCTACCATAGCCATGAAAAAGCAGCAGAGGCCACGGCAAACGGCCGTTTCCAAACCGAGATCGTCCCTATCGAAATCAAAAGTCGCAAAGGTAGCGTGATGGTAGACAAGGACGAACCCATCCGCGCCACGTTCACCAACGGCAGCTATGAGATGCAAACCAGCGTTGAGGGGTTAGCCAAGCTGCGTCCCGCCTTCGAGAAAGACGGCCAGGTAACGGCAGGGAACGCACCTGGCCTCAATGATGGCGGAGCGGCCGTTGTCGTAACCAGCCGCGCCAAGGCCGAGCAACAAGGCACAACCCCACTGGCTCGGATTGTGGGCTACACCCATTACGCCGTTGAGCCAAAATGGCTCTTTGCCGCCCCTGCTCGCGCCATCCCTCGTTTACTGGGTAAAATTGGCTGGGAAATGGCAGATGTTGATTTGTTTGAGCTGAACGAAGCATTTGCCGCCCAGGTGTTGGCCAACGGCGTGGAGTTAGTGCAAAAAGGGTATGCGTGGGATTGGGAGAAAGTGAACGTCAACGGCGGCGCGATTGCGCTGGGGCATCCCATTGGGGCTAGCGGTGCGCGCATTTTAGTGACGCTCATCCACGCTTTGCAGCAGCGCAATCTCAAGCGCGGCGTCGCGTCCCTCTGTCTCGGCGGTGGCGAAGCGGTTGCCTTGGCCATTGAGATGGAATAAGCTGAACAGATAACCAAAATTAAAAGAGTACCTTCAGTAACGCGGAGGTGCTCTTTTTGTTTTCAATGTAGCCGCGGTTTCTTGCCATATGTGGATGGCGCGGTAAGAAATCGCGGCTACGGTATAATCTGAAATCTACGTTGCGTAAAAAATGGAGGTTTTATGAGCAGTTGGTGGCAAACCGGGATTGTGTACCAGATTTATCCGCGCAGTTTTCAGGATAGCAACGGGGATGGCGTGGGCGACTTGCCGGGCATTGAGCAGCGGCTAGGCTACCTGCAAGCGTTGGGCGTGGACGCGGTCTGGATTTCCCCCATTTACCCTTCACCGATGGCCGATTTTGGCTATGATGTGAGCAATTACACGGACATTCACCCCCTGTTTGGCACAATGGCCGACATGGATCGCCTCATCGACGCAGCGCATGATCACAATCTCAAGCTCATCCTTGATTTTGTGCCCAACCACACGTCTAACGAACATCCCTGGTTTTTGGAGTCGTGCAGCTCGCGGGACAACGCGAAGCGAGATTGGTACATCTGGCGCGATCCGGCCCCGGATGGCGGGGTGCCCAACAATTGGCAGAGCCGCTTTGGTGGCCCCGCCTGGACGTTTGATGAACAAACCGGGCAATATTACCTCCACTCCTTTTTGGCAGAGCAGCCAGACGTGAACTGGCGCAACCCAGAGCTGCGGGCGGCCATGCTGGATGTGCTGCGCTTCTGGTTTAACAAGGGGATTGATGGCTTTCGCATCGACGTCAGCTATCGCTCGATGAAAGATGCACAATTTCGTGATAATCCACCAAATCCCAACTGGCGTGAGGGGATGGACCCGGCTAAGCAGGTGATTGAGAAATATACGCGCAACACGCCGGATATTGAGCATTTTAATCGGTGGCTGCGCCAGGTGTGTGATGAGTATGAAAACCGGGTGCTGATTGGGGAGATCAATTTGCCGCCGCAGGAATTGGTGGCCCATTACGGCCGTTCCCTCGACGGCCTTCACTTACCCTTCAACTTCAACCTTATCTTTACACCGTGGGAAGCAACGGCCGTTCGCCAACTCGTCGAAACGTATGAAAGTGTTTTGCCAGAGGGTGCCTGGCCCAACTGGGTGCTGGGCAACCATGATCAGCACCGCATTGCTAGCCGGGTAGGGGCGGCGCAGGCGCGGGTGGCAATGATGCTCCTGCTGACGCTGCGCGGCACGCCAACAATGTACTACGGCGACGAGTTGGGAATGCTCGACGGCGAAATTGCGCCGGAACAGGTACAAGACCCGTGGGAAAAGCGCGTGCCGGGGCTGGGGCTGGGTCGTGACCCAGAGCGTACGCCCATGCCCTGGACATCTGCCCCCAACGCCGGCTTTTGTCCGCCAGACGTTACTCCTTGGCTGCCGCTCAATCCAGATTCGACCCTCGTTAACGTTGCTAGCCAACTAGACGATCCTCACTCGATACTGGTTTTCACCCAAAAATTGATTCAACTGCGCCGCGAAACGGCCGCACTCAACCAAGGCAGCTACCGCAGTTTGTCTGCTCCCGATGGCGTACTGGCGTACGAACGCCGCCACGGTGAGCAAGCCTGTTGGGTGATTTTGAACATGACGGGGGAACCGAAAACGTGGAAGCTGTATGAGAATTTGGGGGAAACGGCCGTTCTGCTCACCACTGAATCAGAACAGCCAAACATTACACAAAATACCCTGTCGGTACGCCCTAATGAGGGTATCGTTTTAATGAGTTAAACGATATACTAGCCGCCAACCACTCATCACTATTTCCGTCAATTTTTGACATGGAGGTGTCATGTCTGACCGCAGCTTTTTGGTTTTAGGAGGGGCTGGCTTAGTTGGCTCCCAAATTGTGCGCACCGTGGCGCGCAGCATGGAACCTGGCCGTATTGTTGTTGCCAGCCTGTTCCGGGGCGAAGTGCGCGAATTTTTGTACGATGTGCGTAAAGAATTCCCTAATATTGAGTTTGTTGGTGCTTGGGGGGATGTTTTTGTTCGGGAGGAGTTTAGCCTGGAGCGCCGCCGCCGTTTGCTGCAAAGTCGCCACAATTTAGACATGCTTTACGCTGATCTATTTGGCTCATTGGAAGATGCGTACGGCCGTTCCGCACTTGTGCAGCTTATTCACCAGCATCAGCCAGACGTTATTGTGGATTGCATCAATACTGCCACTGCTATTAGCTACCAGGATGTCTCCAGCCTCAGCCAGCAAACCTACGACTTTTTACAGGAGCTGCGCCAGATTGTGGATCATCAAGATTTAGAGCGGTTAGACGCCTTGGGCAAGTCGCTGGAGCAAAACGTGAGTACCTTGCTCATTTCTCAATCATTGCCGCAGCTTATTCGCCACGTGCAAATGATTCACCGTGCCATGCGCGAAGTGGGGACGCGCCTTTACCTAAAAATTGGCACCACTGGCACTGGCGGCATGGGGTTGAATATTCCCTACACGCACAGCGAAGATCGCCCCAGTGCCAAATTGATGAGCAAAACGGCCGTTGCCTTTGCCCACACCGGACTCATGTTTTTGATGGCGCGGACCCCCAATGGCCCGCTGGTGAAGGAGCTAAAACCTGGGGCCATGATTGGCTATCGGCGGGTGGCTTATAAATCGGTCAAGGTGCGGGGGCGGCCTCAGTTTCGTTTTCATAGCCAAATGCAGCCACTGCAGCCGCTAAACGGCCGTCTGACCCTGCGTGGTGAGGAAAATCATTATCAGCGCATTGGCAAGATACATATGGCTGGTGTCGATACGGGGGAAAATGGCTTTTTTGCGAGGGGTGAATTTGAAGCGATCACCCATATTAACCAAATGGAATTTGTGACGCCGGAAGAGATTGCCCAACAGGCACTGCTGGAAATTAAGGGGAGTAACACTGGCTACGACGTGATCGGCGGTATCGACAGCAGCATCATCAATCCTAGCTTCCGTGCTGGGGTGCTGCGCCAAACCGCACTAGACAAGCTGGCGCGCATTGAAGAAGAAACCCAAAGCCACAGCGTTGCCCTGGGGCAGCTTGGCCCGCCTGAGCTTTCCAAGCTGCTGTACGAGGCCCATTTGCTGCGGCTCAATTACCAAACGTTGGCCAACGTGTTACAAGCATCAGCCATAGAACTGTCGGAAACGTTGTACAAGTTTATCACCGAAAATGAGCTGCTGCGGACGCAAATTACCTCTATTGGCGTACCCATCCTCACGCCAGATGGTTGTCATCTTATCCGGGGGCCGCGTATCAACATCCCTGAAAGCATTTACCATGAGGTTGAACTGACACCCCAGGCGATGGATGCCTGGGCGCAAAAGGGATGGGTGGATTTACGGCCGTCTAACTGCAAAACATGGCAAGCGCGGTTCGAGCGGATGCGCCGCACCCAACACATGCTCCACACGCGCGGCACCTCATCCGTTACCATGAAGACCTATTTGCCAGAAACCATCGAAATCGGCTCCGTCGTCGCCTGGCTTTTCAACAACGATTACAAAGGGCATCGCATCAAATAACTATGGGACCCTAAGGGTTTATTGCAAACCAAGATGAGTTAACATGAAGGAAGCCCTTTGGGACCGTATGCTGGAGAATAAATTTGACAAGAAACAATCGTAGGCTATAACTAAGTGGGAGTGAATTATCCTCTTTATTACGCATCCCCATTACAAAGCCATGTCAGTAGTTGTTCGGTATACAACCACACCATTTTCTGACTGAGTGAGGAATTACCAATGTCATCAAACACAGCGTTTACGGGCTTGACCATGCCCGTTTTCACCGCTTTTGGCTGGGCAGGTGAAGAAACAGCCATCAATTATGCCTTAGATCAACTAGAGCAATTTGTTCACTTGCTGCACAGTAACTTGTCTCGTCAGGCCAAGGGCGATTTGCCCTTTGCTGGGCTTAGTCGAGCCAATCAATCCGTCTACATCTCGGCCAGCGAAGCACCAGAAGAAGATTTACATCTTGCCTTTTTTGCCCGGCCGCTTAGCTTGGAAATGCAGGTGTCTATTACTGACTCCAAAGCATTGGCCAAAGCATTAAAAAACGCTGAGGCACAGCCAGTAATGGCCCATCGGCTCATTACTGAATTGGGGGCAGATTGGTCCTTACGTCTGCAACAAGTGCAGGTAGACGAAGAAAGTGGTGAGCAGGCACATTACCAGGATCTGTTCAAGGATGGCATTACAGCATTGCTGCCAGAGGTTTCGGCTGAAGTGATGAGCAAAGCTGCATACTTAAACAATGATGAGAAGTGGGTTACGCCATTTTACCTGAGCCGCCGCATTCCGGCGGAACAGGCTGCTGCGATGGGGGTGAGTATTTCATCCGTGCTGAGTGAGCAGGTTGATGCCCTGCTACCGCTCATTCACTTCCTCACTGGGCGACGGGCCAGCAGCAAACGGAAATCCAAGCCAAAAGCACGCACGGTAAAACCGATGATGGGTGGCAAAACAGAGGGTGAAGCGTCTTCTCTGGAGACAGTGATTAAACCAGAGGATGGTTTTGTTCATGTTGCCCAGGTAAAACCGCTCCACTTACGACGTGGTTTTATTAATCTTACCTCATCTCATTGGCCATTCTTTGCCATTAATTCCCGTACAGAAACCCGCCCGGTTACCATTTATTACGATGGTGTTTATGATAAAGAGAGTGCTGTTTGGCGAATGCTGCCCAACGACATGGCGCGTATTGTGTTAAGTCCGCCGGTACATCATTGGTATGAGGATAACTTTAACAAGGGTGACGAAATTCATGTAACCGTGACGCGTCTAGACAATGATGAAATTCAAGTTTCGCTACGCGCTTCCCAATAATTGACCGGATAACGCTATCAAAATTGAAAAGGCACTGTCATTTCTCGACGGTGCCTTTTTTTGCAGATTATGGATGGCCCAAACTTCAAGCTAGCGGCGTTTAATGCGGTTCGTTGTCAATACGGAAGCCGTGACCGCGTACCGTGACGATGTAATTGTATTCATCCAGCTCTACCAACCGGTCGCGCAGGCGACGCACCAGGGCGTCAATTGCCTGTTCTGAAACGCCCAACCCGTCAGTGCCGGGCCAAACAACTTCCACGATGGCATCTCGGCTGCATACCGCTCCTTCAGCATCGTACAGCAGTTCTAGCAAACGAAACTGGGCCAACGAGAGCGGTGGGTCTAGCTCTTCGCCGTTGATTATGACGGCGCGGGCTGCTTTATCAATTTGCAGATTGCCTTCTGCAGTGGGTGGCTCAAAGGTGAGGGGAATGGTGGCATCGGTGCCAACAAATACGAGCTTGACGGCCAGGGCAATGGAGATTTCGTCGCCGTCTTGCAGAATGGCTTGTCCTTCAATTTGGCTACCATTGAGGTGGGTGCCGTTGCGGCTGCCGAGATCATGTACGGTGTAACGGCCGTTTTCCTGGGTAATTCGCACATGATGACGAGAAACCTGCCGCTCTGGCAGCACGATGTGGCAATCTGAGCCACGACCAATCAAAAAATCGTCATTCTCAATTGTCCAGCGTTGACCAACTAATTGTCCTTCACGCGCAACTAAAACCGGTTTTTCATTCATGGTACTCATCCCTCTCACTGGAAATGGCTTCCCAGCCTAAATAGTGGAAATTAAAGATCGGAGATTGGAGCCTAGTACAGTCCGGCGGAAATCCGTACAAAATTATCATGACAAGTGAGCCGGACTGTTTAAGTATTGCGCCATAGTAAATAACCTTAATGCGAACTTTCGGAGCGCAATACTAGAGATTGTGGCCTCCAATCTCATTAAATGCAATGTTGTTCCAGATGATACGTCCAGTATACAATAAACTTATGTTTGTTACGCTCGAAAGCGGTGCTATTTTACGTGAACGTTACAAGCTGACCAACATCGTGGGTCAGGGTGGCATGGGCAGCGTTTATCGTGCGGAAGATTTGCGCTTACCGGGGCGGTTGTGTGCCATCAAAGAAGTTCAACCCGATCCCAACGCAGACGAAACGTATCGTTTGCAAGCCCAAACGCAATTTTTACAGGAAGCCAGTATTTTAGCCCAACTTGATCATCCGAGCTTGCCCAAAGTTTCAGACTTTTTCACAGAAAACGGCCGTGACTACCTGGTGATGGATTTTGTGACGGGTAAAGATTTACGTCAGTTGCTCCAAGAAAACAAAGGACCGCTTTCTGAAGCGAAGATATTGGATTGGGCCGAGCAAATAATTGACGCATTGGCTTACCTTCATCGGCAAACCCCACCCGTGCTGCACCGTGATATTAAACCGGCTAACATTAAGCTCACGCTAGACAACCGCATTAAACTCGTTGATTTTGGACTAGTTAAGGTGATGGCCACCGATGACGAGCGTACCATCACAGTGGTGCAAGGACGCGGCACGGCTCTTTATACGCCGCTGGAGCAGTACGGCGGCGATGGCAGCCACACCGACGTTCGTTCAGACATTTATGCGCTGGGCGCAACGTTTTACCATCTGCTAACAGATTATCCACCACCGGATGCCAAAGCCCGCTTTTTGAACCCAGCTTCGCTGCCACCGCCAGAGCAGCTCAATGAGGATGTGTCGCCCCACGTTTCAGATGCCATTCAGTGGGCAATGGAGATGCACCCAGACGAACGGCCGTCTGGCGTTGAGCTGTTTCGGCAGGTCTTTTTTGGGCTGCAACCACGCCCTGGCACCAAATTACCAACGCCCAACCCTTCTGGTTTGGGGAGTGCCTTACGCGCCAATTGGCTGATCTTGCTAACTGCGCTGTTTCTCTTTTTCATCGCCGTTTTACTAACCATTGTTTGAGGAAAATCGCTTGAGTTGCCCCAAATGTTTTGCCAGGACGGATCAGATAAAACATGGACATACGGCCGCTGGCAGCCAACGGATGCGGTGCAAAAAGTGTGGCTGCCGCTACACGCCTAATCCCCAGGAGCAAGGGTACGATGAAGAAGTGCGCCACCAAGCGTTGGCACTCCATTTGGAGGGGTTGAGTCTTCGCCTGATCGGGCGTTTGCTGGCGGTGAACCACCAGACAGTAGCCAACTGGATCAATGGGTATGCTAATTACCTGCCGCCTGATTTGCCTCCTAGCATCTTGGAATTGGCTGCCTTAGACGGCGATTTAGCCGATATCTTGGCCTTGGACGAAGAGTAATTACGATCAACACCACGCAGTTAGACATTTTTGTGATTTTTTTTGACAGTGGTGAAAACGGCCGTTATAGTTGCTCATCCTCGTTTAGGATTTCTGAAAAACAGCACAAGTTTACAAACGATTAAACCAAATTGAGCAGAAGAAACGGCCGTTTTGGCAATGATTGTTTGCGAGCGTGAAGGTAAAAATTCTTTCACATACAAGGAGATTCAAATGGCTAGTGTAAGTTATCGGCATGTGTATAAGCGATACGGCGACGTCACCGTGGTGACCGACCTTAGCATGGAAATTGCAGACAAAGAGTTTGTGGTTTTTGTAGGCCCCTCCGGCTGCGGTAAGTCTACCAATTTGCGGATGCTCGCCGGGTTGGAAGAGATCACCGAAGGTGAAATTCTCATTGGCGACCGCGTGGTAAACGATGTTCCCCCCAAAGACCGCGACATCGCTATGGTTTTCCAAAGCTACGCTTTGTACCCACACATGTCCGTTTACGACAACATGGCCTTTGGTTTGAAGCTGCGCAAGACCCCCAAGGCAGAAATTGACAAGCGCGTTAAAGAAGCGGCCGATATTTTGGGTCTGGCTCAGTTGCTCGACCGCAAGCCCAAAGCCTTATCTGGTGGTCAGCGCCAGCGTGTGGCAGTCGGCCGGGCCATTGTTCGTGAACCCGCTGTTTTCTTGATGGATGAGCCGCTCTCAAACCTGGATGCCAAGCTGCGCGTGACGGCTCGTGCCGAGATTAGCAAGCTGCACAAACGGCTAGGAACGACCTTCATCTATGTCACCCACGATCAGGTAGAAGCCATGACGATGGGTGACCGCATTGCTGTATTGAGCGACGGTAAATTGATGCAGATCGACTCTCCACGTAATCTGTATAACGTTCCGGATAATGTTTTTGTGGCCGGTTTCATCGGCAGCCCCAGCATGAACTTTTTCGATGCTACGCTGATTGGTGAAGAAGGCAATTTGTATGTAGATACTGGCGATTTCCGCGTTCAGGTTCCGGAAGACCGCAAGCAGGCATATGACAGCTATGTAGGTAAAGAAATTATTTTTGGTGTGCGCCCAGAGCATGTGCATGCACCAGAATTTGCGCCAGTGAACATTCAGGCTGCGCCAATGGAAGCAACGGTTGAGGTAGTTGAACTGTTGGGCCACGAGCAGCACCTGTTCCTCAACTCCGGCCGTAACAGCCTGGTAGCAACGGTCGATACGCGCATGAGCGTTGGGTTTGGCAACAAGATTGGCCTGGTAATGGATATGAGCAACATGCATATCTTCGACAAGAATACGGAAGAGGCTATTCGCTAACCAAATTGGTTGATTAAAACGGCCGTCTCTCATTTCGCATGGGAGACGGCTTTTTTTGTTTGCCACAGAGCGCACAGAAGGATTAGAGAAGCAGCTTTCTTCTCATTTCTCTCTTTATCCTCTGTGGCCAAATTAGAAAAGAATTATGCCTGAAGCAAAACGAAAAGAGGGGGAGTGGTTTCCCGTGCAGTTTGTGTGGAAGCTGCCCAATGGTGACTTTATTCGCGCAATTTTTCGTGCGGTGATTCTGGATACGATCCCGGCGGCGGATAAATATTTAGTGCGGCTGGATGAATTGCTGGCTGGCCGTCAGGAAACCAAAGATGGGGAGATGCGCCCAAAAGAGGAGATGACAATTCCCTATTGGGTGCTGGTGCGCGAAATTATTGGCAATCAGGTAACGTTGGCTTATGAGGTGGAAGACGGCCGTCCCCTGCACATGCGACTCACCACCCTCATTGGCGAACACGACTTCTTCACTCGCTACAACCGGTACGGAAGAAGCGAATGATCGGTAATTATTTTCCAGGACTTGATGCCATTTACCGATTACATCTCACCGATTATCAAACATCGTGGCTTGACGAACAATTTGCACCATGTCGCTTTCGCTGACGTTGGTTTGGGAGAGCTTTTGCAGCGTCTGGCGCAGGGCGTCGGTGTCTAGATTGGTCTGGTAAGTGGCTAGTTGGTTAATAAATTCCTCGTCGGGCAGGCTGGGATTGAGTCGGTAACGAGCACCCAAATCCCGCTTGAGCCGATCGTGGTAATGTTGCAAGACGGCCGTTCGGTGTCCTGCTCGTCTGCTTAAATTGGCAATGCCCGTAATGTACTCCAGCGGCGCGCGGCGCACAATATCTTCGCGCAGGGGCACGGGCCGGCCAAAACGGTGGCCTCGCAGCAGCAGCCCAATAAAAATGATGGCCAACACCAGCAGAAGGGCGCGTCCGCCCGGCGTGCGCTGGAGCCAGTTGCTGGATGTCAGCGCGCCGTCGGTTTGAGGACGAATGCCGTGATGCCACTCGTTGAACCAGATGCTGCGCAGGTTTGGGGTGGCGTTGAGCAGGTTCAACACCAGTTCGGCATTGCCCTCGGTTTGCAACCCGTCGTTGCTAAACGGTTCGGTAAGGCTGGTGAGAATGACACGGCCGTTTCCTTCGGCAAAGGCAATGGCGATGGGGTTTCCGGCGCGATTGGCCAGCAGCGTCACAAAATCGTCCCGGTCCGTGCGCAAAAAGTAGGGCGTGGCGGCTTGAATCTCGTTGAGGGCTGGGGCGTTGAGCAAGGGGGTTTGGTTGGAGACGGCCGTATCTGCCGACGGCACCAAGCCATAACTTACATCCAACTCTTGCGCCAGCGAGATGGTAGCTTGCGTGGTGCCAGCCAGCAGCAGCGTGCCGCCATCTTCCACCCAGCTACGCAAAATGGCCCATTCGCCGGGGGTGAAGGCCACCGTTGGCTCTAACACCAAGGCCAGGTCTACCTTGTTGGGTATGCCAAAGGATTCACCGACTGAATCGGTGAGCTGGAGCTGCTGGGATTCCAGGTAAAGCCAGAGGGCGCGGCTGCCTTGGGGCTGGGTAGAGTAGGAAGCGAGTGGCGGATCGGTGAGCGATGCCTGGGCTTGCTGCACCACAGTGATGGTGGTGAACAGCGTCAGCAGCAAGAAGAGGCCCAGGGCGAGCCATGAATCGCGGCTTAAGCGTTTCATCTGGCTTCCTTTTGCTGCTTGAGCGTTTCTACCCGCTGAGCGTACACGTCATATTCGCTGGCCGTGAGGGTTTGGAAGCCGTACCAAACGCGGTCGAATACGTCGATGACTTCGCGCAAGATGGTGGCCAGTTCGGGGCGGTGGGCCACGGTGCGTAAATATTCCCGGTTCGTCAGAGACCGATCGTAGCGGAGCAGCCCTCGTTCTTCTAGCAGCAGCAGGGAGGAGAGGTAGAGGTAGCGAACGGCCGTGCGATAATCCCCGCCTGTGGAAAGCTCCTGGGCTTTTTGTAAAGCCAGCTCGGCGGTGAGCGGCTCGCCGCCCAGCTCCTCTTCGGCAAAGATGGCAGCATCGGCGGTGAAATCACCAATGAGTCCGCGTAGGGCGTAAGCGAGCACGCCAGCCACCAGCACAGCGGCCAGAATGACCAACAGATCACTGATTGGCAGGCGCACGGTGCTATCATCGGGGAAGAGCCGCAGGAAAAAGTCTTCAATTGCCTGCCGGATGTTTTGCCACAGCCGCTGCAAGAAGTTGGGTTCCTCAGGCGCGTAATCAAACTGTGGCTGGCTTAAAATATCGTTGAACGCGGCTTTGTCTAGCTGGGGCAAGCTGGGGTCTGGCCATCCCTGGCGGCTGCTGTAGTAGGCGGTAAGCAGCGTGGCCACTGTTTCGTGGTTCATATTTTCATTTTCTAGCTGGCGGATGAAATATGTATGATCGATCGGATGGATACGGCCGTCTGCCAGTTCAATTTGGGTGATGCGGATGAGGGTTGTGACGGCCGTATTGCGCACACTGTTGTCGTCTTCGTCAGCCGCGTTCAAATCATCCCGAATTTGGGCAATCGTTTCCCAATAATCATCCAGCGGCACGGCATTGGATTGCGCCGTGGCGGGGTGTACTCCGGCCACCACTATGGCAATTAGGATGATGAACGGCAGGGTGGAACGGCCGTGTCTCCCCCACACTCCCATCAAAGCCCGCCTATCCCCAACGCTAGGACAATAAAACCGAGCACCAGCGCAACGTACAGCACAATAATGGCAACTTCGATTAGTGCAAAATAGCCCATTTCTTCCCATTTGGGGATGGCTTTGCTGTCTAATGCGGGAGCGGTCATGGCTAGCGTTTCCGCGTTTGCTTCTTCGCTTAAAGCTAAGAGTGCTAAGTCAAATCCTTCTGTGCGAACGCGCACATCAAAATAGAGTAAGGTTACGCAAGAAAGCTGTAAGGGCAGGTAAATCAGATTGAGAAGCAAGCCGATTACCTGTTGAACCAGCGTGGTGGTGGTTGTGTCTAAGCCGCTGCCGACAGTGCTTTCGACAATGAAGACCGAAAGTAGGGCCGGGCCAGTAACAATAAGCTGCCCGAACAGCCCCAACAGCAGCATAAAGCCAATGAGCCACCAAAAACGCCGTCTGGCTAAATCCCAGGCGCGTTGTAGCCCCGCCATGGCACCACGCTTTTCCAACACGATTACCGGTGCCACGAGCGGTAGCACAACCAACCCGAAGAAAAATATCATGCCCAGGCCCGTCAACCAGCCAAGGCACGGCACAACAACCCACCAAATGAAGAGCGCGATGATGAAAAATATGCCGATAAATGTGGCTAACAATAAAGTAAATCCAGAAAGCCCGATTTTGCGGTAGGCGTCAAACAGGCCTATTTTATGCCCCAGGTAATTTTCGGCGACGGCTTTGGTCATGGCCGCCGTGGCTAGCTGCACCAGCAGCAATGTAACCAGTCGCCCCAGCCAGACCCACGGATTATTGCCGAAGCCCATGCTTTCAAACGTTTGCAGCCAAATGTCGGTGACGGTGGCGGCGGGATCAAAGCCAAATTCAGGGGTGGGTGCCAGCCAGAGGCCGACCATGTTTACGGCCGTTGCTGGAATTTGAGCAATGGCCACAATGCCAACGAACAGCAAAAAGTTGTTGCGATACAGCCGAATGGCGCGATCCAGCAGTTGAGACATGCTCAATGGCTGTAAATTATTAGGGAGTGCGGTCATAATCCTATTTTGCCAGTTAAATTAGAGAGATCGGAGTCAGTTTCATTATCACTTGAGGCCAGGATCATCAAATCGAAACCTTCATAGCGGATACGCAAATCAAAATACATCAGGGTGATGGCGGTAAAACGAATAGGCAAGAAAACAGCCGTTAACACCAATGAGACCGTCTGCTGAATAATTGCCTGCGTGATTGGGTTGATATCGCCGATGATAACCGGAATAAGAAAACCTAACAAAGCAGCTGGCCCAGAAACAATGATTCCGGTCAACAAGCCTAATAAAAACAAATAGCCAAATACCCACCAAAAACGTTTCCTGCCCAGCTCCCAAGCTCGCTTAAGGGAATCAATAGTGCCTGAATTCTCCAGCACGACGACTGGTGGCAGCAAGGAGAAAATGATGTTGGCTACTGCTCCAAGCACAATGAATGTGGGAATTGCAATCAAGATGCCCAGGCAAGGAATAATGGCAATGAGACCAACCGGAATGAACATGAGAACCAGCAGCAAGCCGCCCATAAGGGTTGCCGCAATGAGGCGCAGCCAGGAGTTACCCATGCGACGAAATGCCCCATCAAAGCTAACGGCTCGCCCCAAGTAGCTATCTGAGACCGCTTTGGTAATAGCGGCCGTACCAATTTGGGTAAAAATGAGGGAGGCAATGGCAATGACGATGCCAAATAGAAAGAATGGTAAAAGAAGTTGTTCTGGTTGCTCAGTCAACAAGAACCCTTCAGGATTTGTTAAGTCGCCAGAAAATACAACTAAAAGCAGTTGGAGCATGATCGTCGGCAACTGCGTGATGACGGCAATGCCTAGAAAAACAAAGAAATGCTTGCGAAATAGTCGAAAGGTGCGGTCGAAAAGTTCGCCAATGGACAACGGCCGTAAATCCAGCAAATTTGTATGATTCATCTGTTCCTCCGGGGTTGATGTGGGGAGAGCGTAAGAACTGGCATAACGAAAATTATACCCGAAAGTTTCCCCACGCTACAAGATTTTTTGCAGCGTGTTCATCCCTGTTTGGAACTGTTTTGCGCCGCCACGGGAGGGATGGCGAACGGCCGTATGCGTCAATTCCCACCGCGCCAATGCCCCGGCAGCTTTCTTGCCAACGGCCACAATTTTGATGCCTGGGAATAGGTGGAGCAGATGATGGAGGAATGGCCTTCCCAATGCTATCTCGCTCATTTTGGGGGTACGGTTCGATTTTGGCGTGTTGGGCTGGTGAGGGTGAAAGGGAAAGACGTTCCATAAAAGCGGCAGCGGTCGCCATTCGTTAATGGTACGCCAGACGATGGTCGCGCTTGCCTCACGATTGACATCCGTCCATTCAGGAATTGATTGGAACGGGTTGCTTTCTAACCCGAACCGGGTGCTCAATGTCGCCAAAATGTGCTGGCTGGTGAATGGAATCCCCGTGAGCCGACAGCCCCGATAGCCCGGTGCCTCGCCAACCAAAAGTTGTTTTGGCTGTTGCTGTATCATCAGTTGCAGGTACGTTTGTAAATTGTGGCGGCGTTGGTGGGCAAACGCCTGCGCTGAGCCATGTCGAAGTGGCCATTCCTCGGCGTACGGGTTGGTGCAATGTTGCGGGGGGACGGCCGTTGCCAAATTATGAACAAATTCTTTGATTTTCATTAAAGGGGGGGAATAGTTGATAGGGAAGGAGATTAGAGATTTTAGAATCATTCTCTAATCTCCAGTCTCAAATTTTTAGAAGCGGAGCAGCGCGCCGATGTTGCCTGCATTTTCCAGATCAGGATCATCCCGGATCACCTCTACATGCGCCCCCTGGTTTAAGCTGAGGGTGAAGGCACTATCGATCACGTCATCAACGGCCGTTAACTCACGGTCACTCAACGGGCTTTTGGCCAAATTCGCCACCACAAAGCCAGAGTTGTAATCTACATAGCCCGGCATCTGGAAACCATCACTAAGCAGCAGGGTTTGCACCCGACGGTTGCTAATGGCTTCCAGCGTATCGTCCAGACCCAAAACGGCCGCGCCGCCGCTGGCACTGGTTCCCACCAATGTTTTTATCAGCTTCTTTTCTCGCTCGGCATTGGCGGTTTGTAACAGCTTCAACGTTTCGGTTCGCACTTCATGCTCGCCAGCGTTCATGTCCATCACAAAACTACCAACCAGGCAGCTTTGCATCTGTTTAGGGAGTAGCTCACGGAATTGGGCGGTATTTTCGGCCGTACCGCCCAAAAACAGGCGGCGAATGGGCTTATTGCCAAAAAAGTCTACGGCCGCATTGGCAGCATCCCGCAGGTTACGCCGCGCGTTTTCTTCTTCGCGGCTGCCGCCCCCAACGCCCCCACGCCGCCCAATGGCTGAGGAACCACGCCCTTGCTTCAGCTTTTGAATTTCTTCACCCAAAAAGCCATTGCTCTCTTGCAGGGTGCCTAGATGGTAGGCAAAAAAGCGGGCACCAACGCGGTCAACCAGAATGACACCATAATGGGCATAATGCTCCAACAAATGCCCCAGCGGCTTCAGATACGGTTTGGGGGTCACGCGTAGCCGGTTGCGGAAGGAAACGGCCGTCGGGAACGATTCAAAAAAGTCACCACCCCGGCTGCTAAACAGAGCGAGTCCGGGTGATTTCCAGTCGAAGCTATGGTTCAGATACGTTTCTACTGCTTGAACATCTGCTGCCAACCCACTGACTTGGCGCAGCAGATTTTTTGCTTTTAGCTTGATTGCTTCAGTAGGTTCCTCGCTGCTGTCGGTGTTTAGGTACAAACTCAGCACTTTTTGCTCGCTAGGTTCAAACGATAACAATGCCTGGAATTGATCTTGGGTGATCATGTAACCTCCTGTCTCGTGAAAGAAAAAGTTAAGGGATTGAGGCAGTGTGATAACGGTGAGGAATAGCGGGGTGGCCACGATGTTACCGTTATGTGGAAAATTTTAATTGGAGGCAACGGCCGTAAATTGAGCTACGGCCGTTCCCCCAGCGTAAGTGGCAATTTAATTTCTTCACCATCCCGAATGACCGTCAGCTCGACAGTCTCGCCAACGATCGTTTCAAAAACCAGATAGCTCAATAAATCATCCGAAGTCCGAACAGGTTGATCGTTGATGGCCGTGATGTAATCGCCGTCGTTGGTAAATGATACCGACAAATTGTTCCCGACAAGCCCGGCAGCATCGGCAGGTGTATTTTCTAAAACGCCCGTCACGTAAACGCCATTGGGCGGCAAATCCAGCACTTCTAGCTGTCGAATGGTAAACGCCTGTGGCCACATGCTAATACCCAAATACGGGTAGACGTACTCTCCCTCAGCGATGAGGGCCGGGGCAATGTTGCGGACGGCGTTGACGGGGATTGTGAAACCCACCCCAGAGTTCTCACCTGTGGCAGACAGGATGGCACTGTTCACGCCAATCACCTCGCCATTGAGGTTGATCAACGGGCCGCCGGAGTTGCCAGGGTTAATGGCGGCGTCTGTTTGAATCACTTGCGGAATTGAGAAGTTGCCACCGGCCACCACGCGCTGGCTTTCGATAGTGCGGCCCAGGCCACTGATAACGCCAATGGACATCGAGCCAGCTTCGCCAAAGGGGTTTCCAATAGCAATAACAAATTGGCCCACCTGCAAGCTGCTGGAATCACCTAATGGTACAGGCTGCACGTTTGCTGGCAAACTATCTACCGATATGACCGCCAAGTCACTGTCTACATCTGCGCCGCTCAAGTCGGCACGGCTGCGGTCGCCGCTGGCAAACACCACCTCGAACTCGGTACCGCCAGTCACCACATGGTTGTTGGTAACAATATTGCCCTCCAAATCCACCACGAAGCCGCTGCCGGTGCTTAAAAAGAGGCCATCATCGTCAAAAACAAAGATGTGCACCACGGCTGGATTGACTCGGTTGTAAATTTCGATGAAGCGGTTTTCCAGATCGGCGGTGACAACTTCAGTAGATTGGGCAGGGGCACTAATGTCGATGACATTTGCCTGAGCCGATACGGTGGCAACGGCCGCTGCCACAACCGCGTCTTCATCAACGTCAGAGCCGTTGCCGCTTTCGGCTGGCAACAGGGTGGCTGCCTGGCAGCCGAGGCTCACAAAACCAGCAAGGGCAAGAATGAGGAAGATTGGATTTTGGAAGATACGTTTCATGCGGGTTTTGATCCTTGTTTTTCCCAAAGTCAGTATAGCTCCATTTTAGGAATTACCCAGATGGTGTGTCAAGGATACTGCCCTATTTCACACTATTTTTTCATTGGGAGCGGTGCCGTTGCCACCAGCGGTTAAAGTATCCTTCTTTCCGTTTGGCCCTATCGAATATTTATGGTTTTGAGTGCAATCCGGCAACGGTTTGGATCCTGTTCCACCAAGTTTGCAAATTGGGCTGGTTCTGGGCGGCATGGGCTGCCCAATCTCCATTGGCCACAATCGGCTTACCAACAACCAGTTCTGACTGGCCCAGGTACACCCATGCTTGTTGGGAACGGCCGTTTGCCAAAATCACCTCAACTGCCCGCCGCCTATACCCAGATGCGTCTGGCCGGTTGGGCTGATACCCCTCCAGTGCATCCAACCGCTGCTGAACAACCACATACTTTGTAGGTGCAACCGTGATGACGATCCCCTGAACGACATCTGAGGTTTCTGCCGAAACCAGCATGGGATAATACCCCATGTCGTATAGCTTCCCACCCTTAAATGTAGCAGGCTGCTTGGTTAAGATATCCGTTCCCCACAGGTAGAAGTTCGGCTGGTTTGGCAGCAGGGTGCCATATACAAAAAAAGGGAGTTGCAGGTCGTGTGGCATTTTCTACCCGAAAAGTTTTGTTCCTTCCAATGGTTTACGCTACCATTGCCTGGCAGCAGTAACCATTTATGATTATAGGCAACTATTGGGAAAATGCTGCAAATTTTGAGTCAAATCGCAGTTTTTGATAAGTTTAGCTTATCGCTCCCGCCCTCGTAGCTCAATGGATAGAGCAATCGCCTCCTAAGCGATAGATTCAGGTTCGAGTCCTGACGGGGGTATTTTACAAAGTGCTAACTGGGTCTATGTCCACCATCCATTTGGGCGGGATAGGGAAGTCGGCCAGCAGCCGGTTGGGGTCTGGGGAGCGCACGATGATTTGCCACCGGAAACGGCCGTCTACCCGGTTAAAAAACGGTGGTACTGGCCCCAAAATTTCCGACGCCGCCAACGCCTTCTCCCGAATGTGCAGCCGCAGCCCTTTGGCCAACGCCTCCGCCTCCCGCTTGCCCCGCTCATCTATTGGATCAATCAGCAACAGCCGCGCCATGCGCCGGAAGGGGGGCAGGCTGTGCTGCGTGCGGAAGCGAATCTCATCAATGTAAAACGAGGCAAAATCATGTTCGGCAGCGGCCTGAATGGCGTAATGTTCCGGCTTGTACGTTTGGATGATGACGCGCCCGCCCAGCAGGCCGCGCCCGGCCCGCCCCGCCACCTGCGCCAAAATTTGGAAAGCGCGTTCCCCCGTGCGGTAATCGGGCAATCCCAAAGAGACATCGGCTGAAATGACGCCGACCAGCGTCACCAATGGTAAATCTAGCCCTTTGGCAATCATTTGTGTGCCCACCAAAATATCTGCTTCTTGGTTGATGAAGCTGGCGAGGAGCGTTTCATGGGTGTTGCGCCCGGCGGTGGTGTCACGGTCCCAGCGGGTGATGCGCGCCTTCGGCCATCGCTGCCGCACCCGCTCCGCCACCTCTTCCGTGCCCAGGCCAAAGTAACGAATCCGCTTTGAGCCACATTGCGGACATTCCGTTTGGTTGGGTTCGCGACGGCCGCAATGGTGGCAAACCAGCATCATCCCGTGCCGATGGTAGGTAAGCGGCAGATCGCAGCGTGGGCAGGTGGCCACATAGCCACAATCCCGACAAATAACGAAGGTGGCTGAGCCGCGCCGGTTGAGGAACAAGATGGCTTGTTCGCCTCGTTCCAGCGTCTCGGTAATGGCTTTTTCCAGGGCGCGGCTGAAGATGGAGCGGTTCCCAGCGCGCAGCTCCTGACGCAAATCCACAATCTGGATGGGGGGTAGGGGAATGGTGAGGGCGTCATCAGGGTCTTCCCCGGCATGTTGGTAATGGTTTTTAAGCTGTAGCCGCTCTGCCTGGCTTTCTAACCGTTGGCGATGCCCCATGACGCGCTTTTGCAGCTCTAGCAGTTGGAAACGGCCGCTTTGCGCACGATGGTAGGTCACAATGTCTGGCGTGGCGCTGCCCATGATGACGGTGGCTCCGATGATTTGGCTAAGGGCAACGGCCGTTTCGCGAGTGTGATAGTACGGTGGAGGTACGGGCGGCGTCTGCTTATAGCTGGGGTCATGCTCCTCATCCAGCACAATCACGCCTAGATTGGGCAACGGCGTAAACAAGGCACTGCGCGGCCCCACCACGATGTCGAACAGCCCCTGCCGTGCCCGTCGCCAGGTGTCGTACCGTTCGCCATCGGTGAGGCGGCTGTGCAGGACGGCCACGCGCCCCGGAAAGCGGGCGGCAAAGCGGCGCACGGTTTGTGGCGTCAGGGCAATCTCCGGGACCAAAACGATGGCTTGTTGCCCCTCGGAGATTGCATTGGCAATCGCCCGCATATAAATTTCCGTCTTGCCGCTGCCCGTTACCCCGTGTAATAAAATTGGTTTGGGCGCAGCAACTGCGAATTCCTCTTCACCTTGTTCCATCACCTCTTCAGCGGTCAGAATCGCCATTTTGATGCGGCCCCAGACGCGGGCCTGGTCGGCAGTGAGCATCGGGGCCTCGGCCGGCACGAAGTCACGATCTGCCAGCGGATCGCGCCATACTTCTTCTGAACCAAAGCGGATGAGGTCTAGCTTGGCCAGCTTGCGCAAATGGTTGATGGTGGCTTTGGTTTGGGCGTAAATCTCCGTCAAGCTGACGGGTTGAGCAGCCTGAGCCAGCAGCGTGAGAACATCGTGGTAGTTGGTGGCGCGACGCAGCTGCAGAATGTGGCCAAGCAGTTGATTTGGAGGGATGGCGAGGCTGAGGGTGGCAAGTTCTTCAAAGGTTTCCAGGTGGCCAGAGTCTATTAAATTGTTAATTGTTAATGGTAAATTTTTAATGGTTATTCGGTCGAGTGGAGCGGGGAGTTGAGCGAAAACAGTTGCGTGTTCGGCAGGTGGCTGTTTGCCAGTGGGGAGGATGGTGGTTTGGGCTGGGGTTCGGCTGATACGGCCGTCTTTTTCCAATTGCTTCAAATGTTTTTCTTGGGCACCGGTGGCTGCGAGTACGGCCGTTTCTTCTGGTAAAGGATCGTCACTGTTGAGCAAATAAAGCAGCACGTCTGCTTGCTTGTTGGCGCGGCCCAGCCTCGGCACAATAGCTTTCACTCGCTCATCGCTGGCAATGAGTTCAGCGGTGCGTATTTGCTTGGGGCGGATGCGTGGTGGGTCTAGCACGGTAGCTTTCCGCAAAATTTGGCGTTTGGTGAGCTGGTTTACGGCCGTTTTCCAATCAATTTTTTTCTTCGAGCTGCCGCTGGCTTTCCGTAACGCACGCTGTAACTGCCGTCCGCGCAAATCGCCGCGCTCCCGGAGAACATTGATGATTTGCTGCTGGAGTGGGGTGAGACGGCCGTTGCCATCCCAATATGGATTGATGTCTACCGTGACGTCTGCCCAGCGGGTAAGGCCAGGGGGCAGCATGAGGCGCAGGCAGGCATTGAGCGGTGCCAAATAGGTTTGGCTGAGCCACTGCGCCAGCTCAATTTGCCACCAGAAAACCACAGGTTTTTCATCGATCAGGGCAATAATCGGCTTGATTTCTTCGATGGGTGCCGTGTCATCAAAGCGCAGAATAATACCCTGCGCCAGCCGTCGCCCAAACTCCACCTCAACCAGATGGCCTAACCGGAGTTTAGGCTTCAGGTCCTTAGGAATATGATAATGAAACGTGCCTTCCAGCGGCGCTTCAATGTTGATCACCAGTTCAGCAAACATCTGTTCTAGCGTATTGCGCTTTGGGGTTTTGGTCAAGTATTAGGGGTGATCAACCGTTCCTTATTAGTTTTACTTTTTTTGTAGCAGTCTAAACAAAATGGCTTTGACATTGAACTTGGATTTGCGATTCCGCACGCATGGCAAAATTTTTCTTCGTAGGTCATGTTTCTAAACCTGGTCCAAGATTTGTAGCAGCTCAAACAAAATGGTTTGTGTTGATTGAAATGGATTTGTTCACCACATCGAATGCAAACGCCCTTGTTTGGTTCAAGAAGATTTTGATTTAGTTCTCTATTTGCTTTGGATTTTTCATGTGCATGGTGACAATCTCGGCACAACACCGTAATGTCGCCTGCTAATTCATGGCCTAACCGCTCGTAAGTTCGGTGATGTGCTTCAAGCTGCACTTCGGAGCGCGACCGATTGCATAATTGGCAGCGATTTCCTGCCCGAGCCTTTGCCTCTTCGGCCTTTAATTTCCATTCCTTGGAACGAATATAGGCTTTGTAATTTACAAGATTTTGGTGTTCATTCTTATTAAGCAGGCCACCGAGTGAGGCAGTAAAACGTTTTGGCTTTTTACCTAGTTCTTGTTCAATAAAGGCGATCAATTTTCCTTTTGTTAATTCATACGCTTTTAGTAGTTTCTCACAAAATTCGATGAGTTTTTTGTATTCCGCCAGTTTGCTATTATGCAAATTTTTTTGAGAATTGTTCTTTTGCCCAACCTTACTGTCATTATTGACCAGGGAATATAGATTATTTAGGCTTTTGCCCACTCTTTCTTTGCGAACATGAAATTTCAGACTTTTATAATCCGAAGTTATTTGTTTATTGAGGACTTCTAAATTTGTTTCAATCTCCTCGATCAATTCTATTTGTTTTTGCGCATCTTGTACTTTTGTTGGCTTAAAACTGCCTTTTGGAGGTACAAATTCGGCTATCATTGTTTTGTATTTTTGCAAATCAGACATTGTGTTTGAAAGGGTCTTGGTTTCTTTGGCACGAAAGAAAATGATTTTTTAATTCAATGGGTAGAAAGAATGAACCCGTGTATTATTGTTAGGGTACAAGGAAATAGTTACAAGAATTATGACTTTAGGTGAGACGAACCCCAGAATTTTGCATGCAGATCAGGAGCATACCGGGCTTCGCACGGCCGTATTTGCCCTGCTCTTTCTCTCCTTGATTGTGGCCTTTTTGGGCTTGCGTGCTTTGCTGAGGGCGGTAGGCACAGATTGGATAGTGGATTATGCTTTTGCACTCTCCTGCTTTGGCGCGTTTCCGGTGGCGGTGGGCATCATTTGGGTGGCGGAGCGGTACATGAAGCAGGTTTGGCCAAGCGGCCGTACGGTAACCCTTATATCTAATGGCGTGACTGTACAAACAGAGGCAGGCAACCAGGTAACCTTGACTCAGGAGCAGGGGGTTGTGCCGCTGGCGTGGCACTTTGATTTGCAAGGCTGGCAGCGGGGTGGCCGTGAGCGGCGGGTACCGCAAAACTGGACTTGTTTGGCCGTTGAGCTAAAAGCCAGCAAAGAGCAGATCATTGTCTTCACGTACTTGCCTCCGGATCAGGCAGACCAATGGTTAGGGCAAAAGACGCCGTTTGCCTTCCACCAAATTCACCCGCAGCGCATATACGATAGCTCTTGGCGGAAACGATTAGCTGGCCCCAGGCGGCCAGAAATTCCTGCCGAAATTATTACCGGCAAGGATGGCCCGTATTGGCTGGCCGAACGCCGTCGCTGGATTGATGGCTTTGAACTGCCACCGGAAGAATTTGAAACGTTTATGAACCATATTCAAACAACACTGGAATTGTGAATTGTGAATAATAAATTGTGAATTGTGAGTGATCCGTTCACAATTCAAACTCCACAATTCTCCATTCACTTTTACTTTGGAGGATTTCCCACGATGTTTGACTTTATTACCGAAGAACACAAGATGATTCAGCAAGAGGCGCGCCGCTTTGCCCAAAATGAAGTGGCTCCTGTGGCTGAGCACCACGACCAAACAGGCGAATTCCCCATTAACACCGTGCGTAAAATGGGTGAATTAGGCTTTATGGGCATTGAGGTGCCGGAAGATTATGGCGGCATTGGCATGGATACTTTGGCCTACTCGCTGGCACTTACCGAGATTTGCAAGGCAGATGCCAGCCACGGCACGGTAATGTCGGTTAATAACTCGCTGTATTGTCACGGCATTCTCAAATTTGGCACGGAAGCACAGATTCAAAACTATGTTGCGCCAGTTGCTAGCGGCCAGAAAATTGGGGCTTACAGCCTCACAGAGCCGATGTCTGGCAGCGATGCAGGCACGATGAAGAGCCGTGCGGTTTTGAATGAAGCAGGGACCCATTACGTGATTAACGGCCGTAAATCTTGGGTAACCTCTGCGCCATTTGCCGACTATATTGTGCTATTCACCATGACCCAACCAGAGAAAAAGCACAGAGGCGTCACCGCCTTTCTCATTGAAACTGATCATCCCGGCTTTGAGCGGGGCAAAACGGAGCCGAAGCTAGGCATTCGCGCCAGTGCTACCAGCGAGATTATCTTCGATAATTATGAATGCCCTGTTGAAAATCGGTTGGGAGAAGAAGGCGAGGGCTTCAAAATTGCCATGACGGTGCTGGATGCCGGACGCATTGGCATTGCTTCTCAAGCGTTGGGCATTGCCGAAGCAGCTTTGGAAGCCAGTATTGCTTATGCTCAGGAACGTGAGGCATTTGGGCAAAAGATCGGTCAATTCCAGATGATCCAGCAAAAGCTGGCAGATATGAAATGCCGCGTGGACGCTAGCCGCTTGCTCATCTACCAGGCGTGTTTGGCCAAGAAAGCGGCTAAGGAGACAGGTGGCCGGTACTCATTAGAAGCCAGCATGGCCAAGCTGTACGCCAGCGAAACGGCGATGTACGTCACCACTGAGGCGATTCAAATTCATGGGGGGATGGGGTATAGCAAGGAGATGCCGCTGGAACGGTACTTCCGGGACGCCAAGATTACGGAAATTTATGAAGGCACCAGCGAAATTCAGCGAATGGTGATTGCCCGCAGCCTGACGGGATTAAGGTAACAAGCTGCAAGTGGCAGGTTTGAAGGTTTTACTTGCCACTTGCCTACCTACACCAAATTACGCCAAACTCACGATAAGATTCACCACCAGCCCCCGAATCAAATCCAAACCAATCAGCAGGATCAGCGGCGTGAAGTCGAGTCCGCCCATGCTGGGCAGCAGGCGGCGTATGGGCTGGATGAGCGGCTCTGTCGATTGAAAGACAAAGCGCAAAATTGGCCCCCAAAACGGATGGTACGGATCTACGCGAATCCAGGAAAAAATAACGCGGGCAAAAATCAAAATGGTGTAAGCTCTGAAAATAATGTCAATGGCGTTTGCAATAGCAATAATCATCAAAAAGTCCTTATAAAATTAGCCATAGATTATACAGATTTTTTGACCTTGTTTTCTCTGCATCTTGGCGTGTTTGTGTTGGTATTTATGGTGATTTACAAAATAATTAGGTAATCGATCATTGCGTAAATCACCTTAATGAACCTTTACGCCATTATCTATTTAATTTAAATAGTAAAGGTTCATCAATGACCAACATTGTCAATGAGTGTGCCGCTCACCAAAAATGGCGCGGCCAACGCGCACGTGGGTGGCACCTTCGGCAATAGCAAGTGGATAATCGTCTGTCATGCCCATCGAGAGGGCTAACGGCCGTTCCAAACCCATCTCCCTTGCCAACCACTCCGCCAACTGGCGAGTGCGCTGAAAAACGGTGCGAATGAAATCCGGATTGGCTTGCCACGGTGCCATTGTCATAACGCCCTGGAGAGTTAAACCCGGCAAAGCGGCCACCGTTTCCCCCAAGTTACGGATTTCCGCGCGTTGCGTTGCACTATTTTCCCAATCTACACAATTCACTCCTGATTTACTCATCTCGCCGGAAATGTTGAGTTCCAGGAAAGTTGGGAGCGGGTGCGTTTGGGAACGGCCGTTTTCCACTAATCTTTTAGAGAGGCGATTGGCGATTTTTAGCCGGTCTAGCGCGTGAAAAGTGTTGGCATGGTCTGCGATTTGGTTGGTTTTGCGGCTTTGCAGCGTGCCAATGAAGTGCCAGACGATACCGCTGTCGGGGCCGAGCACTGCTTCAATGGCCGGACGCTTTGCTGCCAACTCCTCGGCGCGGTTTTCGCCAAAGTGGCGCATTCCGGCGACGTATGCTTCCAGAATGGTCTCCACGGGCCACGTTTTGGTCACGGCCACCAGCGTGATGTCGTCCGGGTTGCGGTTGGCTTGTTGGGCGGCGGCTTCAATTTTTTGTTGAACAGCGCGGTAGCGGGATTTGAGTGTGTTCATGATTTGTGATTATAGCAAGGGAACGGCCGTCGGTAACGTGACAGTCACTTCCAAAGTGACTGTCACATAGTTACCATTACCCCGTGTAGCTAATCTGGAAAATGATGCCCGTGGCCCAATCAGCCACATACAGGCTGCCGTCTGGGCCAGTAACCACGTCGATAGGGGCGGCAAAGCCAGTGGCAAAGTTGACCGGGGCGGAGGAACCGCCCGCGCCGATGTGCATCACTTTTTGTGCGCCCACAAATGCGCTCCACAGCGTCACAAAAATGACGTTGTTGTAGCCGGGGAACTGGCTGCCGTCATAAACGGCAACACCGGTTGGCGAGGAGCTGGGGGTGAACAGCCCCAGCGGCGGAATGACCGTCACGTCAGGTGGCGGGCTAAAGCAAACGTCGCAATCGTAGTAGGGATAGCCGTGATTGGCTCCGGGAACGACGCGGTGCAGTCGTTCTGGTGGGTCGAAATCTGGGGTGTTGTCGGTGGCCCAGAGCTGGCCAAAGCCGTCCCAGGCAATGTCGTACGGGTTGCGGAAGCCGGTGGCGTACACGGAAACTTCGCCCGTGTCCGGGTTGAAGCGCAAAATGGCGGCTTCCAGCGGATGCAGCTCATCTTGCTGCCCAGCGTTGGGGCCATCCAGAATTTCACCATGATCGGCGCGTGCGCCAACGCCCACGTAGCCAAAGCCATCTGGCCCAAAGGCGATGCCGTTGGCAGCGTGGAAGAAGGTGTAGCAGCAGGGCAAGCCGCCGATGAGCTGCCCGCGATTGACAATAGAAACCTGCGCCTCGCCGCCTACATTGGCCTCCACCACTCGGCTGGAAACGTATAAATCGTTGGTGCCGGGGCGGAAGGCGATGCCGGTGGGCACAGTGTAGCCGCCTGCGTAGGTGCTAATGCCGCCGCCGCTGTCCATTTTGTAGATGGTGCCTGCCTGCACAGCGATGTAAAGCTGGCCATCTACGGGGCTAAAGGCAATGCTGGTGGGTTGTCCATCCACACGGCCGTAATATTTCACGCTAAATCCAGCAGGCACCCGAATGCGGTTTTCCCAACCAACGACATCGGTGTTGGCGGGGTAGTTGTAATCGGTGGGGGCCTCAACACCGCCGGGGCTGGCGGGTGGGGCGGGCGGCGGTGGGCCGCTGGGCGTGGATGCGGCCGTCGGATTTGGTTCCACAGAAGTGGGATTTGGCTCTACAGAGGTTGGGTTTGGATTTACCGAGGTTGGGTCTGGATTGGTGCTAGTGGCGGTGGAAGTTGGCGTTTCGGTTGGCTCGTCCGTTGGGGTGCTGGTGGCTGGTTCTGTGGTTGGCGTGTTTGTAGCGGGAACGGCCGTATTTGTCGAGGTTGGGACGGCCGTAGCTGTATCGGTGGCGGTCGGTTCTTCAACAGCTGCCACTTCAGTGGTGGGTTCAACTGTAGCTGTTGATGTAGCTGCATCGTCGCAGCTAACAAAAAGGGTTGTCAGAATTAACAGGACTGGTAACAAGGTTTTTCGCATAAGGTATTCATCTCATCCTTTACTCTGTGAATATTTGAACGAATCAGAGTGCCAGATTTTTACCTCGTTTTAGGCAAAAACGCGATTTTTTTAATTTATCAGTCGTGAGGAAATTAGGCGTCTGTTGGGGTGTGGGGAATCGTAAAGGAGAACTGTTTACGGCCGTCTTTAGCCGAATTATTCAGTGTGCCACCATGTAAATTGACAATTTGGCTAGCGAGTTCGGTAAAGCCAAGCGCAAATTCGTGTGCCGGCATCTGGCTGGTAATACGAAACTGTATTCGGTTTTTGTCTGCGGTAACTTGAATCGTTGGTGCCGGAAGGTCACTAGGGGTAGCCTGCTGCTTTGTATCGCCAGCCGCCAGCAGTGCAAGCAGGGCGGCAAGAGTGTGTGGGTAGCAGCGCACAAGTGGATCGCTGTTGGTAATAAATTGAGTGCCTTCAATTTCATAACTGCTTCTTAGAGTTTTTTGGGTGTTTGCCAGCAGTTCCGATAATTGAATAGATTTTATCTCTGATTGCCCAAAAGCAATCTGCCCAAACAGAGACAGGCGATTGCTTTGGTCTAAAATGCGAATCACGGAGCGATCAATAATATCGAGAAAAACCCGTTGCTCGTCACTTAACGAGTCGTTGAGGTCTTGCAGCAAAATAGTGGTGACGGAACGAATGTTGCTTAGCGGCGTTCGCAAATCGTGGTTGATGGCGTGCAGCAGCTGCTCTAACTCTGCGTTTCTATTGGAATCAGCCATTGGTCGCTTCTCTTTCCAGCATGAGGGTAACCGGGCCGTCGTTGTGAATGTTCACTTGCATGGTTGCCCCAAATTCCCCAGTGGGGACGATGAGGCCTGATTTGCGCAGGCGTTCGCAAAAGTAGTCTACTAGCTTTTTAGCATGTTCTGGGTGGGTTGCCGCGGTAAAAGATGGCCTGCGCCCTTTACGTGCATCTGCATACAGCGTAAATTGCGAGACGACCAGCACCCGCCCTCCAACGTTGGCCAGGCTCAGATTCATTTTGCCTTCATCATCCTCAAACAGGCGCAGTCCAATAATTTTGTTAGCCAGCCAGTTGGCTTCGATTGTTGTGTCGGTATGGGTGATTCCCAGCAAGACAACATAGCCTTGTTCAATTTGCCCGATGATACGGCCGTCTACGGTAACATTTGCAGAAGAAACTCTCTGAAGTAAAGCACGCATATTGTTTTGCTGAAAAGTGAATCGTTTTCTGTGGTATTTCCTCCAAGTCTGGCACTGATTTTAGGACAAATGGATGGATTCGGCTATGATTTCTTTATAAAATGGCCAATTGTGGCATAGATTTTTGTGGCTATCAGTTCAGCACCTACAGCAGCCAATGGCAGCATGAGCATGTTTAAAGGCCAGCGAAAGCGACTTTCGGCAAAAGTGATCGCGTGTACGGCCGTTAACGCCAAACTCCACATAATAAAATACCAAACAAACGGAGACTTTCTACATTTCCACAAACCAGGCAACACAAGCAGGTAGAGCAAGAACATTGGGGTCATATCATCATAGAACGGCATCAAGTCATAAATTCTGGCCCCACCTTCCGTCCATTCAATCTTGCCACTGTGCGTAGGAATGTTTTGCGGCGTCCACAATGCCCATATTTTAACTGCCCCCATTTTTAGGAAGTGAAACGGCCGTTCCCGAATATAGGCCAGCCCCAGGTTAGACAGATAGGCACTTTGTTCTGGTTCCGTCATTGTAGACAAACGGTGTAGCGGGTCCCACCAGCCTGAGGCTGTAGGCGTCTGGTATAGCAATGGAGCAAGCTCATCGGCATCCAGCTCTGGGTACATATCCTTTGTGGCTGGATTGTTGCCCTTCCACAAATTAGCCCCTTGCGTTGTTGTGGTTAATGAGAAGGTGCCAAGAGAAATCCAATTGCGCACGCCCCAAGGCAGAAGCACCAGGAGTGCAGTGGCTATAAACAGCCCAACTCTTTTTAGTGAGTGACTAAAAGCGTTCTTTTGTAAAACGCGCCACATTAACCACAGGATGCCAAAGAGAAGGAGGACGGGGGCTAACGGCCGTGCCAATGCTGCCAGCCCTAAAACCACACCAAGCCCGACAATTTTTGCATTTGAATGTGCGTTTGTTTCTGCCCAATAAAGAATGCCGCCCACTGTTAGCAAAAAAGTAAACAGAACTGTTTCGTGTTGAACGATGTTATCGACTGGAATGAATTTTGATAGGGCAAACAAAAAAATGATGATCAGCGTAGGCCATGATTTCTTCGTGTAGAAGTAGGCAACTCCTGTTAACAAGCCTATGGTGAGGCCGCTTAGAATCGACTGGGCAACAATAATTGCTTGTGGATTGTCGGTAAATGTAAGGATAGACGCTAAAAACAAAGGGTAAAGGGGTGGCCGGTGTGCGGTTGGGTCGGCATGGTTCAAAGTAAACAGATTTTCTTCGATGAGGGCCCGCGCCAGTTGACCATATGAGTCTGAACCAGATTGCCAAAAGTTTTGTTCGCCGCGATAAATAAAATTGGCTAGTTGAACCTGGAAAATAATAATGATGATTGTTGTGATCACCATGAGAATGATCATTCGGCCCTGATGGTTCTGTGGCGATGCTTTAGATGGTGATTCTGTTTGTAGCTGTTTCATTGCTTGCCTTCTGAATTTAAGTTGACAACTTCAAAGATGATAATATTTTCGTTTTGGAAGAGAGGGAGCAGATAGCTGGCTGTTGCTGGGTTAAAATTGCCCATTTCCTGTTCACGGGGGCCAAACCAAATGTAACCAACAGTAAACTCGGCGAGTAGATTTTGTCGCCAGGAATGGCTAGTGCTTTGATCAAAGAATTGATTGACGGCCGTTTCTTTGTCCACAAAATCAACCGTCTCTGCCCAATGACCCAACATGACCCGCTGCCCGGTCCGTGCCGCCACAAGGTTCCCGGTTTGGTAGCTGCTGAGGACAACTGCCGTATCCTCTCCATTTTCGCGTAGCCAATTTACAGTCTCCATTTCTGCTGCAGGCCGAAAAAATAAATCCGGTTGCGTAAGGGCAGCAATACGCGTCACGTCCAGCCAAAGGTAGATGTTGGAGAGGCTCATTCCCAGCAGGAAGATCATGATGACAAAGCGGCGCAGCTTGGCAGTCTCGTAGCGGGGGTGGGTGATGATTTTTTGCCAGAGACGGCCGTTTTGCCAACGTGGCAGCACCACCTGCACAAATCCTGCAGCCGCCAGCAGTGCCAACGGCACGTGCACCCCCTGAATAAAGCGTCGTTGCGGATTCAGCGGCGAATAAAGCAGCAAGGCCGCCGTCAATATCCAAATCCAGAGGATACTGAACTGTGGCCGATTTTCTTCAGGTTGTTTCCACCAAAACAGCCCTGCCAGCAGCAGCATCGGGCCAAAAGCAACCAGGTAGTGGGGCCACGGTGCAGCGGGCGTGCCTGCTTGGGCATCCCACAAACGGAACACCTCATTGCTACGCCAAACGGACAAATAGTACAGGTAGAGCGGTGCGGGAATGAGAAACATCGTGGCGATTTGCCAGCCTGTTTGCCACAAAATTCGTCGTTGTTGCCAAACGAGCGTGGCGTAGGTGAGTACGGCCGTTCCCACCACAATATAAATCAAAAATGGGTAAGCGATTCCTAAAACTACATTCGCCACGCCAGCCAATGCTGCCCAACGCCACTGAGTACCGTTTACTGAGTACCGTTTACAGATTTTTTTCAGGACAAGGACATCGAACAAGATAACGGCCGTTCCCACCGAAATGTGCGGAAAGGTGAGTGCCGTAAAGAAGAGATGTGCCCCCGGCTGCTTAAAATCGACGGGGAAGGCACCCAGCCAGAAATTCTGGCCCAGTACAAACAGCAGCCAGCCTAAGCCTGAGCCAAAAATTGCTAGCAAATAAGCCGTCCAGCGAGCGCGTTGATTGGGTAGAAAGGTGGCAACAAAGCGAAAGGTAGTGAGGAATAGCAAGATGCTGGCCGCAAACCGACTGCCGTGCCAAACGGCCGTTAGCGGTAATCCCAATCCCCGCGCGACCCGCCCCAGCCAAACGTAAAAGATACCGACACCTGCCGCCGCATGTGGCTCAGGGGTGAAGGGGATGGCGTACAGCCAGGCCCCATCGAACCCTTGCAGCATTTTTGCCCAATATGTTTGCGCATCCTCCGGGTTCATGATGAGCTGCATATAAACCAGATTGTCTGGGGCCAGCAGGTTGCCCAGCCAGTACGGAACCAGACCGAGAACGGCCGTTGCAACTGCCACCCCCACTGCCACCAACCACTCTTGCCACGTAATTTTTGAGCTAGGGGATGATGAGTTGGCCAACTGGCACCTCCTCGCCGAGGCGGCTGCTTTCATCGGTTTGGGCCGCAAAGATGTGATTTGCATCATGCCAGCTAACGGTTAATTGGTAGCTGCCGCTGGGCGCGTTAGCTGGCAGTTCAAATTCAAACGATTCAGTAATTTGTTCACCAACCTCCCAGGTGTTTGCTGGTTCTAAAACGGCCGTTGGTAAATGCAGCAGCCGCGTGTGCGGCAAACTAGCAAGGTGGGTCACGGCAAAACGATTTGTTTCGTTGTTGAGTGGTGCCATTAGCTGCCAAGTCGCTTCAATGCGGTACCGGTTTGAACCAGCTTCTGTGAGGGTGTAGGCGCGTAGGCCAATTTCGTTAAATGTGGCCAGGAAACCTCCCGGAGGTTTATCTGCGGGCACTTCATCTTCTGCTAAACCTTTGGGAGGTTGGGCAGAAACGGCCGTTATCAACCCATCCCCCTCGCGACCAAACAATAGCAACCCATCCTGCATTGCAATCAGTTGAAAATCTGGCTGCATGAGCATCGTGCGAATCGCTTCATGTTCATACGCCACACCCCCTTCAAAAATACGTTCACTGTTCACCGGATCGGCGATAGCAGCATCATACAGTCCATCCATAACGACAAATTCTACTTGTGGCAGCAGTTCGGTGAGCGGACGGCCGAACACGTAAGTCGTTAGATAGAGCGTTTCCCGATTGGTTAGCCGCGTAGCTGAAAGCTGATCCGCAGCGACTGCGACGTTATCTGGCACATTGTCATTCAGCCATGCGGTTTTGAATGAATCACGATCTGTTACGCCAAACCGCGTGCTGCTGAGACCTTGCTCCAGATGGGGACGATCCAGGTAAAATTGTGGGCTAATCGGCGTGTCGATAAATGCGAGATTGAACACCAAGGCCATGAACAGCGTTAGCCGCAGCCTGCCCTGCCACGCCGGTTTTTTACCTTTTGGGATTGGATCATTCAGTTGTCTAGCCGCGCCGAAGAGAACGGCCGTAACCAAAAATGGCACGGCCAGCGCGTAATGATGGGTGCGGTAGCTAAATGACGGCCCAAACCCATTGCTTATGAGCGCAGGAATGACGGTAACGGCCGCAGGCAATAGCCATACGGGAGCGCGCCACGCTAGAAGCAGCATGGCAGGCATCAAAACAATCACAGCATGTACCAGACGAATTCCGGCCGTGTCCCAAACATACGGCAGCTGAAAGCGATTAAGAATGTAGCCCCAGGTGCTGGATTGCACATTGACAGCTTGCTCAGCCAATTCAGCAGGTGGGGCAAAGGCGGTTCGGATGGCAAAAAAGGCAATGAGGCTGTATCCAACTGCCACCAAGCTGGTGGCCAGCCCCGCGCGTCGCTTGCCTTGTAGCCATAACACTACCCCCAATGCGGCTGCTGGGGCCGCTACGTAAAATTTGCAGCTAAGGGCGACTGCCAGCCAAATGGCATAGCCACGCCACGCCTTGCGGTCAGCGGCTTCGATGGCAAAGAGCAAAAAAGCAGCCGCTAACGTGTCAGAGTGGAATTCGGCTAGTACGGCCGTTTGTGCAACCGGATAGAATAGATATATCGCACTTACAATCAGGGCATAAGTGGCGTTTTTTAGCTTCCGCCGGGCTAATAGAAATAGCGGAATGCCAGCCAGTGCATAAACCAACGCCTGGATAATTAGCAGCGTTTGTGGCGTAGGGAACAGTGCATAAATCGGTGCGATTGCAAAGTAGATAAGCTCCACATTCCGCGCCAACCGGCTAATGGCAATGCCTTGTCCAGTAAAAACAAGAGGCAATCCCTCCGTTGCACTCCAAATTGCCTGGCTCATTGCCCCAAGATCAAAATATTTGCTGTTGAAGCCTGCAAATTTGGCTAGACTCAAGTAGCTCATCTCTGCAAATGCAAACAAAATTAATCCCATGAGAATCAGCTGAGGGAGCCAGCTTTTTGGTTTTTTCTCTGCGTAACTATTTGTCATATCTGTCAATTTTGCAGACCTGCTTCCAACTCAAAAAGTGTCAAACGTATACCGGGCAACCGATGCTGGGCTAGCATAGTGAAGTTGGCCATGAGCCAGGATTGTGCCATGCTTTCGCTGTCGTTGGCTAACTGTTGGCGGCGCGTTTCTGGAAATTGGTGCGTGTCGTGATTGTAAAATGGTTCAATATGCCAGGCTGTGGGGCTGTGCTGTACGGCCGTTTCAATCTGTTGACGAATAGCTGCAATATAGCTGGTAGAAATTGCAGCTCCATCCGGCGGTGGTAGTTGAACATACACAATCTCTGTATCACCATAATAATCTATTGGCAGCACAATATCTTGCTGGCCCAAAACAACGGTGTTGTTTGTTGGGTATTCATTGATTCGTTCCAGAGCTGAACGCCAATCGTTGCGTAAATGATTGGGATTGTGGTTCAGTTGCCAAATTGAAATGCCACTTATCACCATTGCCATGAGGATGAAACCTGATTGCAACCATCGTTTTGCTGCTGCGAACCGAGTGGATGGCTTGGTGGCCCAATCGTCGATTCCCCAGGCAACCATTAACAAAAAGGGCGGCAAAGAAATAATAAGGTACCGATCCAGGTAAAGCGAGAATGGGTTGTCTGGTAAAAACGGCCAGTTGAGTGAGACGAGAAATGTGAGGCCCAACGGCAAGCTAAACCAGATGATGAACAAGCGGACAAAGAGTGATGAATAAGTGACTTGGTCAGTTTTACGGCGTCGAGCAGGTCGCATGGCTATCACAAAAGCGAACAGGAATACGGCCGTTGCGCTATACCCGTACCATTCACCTAGCCCAATCCCTGGGCCAATACTGAAATTCCAGATCGTTAGCAGAGGATCGCTCCATTGAATGCTGGCAATCCAGGCGGGGACGGTAGCTATGGCTTCTCCGTTGCCACTCGTGAATACAAACCAGGCAAGCGGCAGTAAGCACAGCCCAACCAGTAACATGGTCAGGAACCAGCGGATCGTTTGAGGCCGCAGCTGGCGAAAATGAAGCACAAAAAAGATGTAGTGGGCTATAATCACAAATAACGAGAAGTAGTGGGTGGCAACAGCAGCTATCATCAGTAGAGCGTACAATAGCCAGGGGAGCAGCTTCTTTTTTTGTATAGCGACAGCCAATGCCCAATGCGCCAAAATGAGCAGCGCAGGCAAGAAGCTGTACATACGCGCTTCTTGCGAATACCAAATGTAGAAAGGAGAAATTGCCAAGAGAAGCGCTGCCAAAAGACCGACACGTTTGTTTGCGATATGTTTCCCCAATTGAAAAATACCGGCTATCCCAACAACGCCCCAGATCACTGAGAAGAAGCGCACAACGAAGGCACTCTCGCCCAGGCCATGCCATAATTGCATAACCATAAAGTAAAGCGGCAAATGGGCACGGTGTCCAGCTAAATCAGTCATTAAGTGTGGGAAGGCCATGGCAGCCCGTTGTATTGTTTTAAGTTCATCCCACCACAAGCTCTGGCTGTCCAGTCCAATCAGCCGTAGGCCAAAAGCCAGGAGGAGAATGAGTAGAAGCGGTGGCAACGGCCGTTTCTGCCAAACACTTTGCCAATTCATCATTTCACCTGCTCGAACAAAAAGATACGAATACCGCCAATTTCTTGCTGCTCTAGCAAGGGGGGGCTGGCGGCGATGATTTCGTATTGCGCTTGCTGCCATTCAATGCTGTGTTCTAAGGCAACAATGACCCAGAAACGGCCGTTTGCCATCAATTCTAAATCTGCCATCGACCACACTTGCCCACCCAGCACGGCATAAACCGACGCTGGCTTGCGGGGGTCAGGGTCACCTGCCAGCAATCCCTGGTTTAGCTGGGGTGCGTAACGCAGTGCCGGCAGGTACGAGCCGTCGCTGCTGTGCAAAACAACGTCGCCCGGCTGGCTATTTTCTGCAACAAACGCAGTAGCATCCCGGTAAGGTGGTTTGACCAGCGGCCCCGAATGGTAGCCAATCGTGCCCACCAGCATGAGCAGCAACGCCAGCCCCGTCAGGTAAGGCAAAGGCGATTGGCGGCGGGTCATGCCCCAGGCCAGTACAATAATCAGAAAAGGAGCAGCGGTGGCTAAGGTGCGCTCTGGCAAGAAGAACGGCCGTACCAAATACACCCCCAATGGCACCCCCAACACACAAATGATGATGAGCAGCGTCAGCCACAATCCCTGAGGGATTTGGCTGCGCCCTAGCTTGCGTAGCTCCATCAAAAAAATGACGACGTAGGCGAAGAAAATGAACAAAATGAGGCCGCTGTACCAAAAGCTGCTAGACATGCCAAATAGCAAAAAAACGGGCGCAGTGAGCGGTTTAAGGGGATTGAAAGCCGTAGCCTGCTGCAACGGCCGTAAACTGCCCAACGCTGGCTCTGCTTCAGCCAATATTAAATTGAGCCAGGGGACAAAGCACAGGAGAATGATGGCCGTGATGACTGCTGTTGCCCAAAAGGCGCGTTTGCTTTGGCGATAGGTTAGCAGCGCGTGCAGCCCGATTCCGGCCAGTACCAGAAAGGCAAACAGATGCGTGTAAACTGCCAACAATAACAAAAAACCAGCCAATACCCACCAGCCACTTCTCTCTTTTTGCCGTGCCTGGTGGGTAACGGCCGTTGCACCAACAACCAGCAGCATCAACAATGTGTACATGCGCAGTTCGTGGCTGTATAAAATGTGGAATGGGGAAACGGCCGTTAAGGCAGCAGCCACCAGGGCAACCGTGCGATTTTTGAATAGCTGCTGGCAAAGCAGATACATAGCTGGAATAAGAAGAATGCCAAAGAGGGTGCTAAGGAGCTTAACGGCCGTGTCCGAATCCGGCACGATTTGCAGCCAAAAGTGGAGCAGCAGATAGTAAAACGGTGGGTGGCTGGATTGCACCGTGTTGTTCACAATTTGGCTAACGGGTAGTTGTGCTGCAAGATAGCTAATCGCCTCATCCAACCATAAGCTATCCCTGCCGAGATTGATGAAGCGCAAAACAGCCCCCAACGTTACGAAAAACCCAAGTTGAAACCGGGAACTTTTGAAAACGGCCGTCATTTCCGCTCGTAAACCTCAATCTGCTGCCCAGCGCGATCGAAAACAGTGAGCAACCGAAAATCTGTCGATAGAAACTCCCTAAACTGCTCGTAATCAACTAAATTAATCAACTGATGGGGCGGCGGTTGCCCCCCTTCAACATGCACGAGTACCATTTGAGCATTCGTTTCCTCAATACGCTCCATCAACAGGGCAGCAGTTACCAACTGCGCATTAATTTGAGCCCCAGCAATAATGGATGCTTCGTATATTGAGGCACGATTAGCCAAAAAGTTTATACCCGCATAGTCAGAGATCACGATATCAGTCGATTTTGTTCGTTCCTGAATCAGAGAGGCTAAGGCAGTGGAATCGTTCTCCTGTTGAAGTAAAAGCCTGCTGAAACCAGGTTGCAAAAAAAGGCCCAAAGTGATGGCTAAAAAAATACTATATGCAAGTTTTGTATTCCATTTTTGTTGTAAGTTTGCTTTAAAAAAGTTAATAGTTAACTCTACTTGTAGTGCCAGCAAAATGGCCATGGCAGGGAAAATATGCAAAAAGTATCTAAAATGAAGCGGCCGGGTGATAAAGAAGAAAATAATAGGTGATAGCATTTGAAATAGCAGCAACTTGTTTTCTGCAAATGCCAAAATATTACTTCTTTTTCTATTAAAAAAAGGAAGAGCAAATAAGAAGGAAAATTGCGGATTCCACCAGATGATTAGAAACACGAAAAAAACCAACGGGCGGCTTAAGATTCCTAAGCTAGTTACGCTTTCACCTGATTGCAAATGGTTCTGAAATGCTTCCACATAATAAAACCCCATTTGGCTGTAAAGAAGTAACGAAATGCCCAAGCTAAAGACAAGAAACGGTATAGAAAAGTAGATGCCGTCGCTAACAATTGCTTTTAACTCTTTTGTATCGTTTCTGTAGTGCCAAAGGTTGTAGCCGAAGAAAAAGATTAAGCCCACAATTGGGAATACTCCGAAGAGTTTCCACAGAATGCTCACACCATAAAACGCGCCAGAAAATGCCCACCATAAGCACTTTTTTTGGGTGACAGCCATAATTGCGGCGGACAACCCTAGCATTTCCCAACCCATCATCATTGGATCAGGTCTGAACAGCCGTGCTTGTTCAAACACGGTTGGGCTGCTCAGCAAAAGTATTAGACTCATGAGAGCAATTTTGCTCCCCCATACTTTGCGTATAACAATTACCAGAATGAAACTGCCAAGAAGAAGTTGAACTGTTGCCGGTACGCGAAGGGCTAAGGGTGAACGACCAAATCGATTAACAATTTCCTTACCAAGGTGCAAAAAAAGCGGTTGCTGTTCAGCTACGTAATCAATGCCTGGCTGTTGCCCTTCCTGTAACTGCCAAACCTCATAGAAATCAGTTCCTTCATCATCATCCATGAGCCAGCCAGAAAGATTGTAAAAAGATAAAAGAATAAATGTACCAGCAGCAATTAGTAGCAAAAGGTCAAAGTGATTCGAGCGAAAGGTTGAGTTCGTGGAACTATTGTCACCGTCCATTTGTTTTCAAAATCCTTTTGATTAAGTTGTCATTGTCGCTGGTAGATTTCAATTAATTGGTCTGCTCAGTTGAATGTCGTTATTAATTGATAATCTTTTGCCAAATACGGTTTTTTTGATTCGCTATCTAACCACTTTGGATGAAAATTGAGACATCATTGCCTTTTATAAATCTCTATTATTTGTCCGGCACGATCAAACGTTTCAATTAGCTGATACTTCTCTTCTAGGTATGCTTCAAATAGGTCCAGATCAATCAAATGGGTTAATTGGTGTGGTGAGGGACTCCCGCCTTTTACATGGACCAATACCAATTTTGCTGCGCTAGATTCCATTCTTTCAATGAGCAAGGCACCAGTGATAACTCCCCCACCTATGCGCCCTCCGGCAATGATAGATGCTTCATAGATGGATTCCCGATTTGCATGAAAATTAAGGCTAGCATAATCAGATAATGCAATTTCGTCTTTTGCAGTATGTGACTGAATTAATTGCGCCAAAGCCAAAGTATCAGTCTCTTGTCGTCTAAAGCGATTCTTTATTGATGGTACTGTGATATATGCAGAAAAAATAAGAACAGCGACTATAATTAAAGACACAATTGTCCCTTTTCGCGCCTCATTCTGTTCAATTTTATTGAAAAGACCCTTTATGTTATAAGCTAGTGAAAGTGCTAGCGTGGGCAGTAAGAAAATGAAGTACCGGGGAAACACAGGGCGTGAAATAAAGAAAAATATTATTGGAGCAAGTAGCTGCGAATACAATAACGCATTCACAGGATGGTCAATTGGCTCTTCTTTTGAGAAGCGGTTTAATATTGCCAGAGGAATAATTAAGATATAGACAAAATTGACCAAAATAAAGGAGGCATACTTGGTTATGCCGATGTTTACTTGGTCTAAAATTGATTTTTGTTGCCCTAGGCTAAGATGCTGATTGAGAATTTCTTGATAATAAAAGCCAAATTGGCCGTACAAAAGCGTAGAGGTTCCCAGGCTGACAACTAAAAAGGGTATAGCAAAGGCTAGTCCATTATAAAGATGTCTTTGCCACTGATCTCTTTGTTTAATGAACATGTAAAGGTAGTAAAAAACAAGCCCTAGCACGGGAAAAATGCCAAACAGCTTCATCAAAACAGCAATTCCGTAGGCGATACCGGCGGCTGCCCAGTACGGCCGTTTCCCCAATTTCACCGCCAGCAAGACAAACCCGAAACCAAACAGCTCCCAGGCAAACATCATTGGATCAGGCCGGTAAAGACGTGCTTGCTCATAAATAAGCCCGCTGGTTAGCATAAGGCCAAAGGTCAAAACGGCCGTTGGTATATCCCACAACTGCTTAACAACGAACGCCAGGAAGATGGCACCCGCTAAAACCTGGAGGGCAGAAGCAAGGCGAACGTACTGAACGGCCGTTGCCGAATCATCTGAAAGCGGCAATAAGGATTGGCCAATAGTCAAAAATAGCGGCTGTTGTTCAGCGATGAAATCAATGCCAGGCTGCTTTCCTTCTGATAATTGCCATGCTTCATACAAATCAGTGCCTTCATCATCATGAATGAGCCAACCGGAGATGTTGACCAGGTAAAAGCCAATAAAAATCGACAATACACAAATAAAGAACCAGTGAGTTTTCAGAGATGAATAGAGTTTTGGCATAAATTATCGTCTTTGATAAATCTCTATCTGTTGATCCTGTCTATTAAATGTGTCAATTAGCTGATACTTTTCGTTTAGATGCGCTTGAAAAAGGTCGAAGTCTACAAGGTGGATGAGGTGGGGTTCACCTCCATCTACGTGAACTAAAACTAACTCCGTTTGAGTTTCCTCCATACGTTCAATTAGCAACTCTCCGGTGATAATGCCAGCCACAATGCGGCCCTCCGCAATGATTGAGGCTTCGTAAATAGACGGCCGTTTCGCATGAAAATTTAGCCCAGCATAATCGGAAAGAACAACATCGTCGGGCGTGGTGAGTGTTTGTATATATTTGGCCAGTGCAATCGTGTCTTGTTCTTGACCAAAGTGCCCTGCTATGCGCGGAAAAGTTAAATATCCTGAAAAGCCAATCACCATCAGAATGACAAGGTACTTAATGACCGTTACCTGCCGATGTTCTTCAAGCTTGTTAAAAAAACCTTGAAGCTGTAAAGCTAAAAGCAAGGCAAAAATTGGCGTGAGGAAGATGTAGTATCGAGGATAAATTGGCCGCGTCATGAGAACAAAAATTGCAGGCGCAAGAATTTGGGTATAAAAGAGTGCTTTTTCAGGAACATGAATTGTTTTTTCGCCTGAACGCCTGTTCATCAAGGCTAGGAAAATGATAAAAATTATTATGAAGTTGTAAAGAATAAACCCCAAATATTCAGTAATTGCTGTGGCAATTTGTTCCCAAAGTGTTTTTTCTTGCCCTATGCTGAGATGTTGATTAAATACTTCCTGGTAATAAAAACCGAGTTTACCGTATAAAATAAAAGATAAACCCCCGCTAATCAATAAAAATGGAATGGCAAACGTGATGCCGTCCCGCAGGTGATTTTGCCATTCCTTGGGATATTTAATAAATTGGTAGCTGAAGAAGAAAACGAGACCAACGACGGGGAAAAGGCCAAATAGTTTCATCAGCACAGCGATGCCGTAAGCTGCACCAGCAGCCCCCCAGTACGGCCGTTTCCCCAGCTTCACCGCCAACAGCACAAATCCCAAGCCAAACATCTCCCAGGCAAACATCATTGGGTCTGGTCGATACATCCGTGCTTGTTGGAGAACGAGACCGCTTATTAACGTGATGCCGACTGTCAAAACGGCCGTTGGCACATCCCACAACCGCTTAACAACCAATCCCAAGAAGATGGCACCTGCCAAAACCTGAATGGCCGAGGCCAGCCGAACGTACCGAACGGCCGTTGCCGAATCCTCTGAAAGCCTCAACAAGGATTGGCCAATTGTGAGGAAAAGCGGCTGTTGTTCAGCGATAAAATCCACGCCCGGTTGGTTGCCTATGGACAGTTGCCAAGCCTCATATAGATCGGTGCCTTCATCATCATGAATAAGCCAGCCAGAGATGTTGAATAGGTACAGTCCCGCAAAAACAGCAACAATAATTGCAAAAAACCAGGTTAGCTCTTTTTGAAATTTGCTCGACGGGTTCAATTGGGGTTGGTCTTGATTATTCATCAACGAATCCTGTGCTGTAAGCAAGTAAAGACGCATCTTCAAAAACCAATGGCAGGGGCAAATAGTCACGCCACAAATCTACGTCATCGATCAATTGCTTATCAATGATGAGGAAACCAATTTGATTTGCGGTTAGCTGTTGAATGGCGGTTTCTGGATCGTCGGGCAAATCAACCGGATCAAGATCAACCGCGCCAGCTCGCAAAAGTGGATTTGCTTCGATGAATTGCTGGTTAGCGTCGCTACTGCGAGCAACCATGCCGTTGACGATGGGATGCTGATGGTATGTTTGGTAATACATGTAGCGTTTATCTTCCTGGCGGCCCGTTGGCAAGGTAGCAAGTGTAATGTCGTCAGGAATATCTTTTAAGTAATCTGTGTAAAAAGCGGAAATTTGGCTTGGCCTATGTGGAAAGGGCACGGCCGTATAATCCACAAATATTGCCAGACCAATCAAAATAAAAGCAACTGTAGTGATGGCACGCGGTTTTTTAAGCTGTTGTCTGAATCCAATCCAACCGTAAGCGACAACCATCGCCCAACCCATCGTGAAAAGAATCATCATTCGGTACATTTGGCGCAAAACGGGCGCTACTGGTAGCGTCCAGGGCAGCGTGATTTTTAGGCTAATGCCGACAAACGCTGGAATAGGGCCAATTGCAAACAAAAAAATTACAAGCAGCAAAATAAACCATAACCGAGATCTTTGCCTTTGATTATTGAGCGCGATCATTGCCAAGTAGAATGGGGCTATACCTAAATACATGCCCCGTTTTACCCAAGTTTCAATAATATACGGGGGCAGAAATCCTGAATCGGCGCTTCTTTGCAGCCACCAGGTTGGCAAAAACACCGAAATAATGTCGGTACCTATTGATTGATTTGGATCGAGAAGGTATGCATTGCCATTTGTGGTTGAAAAAGCCGATTGAATTTGTGGCCAAACAAGTGGCAAAATAAGCAATCCACTTAGCCCAGCAAATGAGAACAAGATTCGGAGAGAGGGGCGTGGGTACGCTTTCGCCACCCACAAATAAACTGTCAATATCCCCAGCCAAAAAACCATCAAAATAACAAGCACGGTACTGGTAGCTGCCCCCAGAAATACAAAAAAGGCAGCAACAATGGCAAATTTAATGCTGTCTTCCTGGACGGCTCGAATAAAAAACAAGGTGATCCAAGGAAAACACCAAACGCTAACAAAATTGGGGTGTGTACTTTGGTAAAGGTTTTGAGAATTGAAAGCAAATACAATGCCTGCCAGAATGCCAGCCATTGTTGATTTGGTTTGGTGTTTGGCTAAATGGTACATGCTCAGCCCAGCCAGGACATAGTTAAGCAGTACAGTAAGGTTATGAGCAGGTAATTCCCCTAGAAACGGCCGTAAACCTAAGGTCACCAGCGTATTCAAATGACTAAAACTGTGGAAGGTTAAATCGGCCCCTAGTGGCGCAAAAATCATGTCTGTTTGCCACAAAGATGTGTTTGGGTCTGCCAGCGCACGTGCTGTCCACCAGTTGGCCCAGACGCTAATGTAAGCGTCATTGTCATCTCCCACGATGACCCCGTTCAAATCCGTGACAATGTCCCAGGCAGCAATGGTGGTGAGCAGCCCAAAAAGCAGCAGGACCCAAAGCGATTCCCGTCGGCGAAAAATCTCTAAATTCAAATTACGTAGCTGTGTCATGCGCGGCTGGAAATGGTGATTTTATGAGTAAATAGGCGATAAAAAAGACCGCCACAAAAACGGGCACAAAAGCTGTAAGCGTGTCGCTGGCACGGTTTTCAGCTAGCCAAAATGTGCCCCATGGGAGGACAAAAACAGTCAGTAGCCAAACAAGGGCAGCAATCCCCCGTTGCCTGATGGCCAAATAGATGAGAATGCAGGGAATGAGCAGCAGCAAATGTTCGTACACCCAAGCATACGGCGTGGTGAGCAAGGAGGCAATGAGTGCCAGGGGCATCACTTCTGTCTCAGTAAGATTCTCGTTGCGGAAAATGATGAGGCCCAGTACGGCCGTTACCCCTACCACAAAAATCAACCCCAAAATGGCCCACCATTCCGGCAAAATTTCGTAAGCCAGACCCCACACAGTTGGTGTAATTGCCGTGACCTCTGTCTTGCCTGTTACGTTAAGCCATTCAAACAGCCAGCCGGGCAGCACTAGCCAGCTAATTGCGAACATTACCCCGCCACCCATTGCCGTCCCCGCGAGTATACGCCAGCGTCGCCGCCACAGCAGCCACAGCCCAAAGGCGGGGACAAACAACACAAATGCATTGGGTTTAATCACGACAAAAGCGAGGACGATGCCAGCCAGAAATGGCCGTTCCCGCCGCACCAGCCACAAAAACAACGCCAGCAAAAAAAAGAGCAAAAACGTAATTTGCCCATTGTTCATGCTCACCAGCACGGCACGGTAAGTAAAGGTAAACAAAGCGACCAAGGCAAATTCGGCCACAGGCAATGGCTTGGCATAGTAAGCGTTGATCAGCAAAAACATGCCGCCACCCAGCACACAAAGCGAAAAAGCCAGCCATGCAGCAGCCGCCCAGCCTAAATCTAGCGCAGCAAAGGGCAGCACCAGCAGCAACGTCCACAGCGGGAATGGTGCCCGGTCATCGGGCATCCAGGTGCTGCCCAGCTCCGCCCGCAGCGGGTTCCACACGGTCGGATCATAGGGGTCTAGGCCACGCAAAATCGCTTTGCCCCCGGCAAACAGGCTCATGAAGTCCCGGTTGTTGTAGCGTGCTGGCCCAGTAAGCATTTCGTACATTCCCCACGTAAGTAAGCCAAATACAATGATGATAAATAAAACCACCAATCCTTTGTTATGTGGGTTCTTTTTGGGGACTTCTATCGTGGTCATAGCTGTCACTGTAGCGCGAAATTACAGAACGCGGCATAGGTCATTTGGTTGATCAAGGTCAATATTCAGGGCGATGGACACGGTGTGATTGATGATGATTGCTTCAAATATCCTGCCTTACGCATCTGACGGTTAAAATTACTATCCTCAAACATAAATCAGCAAAAATGTAACATACGCTTCCCATAAAATGAAAAATCCCAGGTACTATTGCACCTGGGATTTGTAGAATTGGCCATTTTGGCAAGGCTTGAGTTGAGAGATAACTTGTTTTCACCTTGTCACCCCTTCACCAAGCATTCGTAGAATGCAGTCACCGTGTCAACCATAATACGCTTCCATTGAACTATCTACCGGCGCATTGGTGAGGGTAGCCCCAATGATGTTGACACGCGCTTTCTCCAATATTTCTTTGGCGCGTTCAGCATGATCGCGTCGGGTCTTGCCTGCACTTAGCACCAGCAGTACACCATCTACTTTGGCACCCAAAACGGCCGCATCCGTCACGGCGTTTACTGGTGGGGCATCAAACAAGATGATGTCCACTTTTTCTTGCAGGCGGGCAATGAGCTGATCCACTTGGGGCGTTCCCAGAATATCTGCCGGGTTGGGTGGTTTGGTACCGGAGCTGAGCAGCCACAGATTCTGAACGGCCGTTTCTTGCAGCGTCGGTTCATCGTTTTGCAAAATGGCATCCGTGAAGCCCGGTTCTGCTTTGAGGTTAAATAGTGTGTGCAGAGACGGCCGTCTCAAATCACAATCCACCAGCACCGTTTTACGGCCGCTCTGGGCCATCGTCACGGCCAAATTGGCCACCGTGCTGCTTTTCCCTTCCCCCATCACGGGAGAAGTTACCACCATGGAGCGCAGCGGCGTATCTAAACTGTAAAAGGAAAGGTTCGTCCGCAGTGTGCGGTATGCCTCGCTCAGCGGCGAACGCGGGTTTGTAATTGTTACTAAATCCATAAATCACCAACAAAAATATATTGCGTAGTGCGTATTACGTATTCCAGACTATGCACTAAACACCGATTACTGAACACTGTTCTCTGATTACCGATCACTGCCCCGGAATCCGTCCCACCACCGGAATTTCCAGGTAGCGTTCCACATCTTCGGCGCGGCGCACCACGCCAGATTCTATCCATTCCAGCACAAAAATGATGATAACCCCCAGCAATGCCCCGAAGACGCCGCCTGCGGCCGTATTCACTTCTACGTTCGGGCTAACCCCAACCACCTTCGGATCATCTTGAAACTCGATTGTGATACGGTCTTCTTGCCGATTTTTGTCGTTTTCGGCATCTTGCCACTGGATCATTAAGTTGCCCCAGGTGCGGGCAATGTCGTTGCCCAAATCTGGGTCGGTATTTTCAACATTAATTTGCACGACGAGCCCCAATCGGTCGGAGGCTACCGACACGTCTCCCAGCAGCTCATTTGCTTCCATATCTAGCTGCAAAATGTTGATGACATCTTGCGCCCGGTAGCTGCTGTTGAGCCATTGTTCATAGTTGCCCAAAAGCTCGCGGGCGGCTTGTGATTGCCCAAAATCAGACCGGGCAGGGCGTACTAGCAGTTTCACGCTCGATTCGTAGATGGTGGACTGAAAGCGGCTAAAACCAAATGCTGCTCCGGCCGTCAGAATGGCTAGCAAAATGATAATCCAACCCTTCTGGCGCAAAATTCTAAAATAATCTCTTAATTCCATACCTTCTTCCCGATGGGACTGAAGCCCCAGGCTAACTTATTTTTTCTTAGGGATTTCGCCTAAAATGGCAAACCCCATGGCTTCTGCTTCCTGGCGGCTGCGAAGGGTTGGGTCCAAATACTCCGCCAAAAGTGCCAGCCCTAGGCCAGCAGCAACGCCAATGGCAAGGCGCAGCGGAATATCTAACAGGCTACTGAGGCTGCGCGGCAGGGGAGTCACAACAGGTTCATCTAGCAGGGTGAGCACGGCCGTTTCTCCACCAAGTTGCGGCAAAGCGGTTGCATTTTGCTCACTAAGTACCAAGATGGCCGCGTTCATGATGTGGCTGAGAGTCTCTGCGTTCCCATGCTGAATGGAAAGCTGGAGCTTGCTGCGGACGTTATCTGCCACCACGCTGAAGCTGCCCGGCGGGACTTCGATGCCTTCTTGTGCTAATTGGTTGGAAACGGCCGTCTTAAAATTACCACTCACTGCCCAATCCGTTAGCCCATTCACAATGTATTCAGAGCTAAGCCAGTTGTAGTACCGCTCTTCATCTTCCAAATCAGCACCAGACGTAGGCGATTGAGCCACAAGAAAGTTGACGCCCACGTTGAAGCCGGGTGCAGGGGGAGGCTGGAATGTCACAGCACTGAACAATCCAACCACCAACGGGGGAATCAACACCAGCAGCCACCGCCGCCGAAAAATTGCGAAAAACGTTCGTAATTCCATAAATTACTGTTGCGGTTTGGTGAGAGGGGAATGTAATTGAGTAATTACCCAATTACCTAATTACAAAAATCACCCAACCCGCACCATACCTTCCATCTTCTCCGCTACCAACGCTTGAATCTGAGTCTTGAAATGGGTCACATCATACTGCTTGGCATGGTGGCGAATCTGCTCAGAATCGACGGACGCTGCATCAAACCCTTCAACCGCCTGGATAATAGCAGGTGCTGACTGCTCTGCAAACAAGGTGCCTGTGATTCCTTCGACGATAGTCTCCAGCGCACCACCTGCTGCGTAGGCAATGACCGGCCGTCCCGCTGCCATTGCCTGAATCGGGGCAATGCCAAAATCTTCTTCGCCAGGAAACATGAAGGCGTGGCATTTGGACAGCAGTTGTGGCAGTTCTTCATCTGGCACGTAGCCCAAAAACTGGATGGTGGGACCAGCCAAAGCCTCTAGCCGTGCTCTGTCTCGCCCGGTGCCTGCAATGCGAAGCGGCCGTTTCATTTTGTTAAATGCTTCAATCAGCAAATCAATCCGCCGGTACGGTACCAATCGCCCCACTAGCAAATAATAATCTTCCACATCGCTACATGGTGTAAACCGAGCCGTGTCAACCGGCGGGTAGATGATATCGGATTTCCGTCGATACACTTTTGCGATTCGCCGACGAACTTCCTGCGAAATTGCCACGAAATGATCAACCCGATCCGCCGCCAGCCGATCCCATTGACGCAAATAAGTGAGAAATGGCGGCAGGAAGGTGCGCGTGAACCGACCTAGCTGTTCTTGCTCGGCATATTGCTGGTAACGCCACACATACCGCGTTGGCGTGAGGCAGTAGCAAATATGCACCGTCTCTGGCCCGGTAATAACACCGTGACAAAAGCCACTTTTATTGCTGATGACCAAATCATAACCGCGCAAATCGTGCTGCTCAAATGAAAATGGATAAAGGGGGAAATAAAGTTGCTGCTTGCGGTGAGAAAAAGGCAGCTTGTTGATGAAATTGGTGCGAATGTCCCAATGTTGCCAATGGACAGGCATCCGGTCCGGGGCGTAAAGCGAAGTGAAGATGGGTGCGTCTGGAAACAACTCTACCAACGCTTCCAGCACATCTTCTGCGCCCCCGATTTGGTTCATCCAATCATGGACTAGTGCCACTTTCATGGGATTTAAAGGCCTAGACGGTTCATGCGTTCGGCCAAAGCAGCCTCTACCTCCAGGCTTTGCATGGCGTCGTCAAGCTGGTTATCCAGACTGCTGGCCTGCACTTCCCAGGCCGCGTCGGCGTGGTCCAAGCGGCTGCGAATATTTTCGGCAGCTGTGGCTACTTCGTTGTCTCCCTCGCTCATTAATGAATCCAGCGAACGCATCGCCTTAGCGGACATTTCTTTTGATTTGGCTAGTTGCAGCAAAAATCCAAGCTCCTGGCGTTCTTGTTTGGCAATCGCCAGCCGCCCCTCCAGCTTCACCTTTACATCATCCAATTTTTCTAAAGCAGAAACTTGCTTTGCCAAGGAGGCATCGTACGTTTTTATCAATTCCATGGCCGACATGAATTGCTTTTGCGTCACCATCGCTTCGGTACGCTTGCCCTGTTGCAAAAAGGCATCAACGGCCAGATCAAACTTGGCTGCTTCGTTTGCTAACCCTTCGCGGCGGCGGCGAGAGGATTTTACCTGGGCAAACATGGGGGCGATGGTTTGCTTGAATTCATCAAGCTCGCGTTCCGCCTGGCGAATATACTCATCATAAACGGCGAGATCGCTTTTTTGTAGGGCTTTGTCGGCTGCATCATGCAGCTTTGCCCGAAATAAGGTTTTGAATTTTTGTAGTAATGAGGCCATGCGGCGATTATAATAAACCGCACAAAGATTTCAAAACAAGGCAACGCCCATTTGGTGCGGTTTACTCAACTGATCGGCTGAAATATTGCCAAAATTTTTCGAAGACTTCTTGCCGATTACAATACAGAATGAGGAGTGGGTGAGGCAAGAAAAAACGGCCGTTTCCACACAGATTCAAGGGAAACGGCCGTTTTAGAGGGTTGTCTGGTGTCAGGAAATGAGAAACCAGACGGACTCAGCTAGTTGATGACAATTTCTTCTTCATCAAAAGCATTTGCTTTGGCAACTGGCTCTTCATCAGTGGGCATTAATACCCACAGAATCAGGTAAGCCAATACGCCACCCCCGTTGCCTAATGCTAACAAGACAAATACTAAGCGTACAATAACGGGGTCGATGTTCAGATAGTTGGCGATACCACTGCACACACCACCGAGCATCTCATCTTGCGAATTACGAACTAAACGTTTGTTACTCATTTCTAAATACCTCCACACAGTTGTGATTGTTTACAAAATTGTTTGAAAACTTTATGCACACTTATACGTGAAAGCGATTAAAAGGTTTCAGCTTAATTTTTGCTTGTTGAGCGGCGCGGGAGCAATTGCCACAATCCTACGGCGATAAGCAAGACGGGCCAATACCGACCAATCTCCCCTAACCCATTAAAAAACGCACCAAAAATGGCAAACATGACTGCGCTGATGACAATGAGTCGGCTCCCTTCTCGCCAGGATTTCCGCCTTTCATGGCCCAGCGTGCCAGCGATGAGTAAGCCAATACCCACAAAGCCAGGAATGAGTGTCCAAATGTATGACCAGCTAGCCCAGCTGTTGGTTAGATTTTGCACATACAAGATGCCACCGATGCCGCTGATAATGCTGCCGGGAATGGCAAGCTCCGGTGTGCCAAAAAGTGCGCTAAGCAAAAGTAAAGCACCTACAGCTACAATAATCAGTGGCCATTGAAGACTCATGTCAAAGCTGGGTGCAATTCCTGGAAAGAGTTGCGCTAGCAAAAAAAGGATGCCAACGATAATGAGAATCGTGCCAATGACAATAGAACTTTGCTTGTGCATAAAATGTACCTCCGGTGCGGGCGCGTACACGGAAATTGGGGAATAAAAGTGCCCCGCCTTTTTATTGGATGTCTTAGCGGCGGCAAGGACACATTTTCCTATGATTGATGGTGCGCTTCTGCCTTCTTGTTTCCTCTACTTAGCCAATACGCAAAGCAGCAACTATCGTCGCGCCGTGTTTCCAACTGGCGGCATTTAGCCTGCGATTGTCCTGGTCGGCTGCTGCCTGAGTATAACGGATGATGGGATTGTGTTACACTAACGGCCGTATGTAAAAGCCAAGAACTATCTTGAATGAGATTGAGCGCAATTTTGGCTTTCACTTGAGCAAACTACAGAGCAATCGCTCATCGTTTTTCAAGATATTTTCTGTGGTTTGCATACGCCGAAACAAAACAAGCTCAAAAAATGTTATGAATAAATTATTATTAACTGCTCCTTTTCCGTCCCATTTGGTAGATAAGATTCGTGCTGTGTCCCCCAATTTGGACATCGAACAACGCACCTTGCCAAACGGCCGTTGGCCAGAAGATTGGACCACAGATGCCGAAATTTACTACGCTTACGGCAAAGTGCCACCGCTAGCGCTAGCACCCAATTTGCAATGGGTGCAAACCCATTACGCTGGTGTTGATTCATTAGAAAGTAGCGAGCTGTGGGACAGCCGTATCCTGATCACAACCGCCAGCGGCGTACACGCAGCGAATATGGCGCAATACGCCCTCACCCAGATATTGGCGTGGGCGCATCGCGTGCCAAACTGGTTTAAATACAAGCAAACCCAATATTGGACAGACAATCGCTGGAACACCTTTGTGCCGCAAGAATTAAATGGCAAAACGCTGGGCATTGTGGGCTATGGTAGCATTGGTCGGGAACTTGCCCGGCTGGCCAAGCCATTTGGTCTAAAAATATTGGTGACGAAGCAAAATGCCAGGCAGTTGGTAGATACAGGCTACATATTTCCTGGTCAGGGAGACCCTGACGGCGAATTGCCGGATCGAATTTATCCCAGCCAAGCCACCCGCTCAATGGTTGCAGAGTGCGATTTTGTTGTGATTACCCTCCCGCTTACCGAGCAAACGCACCACCTCTTTGATGAGGAGCTGCTCAAAGCAATGAAAGCAACGGCCTTTTTAGTCAATGTGGGGCGCGGTGCCATCATCAAAGAAAGCGATTTGGTTCGAGGATTGAAAAAAGGATGGCTTGCCGGGGCTGGGTTGGACGTTTTTGAACAGGAACCATTGCCAGAAGAGAGTCCGCTTTGGGAAATGGAAAATGTAATCATGACACCCCACATTAGCGGATTCACCCCCCATTATGACGAACGGGCTATCGGCATTTTTGCTGAAAATCTGCGCCGCTATCTGGCTGGAGAGCCACTGCTCAATCAAGTCGATCGCGATAAAGGATATTGATTGGCGGCAACTGAGTTAGCAGCAGACCACTTTTGGTAAATTCGCGTCCAACGGAATGAATAGAGCCCCGGTTTTGCCGAGGCTCTAATTGATCATTGCTGCTTTTTAGAATGGTTTGACTTGTTAAGCAAAGCCATTCTTGTGCCTTTTGTTAGTTTGGGAACTTGAGCCAGCGTTCGCCTGCTGGAATCAGCGGGGTGCCGCCGCTCTGGATGGGCGTACCGTCTACACTGAGGGCATCCCAGCCATCCCGTTCCGTGCTGCCGCGATAAGCCGCTTTACAGGCTGTTTGGCCTTGGCCACAATTGTTTACAGGGAATTGCTCAAACCGCGTTGGTACACAGTCCAAACCTGGGCCACTGCACCCTTCAACAATGTCGCCGTAGCGGTTGGTGTAGCCGTGGAAGGTGAACGCACCGTTACGTGCGCCATCTTCGTCGTACTGGCTACCGTCCATGACGCTGGGTACGGCAATCCAGGCGCGGAAGAGTGCTTGAGCAGTGTTGTCATTGCCGCCTGGGTTGGTTTGCGGGTTGCAATTGAACAGCATGGTTTCTGGGTCCACACACCAGAAATGCGTTTGCCGTTCTTGGTGCGGAATGCTGGCGTTGGCCGGGTTGGTCATGCCCACTGATTCACCTTGCAGCATATGCAAGCCGTAGCCAACCATGATGCGCTGTTCGCAATTGGGGTCACCGTTCAGACAGTTAAACACGTTGCCTTCAGATTGCCAGGAATCCAGGCTGTTTGGATTGCCGTTAGGATGGATGCGGTAAGGTGCTGCCTCCGGCGGACCAAATTGATCGAAGCTACCAAACAGCGGGTTGTCGGTGGGCAATGGTTGCAAGATGCCTCGTTCTGGCCAATTCAGACGGCCGAAATCAAGCCAGCCACCGCCAGAGCCAAAACCACAGCCAGCAAACTCTGCCGGGAATTGATTGATGTTGTCGCGGGTAAGTGCATAGAATTGACCATTGATGGTACGGCCGTATGCACCCACGGTGCCATTAAACTGCATTCTGGCTGCCCCATCTGGCGTACAGGCAATACCTTCTGTGTACACGCTGTGGAAGCGCGTCAAAGCGCCCATTTCCCCACCGATTTGGTGCGTTTGCACCCGGAAAGAGTCAAAACATTGGCTGCCCAGGATGAGCGATTGGTCACAGATTTCCAGCCCGTTGGTAATGTGATGCCAGGCGTACCCTTCATGCTTGCCATCATTTTCCAGGGTTGCCCCAGGTCCGAGTGCTTCAAAGTTTTCGCCTGCACCAGAATACGTCTGCCAGGGGTAAGAAAGCTCACCGCCTGCTAGCGTGTAATACTCCGTACCAAAGATATGATCTACCTCGTGCGGGTCTTGCTTGTGTTCATGATCCCAATGGCAGCCATGCTCATAATTCCAGATACCGTGCCAGGCGCGGTTGTCATGAGCGACGCCAATATCTTCACAAGCTGGGGCACCAGCAAAAGGTTGAATATTGCCACCAGGCGGAGGTGGGGGCGATGTTGGTTGTTGTGGTGGGGTCGTAGGTTGTGGCGGCGGATTTGTTGGTTGCGGTGGTGGATTGGTCGGTTGCGGTGGCGGGTTAGTTGGTTGTGGTGGTGGGTTCGTTGGTTGCGGCGGCGGATTGGTTGCCTGCGGATTGTCGTTAGACCCATTACAAATAACGTTGACAGCGTTGCGGGAGAGTCGTTGCACCTGAACGCCGCGACCATCACAAGCGATCTCAGCATTGTCGCCACCCAACAAGCTGACGTTAAATGATTGTGCCCAGGCAGAAACGGCCACGATGAGTACAGTGAAAAAGATAATGCCAATCACCATTAGTCGCGTTTTGGATTTTAGCCCAGATATTTTTGCTTTTTCGGCTCCCGGAACAGGTCGCCGTTCTTGCGAGATTTTTTGCTTATTCATGCTCTGCTCCATTTGGATCCCAGCAAACGCCAGGACGTTGTTCTTTCATCTGATGAGCCTATTTACAAGTGGCAGAAATTTCTTGGCGATGTGTACTCTATTTTTCTGCGGTCTGCTTATTAGTCAATCAGATAGTTAGATGTGTCACTTCCTCTTCTTATTTGCTTATTTTGTTTTGGATGGTAGCCTCCTAAGCTTCTTCACGACTTTATGGGGCTACCATCCTGCTTCCTAGTACTTCATACTTCTTCACTTGTATTTTGTCTGCTTCTTCACTTCTTCGAGCTTTGTTGAAGCCCATTTGGTAAGCTGCATACATTGCAGTTTGCCCAGGTTTATTTGTCTTGCATCACCTCCGTACTTAGATTTGCGCGCGTGACAATTTTATTTCTGTGTTTAATGGATTGGTTGCATGTAGCTGCGTTATGTCAAATCCGCGTGCAGGTATGCTGGCACTATAGCGATGCCCCAAAATGAGGTGAATAGGAAAAAAAGCATAGTACGGCCGTCCTAGATGGGCGCACATGCAGTTAAATTTGCGGATATTTTGCTGGTATTGGGGTCAAAACGGGGACATTTAAGGCATTTTTGGGCAGAATCGACCGTACAGATAAAGAATGACAATAAATCTTACGAAGTTGTTTGTTTACGCTTTCTTCACGGAGCGTAGGGTCGTTCTTATCTGCGATTTATGTTGCAGAGCGTCAAAATTCCAGGGTAAACGATAGCTGTTGGGCTTCAGCGGGTGTGGGCTTCTGGGCGCGAATGCAGTACGAGAGTCCCCCCAGGTTTTTGTGGCTGCGCACGCGATACCCAGCCTGTTCCAGCCGTTTATGCCAATAATCGGCCGTGGGCAGGCTAAAACCTGTTACTCCACGAATGAGCCAGTTGGTTTGGCTGCGAACAGATTCTGCCAACAGCAGTTGCCCGCGTGGTTTCAGAATACGAAACGCTTCTTGCAGCAGCGTCATGCGGTCACCCTCCTGCCAAAATTCGCCGGCGACATGACAAAGCATGATGGTGTTGATGCTTTCATCTGGTAAGGGAAGTAGGCCCAGATTGCCTTCGCGCCAGCTTAAGCGGGGATCATTGGGGGGCGGTGGCTGTTGGGCGCGCCAGCGCACCAACCACGGGCTGACAGTCCATTGCGGGTTATAAATATCAATCACGATTATCCGGCCAGTGGTGAGCCGGCGAGATAGTCCGATGGCAGGGGTTTGCAAGCCTAAATCGACGTAGGCGAACCGTTCAGTGGCTGGGAGTTGGCCCATGTCGAAGAGTACATGGTGGGGGGTAATACCGTCAAAGTCGTACCGTTGGCGCGCTTCCCAGATGCCCGTGGCAATAAAGTAGATTAGAATGAGCAAAACGGCCGTTGTCATGGGAATGAATGACAGCCAACCGCGCATAGCACTCACTCCAATGACGATGAGTGCCACCACAATGCCTAAATAAAGCAGCACAAACCGAGGCCAGTTGGCAAAAATATAGGTGCGGGTTCCACTAAAACGGCCGTTATTCATAAGCAAACAAGTATACCCAATATCCGATTGAAGGATGAAAAAATGGATCAAGCAGAGCAGGAATCAGAAAGGTTAACGCGGTTTACAGAACGGTACACAAGCGGCGAGGTGCCGTGGGATGATGTGCTGCCCCCACCTGAGGTTCAGGAACTGGTGTCCACCTTACCGCCGGGGCGGGCACTGGATTTGGGATGTGGTTACGGCCGTACCGCCATTTATCTGGCTCAGCATGGCTGGCAAGTAGAGGGTATTGACTTCGTGCCGCAAGCTATCGAAGAGGCAAATAGACGGGCAGCAGCGCAAGGCGTGGCTGGGCAGATTCAGTTTCATGTGGCATCGGTGGCGGATTTAGGTTTTTTGAACGGCCGCTACGACCTAGCTATCGACATTGGCTGTATGCACTCACTTAGCCTGGAATTGCAAACAGCTTACCGTGACGAGCTGCTGCGCTTGCTACAACCCGCAGCAGCGTACTTGTTATTTGCCCGTTTACAACATCCAGATGAAGAGCCATCAGACGGCCATCGTGGGATAGATGAAAGTGAGCTAAAACGGCTGTTTACACCGTTCAAGCTACAAAAAAGCGAGATTGGCGTTACTGAAGGGGCCGATTACAAATGGCAGTCTGGCTGGTTTTGGTATGTGCGTTAAATTGGTTCATGGCGGCGGGGCCACCAGGTGAGCAAGGTGCTGCCATCTGTGAAGCCAAGCGGCACAAAGGCACCCAGAAACAGCACGAGGAAGTTTTCCCAAAAGGCAAATGAGGCAAGCGCGGAAGCGACGGTACGTTTTGCTGGTATGACGAGTAGCAAAATTCCGGCAATAATGGCGAGCAGCAAGCTGGCAATGGGGCCACCCAGCGCGCGCTGAATGTGAATTGTGGCATGAACCGGGGGTTCATCTTTAGGGTACACGCTGGTCATAAGCACATACCAGCTTATGATCTTTTGCATGGGGTAGCCCGTGCGGCGGGCGGCCAGAGCATGGCCTAGATGGTGACCGAGATCGCTGAGCCAATGCAGCAGCACGGCCGTTCCTCCCACAATCACCGCCTGACCCAGCGAAAAGTTTAACCAGATTACGGCCGTTACCGAAAAAATCAACCAAAGCAACCCAGAAAGCAGCAAAGAATTGAGCCGAAACCAAACCTCAACTCCAATTATTTTGCCGATCTGCCACCGCTTTTTCATTTACTCTCCAACTTTCTGCTCTGAACCAAACTTTGAAAGTCTTGTAAACCAGTTGGCTTACACCAGAAGTAGCCTAGACTTTTGAAGTTTACACGCTTATTCCCCAACTTCTTCCATAAGGAAGACAATAGCATCCACAAACGTGCCGTAAGGTTGCGCCCCAGATAAGAAATACCCGTTGAGGAAGAACGCTGGCGTGCCGCTCACGCCCAGGTTAAACCCTTCATCTAAATCGGCATAAATTTCGGCATCGTAGGTGGCATTCGCCACACAGGTGGCAAACTGTTCTTCGTCCAATCCCATTTCGGCGGCGTACTGGTTGAAGAAGGCTTCCGGGTTGGGACGGCCGTTCCACTCATCCTGGTTGCTAAAAAGCGCACCGTGCATGTCCAGGTACGCGCCCTGGTCGCCAGCACAGCGAGCAGCGTTGGCGGCCAGCACTGCGTCGGGGTGAATTTGCGTGAGCGGGAAATCCTTGAACACGTAATAAACCAGACCGGCGTCGATGTAATCCTCTTTTAGCTGCAAAAAGGTTTGCTCGTAATGACGGCTGCAAAACGGGCATTGGAAATCGGTGTACTCAATGATGGTGACGGGCGCATTGGGGTCGCCAACGGCATGGGCACCCTCAATGGAAATTTCGACAGGCTGTGCGGGTGGCTGGGGTTGGGCTTCTTGCGTAGCTTGGGCCTGCGCCTGGGCGTATGCTTGCTGCATTTGGGCTTCTAGCGTAGCTTCCAGTTCGCCATTCTCAATCAGTTCGGCCACGCCATCAAAGACATCATACGGCTGTGCGCCGCGCAGTGGGTAGCCATTCATGTAGAAAGTGGGGGTGCTGCTGACGCCCAGGGCAAAGGACTCTTGCTGGTTGGCCAGCACGCGCTCGCGCTGCTCACCTAGCTCAATGCAGCTTACCAAAGCGTCGCTGTCTAGCCCAATATCCTTGGCTAAATCGACGAAAACGTTGGTTGCGGCCGTTTCGCCACTGCCGCCCCATAGTGCCTGGTTGGCAAAAACAGCATCGTGCATCTCTTTGTATGCTTCTTGTTCTCCAGCGCAGCGAACGGCCGTTGCCGCCACAATCGCCTCTGCATGAATATTATCGAGCGGTAAATCCTTAATGGCGTAAAACACACGGCCGCTTTCGATCATTTCTGTGAAAACGGTGGGGAACGTTTCCATGGCGTATTGCTGGCAGAAGGGACATTGGTAATCAGTAAACTCCACAATTTGCACAGGCGCATCAGGATTACCCGCCGACCAGGCTACAGTTTCCGGCTCTACCGGGATAGGCACAGGCGTGGGGATAGCGAATTCAGGTTGCAGTTCGTTCTCAGTTGGGGCTTCAACAATGCTTTCACCACTTAGCACCAGGGCAATCGCTTCATTAAAGGTAGCAAGCGGTTGTGCCCCAATAAAAGGCTGATCGTTGATGAAAAAGCTGGGCGTACTGCTAACGCCACGCGACAGGCCAACATCATAATCTGCCCGAACGTTAGATATATATTTGTCACTTTCCAGGCAGTTGGTAAAGCTGTCCATCTGTAAATCCAGCGTTTCGCCGTAGCCAGTAAAGACGACGTTGGCCTGGTTGTGGCTCCACTCGCTGATGTTGGCAAAGAGCAGATCGTGCATTTCCCAGTAGGCCACTGCGCTTTGCTCCCCAGCGCAGCGGGCAGCGTTGGCGGCTGCTTCTGCCTGCGGGTGGATGTTCAGTGGGAAATCGTAGAAAACGAGCAGAACGTCGCCATTGGCAATTTGGTTACTATTGATGGACGGAAACGTTTGCTCTGAAAAACGGCCGCAAAATGGACATTGAAAATCGGAAAACTCTTCAATGATGACGGGGGCGTTGGGATTGCCGCGATACGGCCGTCCTTCTTCTGTAAAGCCCACTTCAATGCCGTCGGCATCATATTCAACTGAGTCTGCAACGACGTTGATGGCTGGATTGTTGTTGGCAACGGCCGTTTCCCCATCTGCGTCAGCAGATTGCAGCAGGGAGCTACCGTCGCGCGGCAGCAATTCGTTCGCTGCGGTACCGTCGGTGGTGATTGGATTGGCATCAGCCGCGCCGCAGGCAGCCAACAGCAAAATGAGGGCCAACAGCCACCAATTTTTCTTTGTTGAAAAAAACATTAAGCAAAACTCCGTCGTGTAAATCACAAAAACTATTTTCTTGAAAATTGAGCCACGAAATTGTGATTTACTTAAGTAAAAGCGGGAGGGACGGTTTCGCTTATTTCAAACTACTTTCCCGCTTTTACACAATTCGTCTTAACTTTTAGGATGTGCTAGACTTTTATGTTTGTTTTAACCTTTTCATGAAATGGTCAACTATTCGTATCTTAAACGAAAAAGGGACAAGCTACCACAGACTGCCCAGCTTTATTGGTGGACATTAACATTTGTCTGTCTATGCTTGGTGCTGAACGCAACGGCCGTATCTGCCCAAACGTCCAGCGGCATCACCCAACCAGCCGACGGCGACACTATTACAGGCGTTATCGACGTGGTGGGCACGGCTGTTCATCCAGACTATTTGCGCTATGAACTGGCTTTTCGGCAGCAGGACGTGGCTGGGGCTGAATGGATTGTGTTTGCCGAGGGTAGCCAGCAGGTGATGGATAATGTGCTGGCCGTCTGGAACACCACCGTTGGCCGCGAGATCGGCGCACCCGTCTTCCCAGACGGCCGTTACCAGCTTCGCCTGCGCGTGGTAAAAACTGATTTCAACTACGATGAATTTTTCGTCACCGATTTGACCATTCAAAATGATGGGCCAACGCCCACGCCAACACCGGATGAAACGGCCGTTGCCCTCACGGCAACCGCTGCCGCCATTCCCGTACAACCGACCAGCAGCAATGAAAGTGGCTCTCAGGGCGAGAGCAGTTTCCAACAACCGACCTCGCTGCCTTCGTTGACGCCATTCCCTACGCCCACGCCACCACCCACGGTGGTCGGGGAAACCGCTGCCGCTGCCCAAAGCAGTGGCGACGAGAGCGAGGGCGGGCTGCTGGGGCAGTTAGAAGCGGTGGAAACGGATCGTGTGGGGAATGCGTTTTGGCTGGGAATGCGCATAACGGCCGTTTTGTTTCTGGCCGGGCTGCTTTACTTGCTGGTTCGCTGGGGAGGCCGCCGCCTGTGGCATATTTATTGGACAAACAGAGGGAGTAATAACTGAACGCGTGAAGCAAACAATATTGATTTCCTTTCTTATTTTGATCATGATAGCGATAGTTGCTTGCCGGGAAGAGCCTTTGCCAACGCCTGCGGCAACCGTAAACGTGGCAGCAGTAGGGGACGATGATAATATCGAAGTTGCCCCAGCCGATACGGCCGTTCCCCAAGCAACGTCTGAAGCTGAATTCACACCGACAGGGCCGCCCACACCTGGGCCACCAACGCCCACGCCGCCGCCGCCCAAGCCAATGACCATTTGCCTGGGCGCAGAGCCAACCAGCTTGTTTCTTTACGGGGATGACAGTTTGGCGGCAACGGCCGTACGCCATGCCCTCTACGAAAATCTGTTTACTACCCTCAATTACGATTATCAGCCGCAGGGGCTGCAAAAGCTGCCCAGCCTGGATGAAGGGGATGCCCGCATTGGTTTGGTGGAGGTAAGGGAAGGGGATTTGATCGTCAATTCTGCCGGAAACGTTGTCTTTTTGGTGCCGGGCGTGCAGTTCGTGCGGGGGGATGGCGAATTTATTACCTTCGACCGCAGCCTGACGGCCGATGGCGCAGAACCGCTGCTGATGCAGCAAATGTCTGTTAATTTTACCTTTAAGCCCATGATCTGGTCGGATGGAACGGCCGTAACTGCGACTGATTCCGTGTTTAGCTACCAAATCGCGGCCAGCCCAGACGTTCCCGGTGACCACAGCAAAATTGAACGCACCGCTAGCTATGAAGCGACGGGCGATCTGGCGGTAACCTGGACGGGATTACCTGGCTTTCTTGATCCCGAATATTTCACCAACGTCTGGACACCGCTGCCGCAGCACCAGTTGGGCGAGTTTGCCGCTGCCGATTTAGTCAGCGGTTCTGGTTCTTTGCCAAATCCGGTGAGCAACGGGCCATTTGTTTTTAGCGATTGGCTTGCTGGCGAGGCGATTACTTTGCGCCAAAATCCAAATTATTACCGAGCAGATGAAGGGCTGCCGCACATCACCGAGCTGACGATGCGCTTTGATTTGGCGGGGGAAACGGCCGTTAACCAAATTGCGGCTGGTTGTGATGTTGTGACCCACGACGGCATCAGCCTAAGCCAGATGCCAGAGGTGCTGGCAGCGGCTGAGGCAGGTGATTTGCTGGCGTCGTTCGTCTCCAACAATATTTTTGAGCATATCGACTTCGGCATTAACTCTTGGGAAAATTATGGGGATGGCAACCGCAACGGCCGTCCCGACTGGTTTGAAGACGTGCGTGTGCGCCGAGCCATCACCCTCTGCACCAATCGGCAGCAGCTAGTGGATGAGATTACCTTTGGTCAATCCCGCATTTTGCACGCCTACATCCCTGACGACCATCCGCTCTACCCAGCCGAGGCCCAAGCGTGGGATTACGATCCTGCGGCAGGGAACAGCCTTCTGGATGAAATTGGCCTGGAAGACACCGACGGCGACGGCTTCCGCGAGCTAGTTGAGCGCGATCTCAGCTTTTCGATTGTGGCCACCACCACGATGAGCATTACCCTCGGCACCAACAGCGAAAGCGAGATTCGCTTGCGGATTAACGAACTGGTCGCCGCGAACCTGGCAGAATGTGGCATTCAGGTGAATACGTACGATGTGATTGCTGAAGAATGGTTTGAGGACGGGCCGTTTAGCCCGCTGTTTGGCCGTCGCTTCGACCTGGCAACTTTTGCCTGGCGCACCGGCATTGCCCCCCCTTGTGGCCTGTACCTGAGCAGTAACGTCACCGGGCCGGAGGAGCGCGGTTTTGGCGGTTGGGGCAACATCAATGCCACTGGCTGGATTGATGAAGACTTTGACGCGGCTTGCAGTGCGGCACGGACCTCGCTGCCCGGCACGCCGGAATACACAGAACAACATTTAGAGGCTGCTCAGATTTTCACAGAGCAGTTGCCGATCATTCCGCTGTTTCATTATTTGAAAACGGCCGTAACCCAACCCACTGTTCTCAACTTCCAGCCAGACGCTTCCCAGCCATCCGAACTTTGGAATTTGGCGGAGCTTGACATCGAGGAGTAGTTGGTGCAAGTTACTTTTTGAGTTTCTTGGTAAGGATGCTTCGTTTCACTCAGCCTGACGAGGGTAAATTGTTGCTAAAAAACAAGTTTCGCAAAGCAAAAAAAGCTGCGATTGTCATTTTGAGCACAGCGAAAAATCCCGCTCAACTTGATTGCGAAGCTGCCGTAGATTAAGGATATTAGTAACGTGCGCTTCTTACGCAAACTGCTTCGTCGCCGGACTGAACCGGCAAATGACTTTAATGAAATGAACGACACAGAACGATTTTTGATCGTTGGCCTGGGCAATCCCGGTCGCAAATACCGAGGTAATCGGCATAACATTGGCTTTATGGCTGTCGATGCGTTGGCGGCTGCCCACAACATCCAAAGCAGCAAGGTGCAAAATAAGGCGATTGTGGGCAACGGCCGTATCCAAAACAAGCCCATCATCATCGCCAAGCCGCAAACCTACATGAACAGCAGCGGCGACGCCGTCGGCCCGCTGGCCCGCTACTACAAAGTGCCGCCGGAAAACGTGCTGGTCGTTTATGATGAGCTGGATTTACCCTTTGGCACCATCCGCCTGCGCGAAAAAGGTGGGGCTGGTGGCCACAACGGCATGAAGTCCATTATCAATCATTTGGGGCAGGAATTTCCGCGCGTGCGGTTAGGGATTGACCGACCACCGGGGCAAATGCCCGTGCCTGCCTACGTGCTGCAAGATTTTCACAAAGACGATTTGCCACTGCTCGACGACGTATTGGCTGAGGCCGTCCGCGCCATCGAAACCTATCTGCGTGACGGCATTCAGCTAGCCATGTCGCGCCACAATGGTTCCCTTGTAAATGAAGAATGATGATTTTAGTGGCTAGTTGTTGGTCGCTAGTAACAACCACCTACTACCTACTAACAACTATTAACTACTACCATGACTGTTTCTGGACTCCTCAACATCTTTAACGACCTGCCCGCTTTCGGCAAACTTGTGGCGGAACTGGACGAGAAAAAGTCGGTTCCCGCGTTGACCTTGCCAACGAGCGCGCGCACGGCCGTTCTTGCCCAACTTTATCTACAAAGAAACGTCCCCGTTTTGCTGATTACCGGCAAAGTGGAGTCTGCCGCCGCCTGGATTCAAGCATTGGAGACATGGTTGCCCCCTGGCGACGTGATGCGCCGCTTGCCAGAACCCACACCACTGCCAAACGATCGCGGCCCGTGGAGCGAACGCTGTCGCGCGGATCGGCTCACCGTTCTGACCAGATTGATGGCCGGGCAGCATCCACAGATGCCCGCTTTGGATTTGCCGCCGCTTATCGTCACGTCGGCACGGGCTTTCCTGCAAAAAACGCTGCCCAAGCGTCGCTTCATGACCAGCACGCGCGTCCTGCGTGTGGGTCAGATTATTGATCTGGAAAAAATAACGGCCAACTGGCTGGGCATTGGGTATGAAGAGGTAAGCGTCGTAGAAGCCGCCGGGCAGTTCAGCCGGCGCGGGGGCATCATCGACATCTTCCCCATCGCCACCCTACACCCGGTGCGAATTGAGCTGTTTGGTGATGAGATCGATACGATGCGGACCTTCGACCCAGCAACACAGCGTTCCATTGAGGTAAATGGCAGTGCCAAGACAGATATGATGATTGTGCCGCCAACACGGGAAGCCTTGCCCAGCGTCGCTGCTGAGTTTGCCCTGTCTTTGGCAGATGAAGTTAAATCGGACACGGAAGGTGCCAGCTTGCCCTCCTGGCGAGATGATGTGCCTGATTTGCAGGGTGGCAAAGCCTTCCCCAACCTGGAATATTATTTGCCGCTGCTTTACCCACAACCGGCCAGCCTGCTGGACTATTTGCCTAATGATGCCCTAGTGGTGGTGGATGATTGGCGTGAATTGGCTACGGCCGTTGCTGAACTTCAGCAACACGCCGACCAGATTGCCAATGAGCAGGTTAGCTTGCCGCCTAATTACCAAAGCCCACTATTTGCCTGGGAGCAAATCAGGGATGTGCTGAACTGGTGGCAGCCGCTTATTTTGGGAGATGGGGAAGGAGAAGATGAGCCGGAACGGCCGTATCTCGATCTTGCCTCTTCGTTTGAACCGGGGCCGCGCTATGGCGGGCAGGTACGGCCGTTGCTCACCCAGCTCAAATCGGCCCAGCAAGAAGGAGATCGGGTGGTGGTGCTTAGCCAGCAAGCCGCACGTTTGCAAGACCTCTGGCGCGAAGAACTCCGCGACATCCCTCCAGAAAGCCTCATTCTCCGTGGTGGCTTGAAAAGCGATGCCAACGGCGGCGAACTATCACCGGGTCACCCAAACCAATCACTATCCACGCTACCACAACCCGGCAGCCTCACCTTTATCCAAGGCGCACTGCCTGAAGGCTTTGTGCTGGTGCGGCGCGAAGATGATGAAATTTTGCTCGATTTGCTCACCGACGCCGAGATTTTTGGCTGGAACCGCCCCGCGCCCCGCCGCTGGCGGTCGCCGCGCCCCATCGCCCCGGAAGCCCGCTTTGCCGATATCACGGCTGGCGATTATGTGGTGCATTTGGAGTATGGGATCGGCCGTTTTGCTGGCTTGGTAAGCCGCAACATTGGTGGTATGCAGCGGGAATATTTGCTCATGGAGTACGCTAATGGCGACACGCTCTATGTGCCCGCCCACCACGCCGACCGCCTAAGCAAATGGGTAGGCTCTGACGAACGGCCGCCTACCATGCATCGCCTCGGTGAACGCTCCTGGACGCAGGCCAAAGCCAAAGCGCAAAAAGCGGCTGATGAGTTGGCCGATGATTTGCTCGATTTGTATGCCACCCGCGAGACCATCGCTGGACATGCTTTTTCTCCAGACAGTGAATGGCAGGCAGAGCTAGAAGCCAGCTTCCCTTACCGTGAAACGGAAGACCAACTGCGCGTCATTACCGAGGTCAAAACGGATATGGAGCAGCCCCAGCCAATGGACCGTCTGGTTTGTGGCGATGTGGGGTATGGCAAAACAGAGGTGGCTTTGCGGGCGGCGTTCAAGGCGGTGATGGATAGCAAGCAGGTGGCGATTTTGGTGCCAACGACTGTCTTGGCGCAGCAGCATTACAATACGTTTTATGAGCGATTACGGCCGTTTCCCGTCACCGTACAAATGCTCTCCCGTTTTCGCACCCATGCTCAGCAGCAGCGGATTGTGAAGCAATTGCGAAACGGTCGTATCGACATCATCATTGGCACCCACCGCCTGTTGTCTGACGACATCTCGTTTAAGGATTTGGGGCTGGTGATTGTAGATGAGGAGCAGCGTTTTGGCGTCGCTCATAAAGAAAAGCTCAAACAATGGCGTACCGAAGTAGATGTGTTGACAATGACCGCGACCCCCATCCCGCGTACGCTTTACATGAGCCTCACCGGAGTGCGTAATATCAGCATCATTGACACGGCACCAGCCGAGCGACTGCCCGTACAAACATACGTTGGTGCCTTCGACGAGACGCGCCTCAAGCGTGCCCTCCAGCGTGAACTGGACCGGGGTGGACAGGTGTTCCTGGTTCACAATCGCGTCCAAACCATCGACATCATTCACAAGCAAATTGAGCGGCTGGTGCCAGAGGCGCGGGTAGCCATCGGCCACGGTCAGATGAGCGAGCGGCAGCTAGAGCGCATCATGACCGACTTTGATGAGGGCAAAATTGACGTATTGATTAGCACCACCATCATCGAAAGCGGGCTGGATATCCCCAATGCCAACACCCTTATCGTTGATAGAGCCGATCGGTTTGGCCTGGCGCAAATGTACCAACTGCGCGGGCGGGTTGGGCGCGGTGCCAAACGGGCTTACGCTTATTTTTTCCACGCACCTTGGCGCACGCTCAATGAGGATGCACGCCTGCGCCTGGAAACCATTGCTGAACAAACGGATTTGGGGGCCGGTTACCAAATTGCCTTGCGGGACATGGAAATTCGGGGTGCAGGTGATTTGCTGGGTGGCGCACAAAGTGGGCACATTTCGGCCGTCGGCTTTGATCTGTACACTAAATTGCTGGCAAATGCGGTGAAACGTCGTAAGGCAGAGCGCAAAGGTGAGGTTTTGCCTGCCGAACTGCCAGAAGCAACGCTCATCGATGTGCCGTTGGCAGCCTACGTACCGCCCGATTACGTGCCAGACCCGGCTCTGCGGTTGCGGCTCTACCGCCGCATGGCCATGCTGGGCGATCTGGTTGAAATTGATGAGATGGCCGAAGAGTTAGCGGATCGCTTTGGCCCCATTCCTGATCCGGTGCATCATTTGCTGTACCAACTGCGGATTAAGGTTTTGGCAGAGCGGGCACAGGTAACGGCCGTTACCACCGAAGCAGGCCAAATCAAAATCCGCCTGCTCGATTTGGAAGGCATTGATCGCTTCCGCCTGCAACGCTTCCTGGGCGAAGCGGTGCGCGTCAGCCGCAAAGCCATCTGGATGCCCCGCGACCTGAGTACGAAGGAGTGGCAGGTGACGCTGGTGCAGGTTTTGGAGCGGCTGGCCTCGTTTGAGCGGGATAAAATGAAGTTGTCATCATAATTGCTCACTAAATGATATAATATTTTGCAATGAAGATTTATTTGGATGTTTGTTGTTTGAATCGGCCGTTTGACGACCAAACCCAAGACCGTATGCGTTTGGAAACAGAAGCTATCGATGTATTTCTAACGACCGACGATAAATTAATACGCAAGGCAAATCATCTTGCCGGACAGTTAAATGTTGTGGTGGATAACCCGTTGAGTTGGTTGTCTGGCCAGAGGGAAACTAAATAATGACTGCATCGACAATGACTTTGAATCAAATTCGACAAAAGGGCTTAGAAGTATTATCCCGTGAACTTAGCCCTGTTGGGATGATTCGTTTTATGCAACAATTTGAGACGGGTTCTGGTGATTATTCTGTTGAACGTCATGAGTGGTTGGATGATCTAACCCTTGAAGATATTTATCAGCGAATTAAGGAGCGTCGGCTTGAGTCTGAGGAAAAGGAGGCAGATTCAGGTCAGTAGGTATGGATATTAAGTTTTTCGATGACCCGTTTGAAGGGCCAAAGCCTCGGGATGAGGTGCGGATTAAGCAGTTGGGGCTGTACATGCACGAGGACGGCCGTCGCGTGGCCGTAGGGTTCGACATGACGCCTTTTTTGGAACGGCCGTCTATCCAAGTCACGTTTATCAATGAGCGGGGGGAAGAAGCGGGTTCACTGCACGTCATCGAGACGCTGCAAACCAACTTTAGCCTGACCGTACATTTGCGGGACAAAGAGCCGACTGACACCTATGAGGTAACGGCCGTTGTCTATTACGCAACCCCGGAAACCGAACGTGTAGACGTACACACCCTTACGCGCACGCTTGACCGCACCACGCCAGGCGAGCAATAAACCAATTTGTAGCACAAAAAAGCCGTCGCTGTCCTCACAACGACGGCTTTTTTGCCAGGAAAAACAATGTTTAAGCAACTCTATAACGATGTTGAGGTGTAGATGGTTCCCGAAAGGGAAAGAGACAAGCTGATCAAAAAGCCGCCACACTTAGGGAGAGTGGCGGCGAGTAAACAGAGTTTAGAAACCTCGGAAGTCTTATAATTCTTTTTCATTCTCCCGCGCTGCCAGCCGCTCTAGCTTCGATTTTGTTTCGCGCCAGGTAATTTTGGATAGTCCCAGCTTTTGCCGAATGTCATCTTGCTCCACGTTGGCACGCCAATCGCGCATGGTGGAGGCCCAACGCAAATTTTCAAATGAAAGAAGCCCGCGCGCCAAACCGGCTTCATCCCCGATGTCCCGCAAAATGTATTCTAGATTGCGAGGAGTGCAGGTAAAAAGCGTATCGGGTGGCTTGTACTTTGCGAGGTATTCATCTAGTACATCCAGCCATTCTGACTCCAGGTAGAGCTTGCGTTCTTTGTAGCGTAGACGTGGATTTGCGTACCGGATGAATAGCATGGGCTGGTCTGGATTGTTGCGGTCTATGTGATTGGGCACAATGCTCATCGCTTCACCTTTCTTGATGCCTGTTAGCAGCAACAAAGTTAGTAAAAGGTGGGGGCGTGCATCTGCTTTGCTCTCCTGGCTACCTTCACGCATTTGTTGGGAGACGGCCAACGCTTTTTCCAAGTCTGCCTCGGTGGGGATGTTTGGGAGGGGGCTTTTGACGCTGCGTTGGATTACGGCCGCTGACGGATCGTTGGGCAACACGCCAGCTTCATGTAGCCAGCCGAAGAAAACCTTCAGCGTTGTCACCCGCCGGGCGTATGATTTTGGGCTGCACGGCACGCCTCGTTCTTCCAGGAGCCATTTCAGGAAATCATTCAAATTGTTGGTGCCGATCTTGCCAATTGGCTGCCCAATACCTAGATATTTGCCTAACAAGCGTACATCGCTGGCAAATGCCTTCATGGTATTGATGGCAAACCCTTCATTGCGCATGTGGGTTTCAAAAAGACCTAATGCGGCCTGGATAGAGGCATCTGCCGAGAGGGGGGGAGCATCTTTGGCTGGTGGCAGTTGATCTGGTGATATTAATGGATTTTGTTCACTCACGCTTAATCGCTCCTTCTTCAATAACTTCGTATAGGCAAAGAGATTAGAACATTTGAACCATTTTGTCAAGGGCTTGGATAACAGAAAACCCATACGATCTTAACATTTTCTGAACAATCATTTTTTACACTGCTGTTCATAATTTTTGAATAGGAGTTGAAACAATGTTGAGGCAAAGAAGAGTATGGATAGGATTGATAATGGTTTTGGCTGTTGCTGGTGTGGGCTACTATTTTTACCAGCAAACGTTGCCAACGGCCGTTGCTCAAAATGAAGTAGAAGATGAGCTGCAAACGGCCGTTGCCCGGCAAGGCGATATTGTAGTATCGGCCGTTGGGGCTGGCAATATTGTGGCTGCTGAAGAAGTGACCGTTGGCTTTGGCAGCAATGGCACCTTGGTAGAACTGCTGGTACAGGTGGGGGATGAGGTGTTGGCGGGGGATGTGCTGGCGCGGGTTGATGATTCTGATGCGCAGCAAGCGTTGGTAAATGCCCAATTGCAATATCAGCGTGCGGCGATGCAGACGGATGCTTCTGTGACGGCAACAGGTGTCAGCTATGACGATATTAGCGTGGCGCAGATGGAAATCAATCTAGCGGAAGCGGAAGCGGCGCTGGATGATTTGCGCAACTGGACGCCAGATGAAGATGAGATTGCGCTGGCTGAAGCCAATTTAGCTGCCGCCGAAGCAAGCTACAACGCAGCGCTGGGGCAGGCGTCAGCTAGCAGTGCCAACATTGCCGTGAGCAATATTAGCGTTGAGCAGGCGGAACGGGCTCTGGCAGAAGCACAGGACGCCTACGACGTTGCCTGGGACCCTGGCCGGGATTGGGAGCTAGGCGATCCGCGCCATGCCACTGCGCTGGAAAATGAGCGTGACCGTACGGCCGATGCTTTGCTGCGGGCCGAAGAGTCATTGCAAATTGCGCAGCTCAATTACAGTTCAACCGTCTCCAACAGCAGCAGTAGCAGCATCGCCAATTCCCAAACGGGTTTGCTTAATGCCCAGCTAGCGCTGGAAACGGTCGTTAGTGGCCCCGATGAAGATGCGATTGCCACAGCAGAAACGGCCGTTCGCCAAGCCGAACTGTCGCTGCAACAAGCATTGCTCAATCGAGAAGCCAACGAACTCAGTTTGGCCCAGGCGGCCATAGATTTGCAGAACGCGGAAGAAGCTGTGGCCGCAGCGGAACTAATCGCCCCTATTGACGGCACGATTACCACAATCAATGGCTCCGTTGGCGAAACCGTCGGTGGCGATTTGCTAATTTTGGCAGATTTGTCGCAGCCTGTTTTGGAGCTATTTCTTGACGAAGCAGATTTGAATATGGTGGGTGTGGGGTACGAGGTAGACGTGACGTTTGATGCGTTGCCTGATGAGCAGTTTAGCGGCACTGTGGTGCAAATTGACCCGGAATTGAGCGTTGAAAGCGGCTTAACCGTGGTTCATGCCCTGGTGATGCTAGATGATTTTGCCAAGCCACAAACGTTACCCGTTGGTTTGAATGCCTCCGTAGAAGTGATTGGAGGGCGGGCAGAAAATACGGTGCTGGTTCCGGTTGAGGCGTTGCGTGAACTTTCCCCGGGCGAATATTCAATATTTGTTATGGAAGGGGGTGAGCCGACGCTCCGATTTGTAGAAGTAGGCATCATGGATTTTAGCTTTGCTGAAATTTTATCTGGCGTTGCAGCGGGTGAAGAAGTCACCACCGGCATCCTGCAAACGCAAAGTGAGTGAATCCCATGACACCTATCATAAAAACAGAGCAACTTACAAAAGTATACGGCATGGGAGATATCCAAGTGGCTGCTTTGGGCGGCGTGGATGTTCAAATTAACAACGGTGAATTTGTGGCAGTAATGGGGCCATCTGGCTCTGGCAAAAGTACGCTGATGAACATTTTGGGCTGTTTGGACCGGCCTACGGCTGGCCAATACTTATTGGCTGGCCAAGACGTAAGCGGAATGGAAAAAGTGCAGCTTGCCGTGATTCGCAATCAGCGCATTGGCTTTATTTTTCAATCGTTTAATTTGCTGTCGCGCACATCGGCGTTGCGGAATGTGATGCTGCCGCTGGTGTATAAGCGGCAGGGGCAGCTTTCCCCTACGGAGCGTGAGGAGAAAGCAATGGAAGCATTAGACGCAGTTGGTTTGGCTGATCGCGCACACCACGACCCGAATGAGCTGTCTGGTGGGCAGCGACAGCGGGTAGCCATTGCCCGTGCACTGGTAAATGACCCGGTTTTAATCATGGCAGATGAGCCGACGGGCAACCTGGACACAAAAACGGGCAACGAGATTATGGGGCTGCTGCACAAATTGCATGAACGTGGACGGACGATTGTGATGGTGACGCATGAGCCGGATATTGCTGAACAGACGGAACGGTCGATTGTGCTGGTGGATGGTTTGGTGGCGTCAGACGGCCGTACCCAACCGGGAGGTGCCGCATGAGCAGCGAAGCAGTCCATCTAGCAGGAATTTCTGAAAATGAAGTGCAGGTGGAAGAAACGGCCGTTGCCACCATCATCAATCCCTTGGAAATTAGCCGTATCGCCTGGGAAGGCGTGATTCGGAACAAGGTGCGCTCACTGCTCACCATGCTTGGCGTCATCATTGGCGTGGGGGCAGTCATCATCATGATTGCCATCAGTGCCGGCACCGAGGCAACCATCGCTGAACAAATCGAAGGCTTAGGCTCGAACCTGGTCTTTATCCAGGCAGGCTTTGGGCGTGGTGCTCCCGGTAGCAATAGCAACCAACCATCCCTGGTTTACGATGATATTGCGATTGTAGAGTCGGTGAGCGGCGTCGCTGGAACGACGGTGGACCAAACAACTTCCCAAACCGTGAAGGCAGGGGATGTGACTCTGACGGACGTCGCGCTGATGGGGACCACGCCAGATTTTCCTGATGTGCGGGATGTTGTGATTGCAGACGGCCGTTTCTTTAACGAAACAGAACTTGAGCGGTCTACCAAAGTCGCTGTTTTAGGATCATCTCTGGCGGAGCAATTGTTTGGGGATGCCAATCCTATCGGCCAATCCATCACCGTTGGCACAACCAAGCTGGCGGTGATCGGCGTTGCTGAGGAAAAAGGGATTGTGGGCAATACAGATTTTGATTCCCTGCTGTACGTGCCGATTACCCTGGTTTTTGACAGATTTTTACCGACTCAGTTCCAACAATTGGCTGGGGATCGGGTGCGAATTATTTATGTGCAGGTGGAACCAGAGGCAGATATGGATTTGGTCATCCAACAAATTCAGCTAAAGCTGGCCAATAGCAAGGATGTTTCGGTAGACGAACTCCCTTTTACGATGCAAACCCAGCAAGACATCATCGATACGGAGGGGGCAACCACAGAAGCGTTTCGTAATTTGCTGGCGTGGGTGGCGGGTGTCTCCTTGTTGGTAGGCGGCATTGGCATTATGAACATCATGCTAGTGAGCGTCACAGAACGCACCCGCGAGATTGGCATTCGGCAGTCGGTGGGAGCCACCCCGAATGATATCCGGCTTCAATTTCTTACCGAGGCCTTGATGCTTAGCTTGGTGGGGGGCTTAATTGGCGTCGCTATTGGGGTAGGTGGGTCCTATCTATTTGGCTCAACGAGCGATATGCGGACTGTTATTGTGCCTAGCTCTATCGCGCTGGCATTTGGCTCGGCTGCGGCTGTGGGTATCTTTTTTGGATTTTTTCCGGCAAACAAAGCCGCCCAGCTTGATCCAATTGAAGCGTTACGACATGAATAAAATGAACTGTAGGGGTGGCTCGTGAGCTGCCCCTACAACAAGTAACAAGGAAAATATGATGAAGAAACTACTTTTACTCCTTCTTTTAGCATTATCTTTCAGCACCGTAGCTTGTGCAGCACCTGATGAGGCTGGAAATAACGATACGGCCGTTTCCAATACAACAACCAATAATAACGAGACTGCTGAGACCCAACCAATCCGCCTCGATGAAGCGTATGACGACGCGCTGCCGATCATGACCCAGCTTGCGCTTGGCACTATCCAACTGGATGAGACTGAGCTGGCAGTTGATGAGGCGTTGGCGGCAGAGCTGATTCCTTTGTGGCAAGCGGCTCAATCGCTAAGCGACAGCGATACGGCCGCTTCGGCAGAAGTGACGGCCGTTCTCAACCAAATTCAGGACAGTATGTCGCCTGAGCAGGTTGCGGCCATTGCAGACATGGCTCTTACCGAAGAGACGTTGACTGCCTTGTTGGAGAGCGGCACCATTACATTTGGTCGTGGCGCGGGCCAGGGACAGGGGCAAGCTGGCGAAGGGCGTATTGTGCCTCCAGGAGGCATTGGGCAAGGTGGTGGCCCTGGCGGCGGTGGCCCTGGTGGGTTAGGTGGCCGGGGTGGCGGCAATTTAAGCGAAGATGATATTGCCACCCGTCAGGCACAAATTGCCTCTGGAGAGGTTGGTGGCGTTCAGGAGCAGGCATTGGTGGGGGCTGTGGTGCGTTTGCTGCAAACCAAGACAGGTGAGGCCGCGCCCAATCCAGATGAGGTAGCTGATACCGTGTTTACGGCCGTTTCGCAACAGCTAGGGCTTACACCGGAAGAATTACAGGCACAGTTAACAGATGGCACGACGTTGGTCGCGGTTATTGAAGCAAATGATGGGGATGTAACGGCCGTTCGTGAAGCAATCGTTACCTCCCTCAATGGACTGGAAAACGCAGAGGCTCTAGACGTGGAGCAGATTGTGAATAACTGGTTGAACGAATAGGCCAGTGCCGTGCAGCAACAGGTTGCTCACGGAGACACAACATGAGTTTTTACTAAGAGGCGGCAAAGATTTAATCCAACGCTAAATTGAGTACGTAAAATCCGGGCTGCCTCGGCAAGGGCATAATTTTTGCTGGTTTGCTCAAGTACAAACCAATTTCGAGATGCTTTGGACTCAAATTTTATTTGGTTTTTAGATAAAAGGAGATGTTTATGTACAAGAATATATTTAAAGCACTACTGTTGTTTGCGGTGATGCTTCTGGTTTCAGCCTGTGGTTTGTTGCAGGAACCAGAAGCTCCCAGTGCCACTATTGAGGCGATCCCCCTGGAAATTGAGGAAGCTGAAGAAGAGGTGGAAGTTGAAGAACCGACAGCCGAAGCAGAACAACCCCCTGTTGAAATTGAAGAGGCTGACGAACCAGAAGAAATGGACGAGGCTGAAGAGCTGGAAGAAGAAGTTGAGGAGCCGCCCGTAGAGGAAGAAGAAGCCCCGGCCGCTGGCGGACTGTTGATTTTTGATATTAGCCAAGATGCTTCTGAGGTTCGTTTTGAGCTAGATGAGGATTTGCGCGGTAGCCGGTTTACGGTGGTTGGGTCAACCAATCAGGTTGCTGGCCAGCTTGCCCTCGATTTCAACGATTTGTCTACTGCGCAGGTGGGGGAAATTCGAATAAACGCACGCACACTGGAAACAGACAATGATTTCCGCAACCGGGCTATCCAAAACGAGATTTTGGATACAGGCGATTATGAGTTTATCAGTTTTGTGCCAACGGCCGTTTCTGGTCTACCCGAATCTGCGGCCATCGGTGAAGAAATTAGCTTTACCATTGAGGGGGACTTGACTATTCGAGACGTGACTGAAGCTGTGACTTTTAATGTGGTGGCAACGGCCGTTTCTGAAACAGAAATTTCCGGCACCGCCACCGCCACCGTCCTGCGTGACACCTATGGACTCACCATTCCAGAGGTGCCCAACGTTGCCAACGTAGAAAACGAAGTGGATTTGATCATCAACTTCGTGGCCAACGCCTCTTAAAAAATTGAGGAGTGAGCATGCTCACATGCGAACGGTGTTAGCCGAGACGCATTTGAGGATGCTTACTCCTCACTCAAATAAAATTGAGCTAACCGAGTTTCTCTAGGATTTCATTGAGTTCATTTGTGTGCTTGCGTGCTTTTTCTTGCTCTCGGAAAACTGCTTCGTATAGGTCATACAAATTTGTAGCATTACCCGGAATTCCCAACCATTCGCACATTATGCGAACGCCTTCACGTAACTTCTTATCCTCAAGATTTATCAGAGAGTTAGTTTCTGCCATTTCGTTGCTCCTTTAATCTCCAGACTGCTCCGAATAATCCAGCCCCAACAGTTCTGCCCCTTCAGAGATGGTGCCTTTGTGGGTAGTTTGGTTGAACGTCACCATCCGTTTGGTCAGCCAGGCGATGAGCGGCTTGAGGGGGGAGTGGATGAGCCGCATTTTGAGTGCCCCTTCCCAATAATGGCTGAAATATTGGTTCTGCCAACGCCAGCGGAGCAGTTTGTAATACGGCCGTAGCAACCAATGCCCCTGCGACCGCCCCACAAACAAAATATCATTGATGTCGCACATCACCTGTGCTTCGTCGTCGCTGATCCACGGCGTGTTGCCTCGGTTCAGGTCCATCTCGCACCAGCCTTCCTGGTTTTCGGGGGGGATGTAGCCCATTTCTAGCGCTTTGGGCCAGAGCGGCGTGCCGGGGTAGGGCATGTAGACACAGACGGAGCAGCGCACGTTCTCACTCATGTCTGAAAGCGTTTCGATGGTGTCGAAGGTTTCTTTGGTTTCGTGCGGCTGCTCCTCCGGCATTCCCACAATGAAGGAGCAGTTGGCTTCAATGTGTGGTGCATATCTCACCAGATTGCCAATGCCCCAGATGATTTGCTCTGTGTCCTGGTCTTTCGTCATCCGGTCCAGCACCTCTTGCGAAGCAGACTCCACGCCGATGTTGACCCATTGGCAGCCTGTGTTGTTCATCCACTGCACAAATTCCGGCTTCAGTAGCTGCACACGCACCTGCCCGCTCCACGGCATATTGATTTTTTCCACCAGCCGCTGCATTGGCTTGATACGGCCGAATAAATAATCATCGGCGTAATCAATCGCATCCACACCGTAATTTTCCTTCAGCCACGCAATCTGGTTGATGATGAATTCGTCGGAATGCTGCCGCCAGGTGCGCTTCATAACCACTTCGTTGTAGCAGAAGCCGCAGCGGAAGGGGCAGCCGCGCGAAATGTAAACGGGGATGGCGCGGGTGTATGGTCCGCTAGGGATGAGGTACGCTTCGACATCTGCCAGCAAATCCCAGCGAGGATAATACTTGTCGAGGTCTTGGATAAACGACCGTTCCCTAAAAAACATCGGCATTCCATCTTCGGCACGCTTGTAGGCCAGCCCCGCCACGGTAGACCAGTCGCGCTGGGAGATGCGCCCCGCCAGCAGCAGGGCAAACTCCTGCGCCGTCTCTTCCCCCTCATTCACAATGACAAAATCGACGTATTCCTCTTTCAGGACATCCATCGGCATGATGGTGGCATGGACGCCACCCCACACGACGGGAATACCCAGTTCATGCACCCGTTTGGAGGCATCGATGCAAGGTTGTAGCTGTGGTCCGGTAATGGTGCTGAATCCCACGAATAACGGCCGTTCCTCAGCCACCTGCGCCACAAACTCCTCTAAATATTCCTCTGTCTCATGAAAAATGCGGCAGTTGAAGCCAACCTGTTCCAGCGCATCGGCTACGTACATAATGCCAAACGGCGGGTACATATCCCGGTGGTTGCGGAAGTTGATGAGAAAAATCGTGTCGCTTGCGTCAGAGGCTTGCTGCGGCAGGGAGTCAGGGGAAACTTGCACATCTTGCAGGGTTAACATCGGTTGGGCCATTTTAACTTTTCCTCTTCCAAATCAAGTTGCCGAATCTGTCTCTATCTTACTCAATTTCCCCAATTTGGCATCATTCTGTCAGGGTAAACGTGGCTGTCTTTTCAATACCCTCCCCAATGTCACCATCCGAATTGGCATTTATTTGGGTCAGGTCGCCAAAAAACGGATAAAAGGTGGCAGATGTGATGTACTCATCTGGCGGCGCAGGGGAAAGCTGCCCACATAGCTCATCTTCGCAAATGTTCAAATCCCAGCTTCCAAGCCGTTGCTCCTCCCCTGGCTCAACCACATGATAGACGAGAACATCGCACGTTTCTGGGCTGGTCGGGAAATATCGTCCCGGAGCTACTTTTATCTGGATGTGTAGGCAGCGATCCCCTTCTGGCAAGTAATAAATGTACGGCACATTCCCCTGGTTGAAGACGGTTACGCTCCATTTCTCTCCAGCAGATAACTCATTTTGGTATTGCAGAACAATGTCGGTCGGTTTGGGGGTAAGGTCAGCTGTAAGTGTGGGGATGAATACGGCCGTTGGCGTTGCCACAGGATTTGTGCAGCCAAACAGCAGCAATAAAAGCAACCCCCAAAATCCTTTGTTAAAACCAGACTGCGTCTTCATAATTGTCTCCTTGATTAACTGAGTGGAAGAGTCTCACTCTATTGATAATGGACGGGCTACAAACAAAACGCAGTTTAGGGGTGTGCAGTTCCTTGCAGCCCCAATTTAATCGGCTGCTTTGGGACCAATTGCCAACCAGCTTATCATTTGTCGCAGGGCTTCGTAGGCGATTAGGCGAGCTCCCGCGCTGTCGGCGGCTTCAGCTTTGTCAATATGTTCCTGCATTTGGCGCAGCACATAGGGTGTCATCGCCAAAACTGCATCGGAACCAGAAGCTGTGTACTTCACCAAAATGTAGCGAATGAGAGCCGGAACGGGGATGCTGGTATCCTTGCTTAGATTTTCTAATGTCGGCAATGGATCTGCGACGCTGTATAGTGCCACTTCTTCCTTGAAATTGGCGTGTGGGTCGTCCGCTTCCCACAAATCTTCATACGGTTTAAGTTCCATCGTTAAATTTTCCTTACCGATTACTGACCTAGTAATGCGCCAGTTCACCTGTCTGTTTGAGATGGCGGATAGCGTAGCGCAAAGCAAAGAGTGAGAGGGGAAGGAGTACGGCCGTAAAGCCCCCCAATACCAGCAAATCCCCACCCACTTCTGCAATCGTTTCGCCCCGCATCAGCGCCCCGCGCAAAGCCCGCAGCGCGTAAGTGAAGGGCAGCGCATAGCTAATGATCCGCAGCCAGCCGGGCAGCAGCTCCACAGGGAAGAAGACGCCGCTGAAAACGTAAGCTACTGAGTTGATGAACCAGTTCATCGGGTCGCCCCGCTTGAACACGATGACAAACGCCGCTGAAAAGATGCCGTAGCTAATTAAACTGGAGAGTGAGACCAGCAGGACGAGGACGGCCGTTCCCCAATTAGCGTTTGAGAAATCTGCACCAACGGCCGTACCCACCCCCAACTGAATCAGCACCAGCAGCACCCCCTCCAGCAACATCCATGATGATGGCCCCAGCAGGGCCAGGGTGGTTGGCGTTGCCGTTACCAGCAGTGGCTCGATGGTGCCTTGCAGCATTTCTTCCCGCAAATTGGCAGAAAAAGCGTGGCTGCTCAGCTCCAAAAATTTGGAAAACGCCCCACCGATGATTAAAAAGGTAAAGTAGGTTCCGCCTTCAACCTGCCCAGAGCCAGATCGCTGCAATAGCTGATCCAAAAAGAAAAAGAGCAGCACGGAGATAATCATCCCCAGGTAGCGGGTGACGAAGTTCAGCTTGTACGCCCAGGCCAGGCGAAAGTTATGGGTGATAAGAGCGGTTAACTTTTGCATACATCTTTGGGAGATTGGAGACCGGAGATTTTCAATCTCTAATCTCCACTAAAATGGGCCACAATGCGGCGTAACGATTCGTCGTCGGCGCGGTGGTAGCTTTCGAGACGGCCGTTTCCCTCCTCAATCACTGCCAAAATCTGAAACCAAACCCGCTCGTCGGCTAACGCGAGGTCAAAGGTGGTCTGTGTGGCTCCGCGTGAGATTTCTGTGACGGCCTCCACGCCGTCAAGCGCCTGCCAATTGTGGGCCAGCATATCGGGATTGCCTTCTACCACCAAGCGGAACAGAGCGCGACGGGGCAGCAATGCGCCCAATTCGGTGGGCGTACCGATGGCTTGCACCGTGCCATTGGCCAAAATGATGACCCGGTCGCAAAAATTCTCCATCTCGTACAGTTCATGGCTGATAAACACCACCGTTTTGCCCTGCCGGTTCACCAGTTCGTCGCGGATGAGTGCCTTCACGAAGTCGCTGGTTTGCACGTCCATGCTCTTGGTTGGCTCGTCCAGAAACAAAATCGGGGGGTTGTGGATGAGGGCGCGGGCGATGTTCAGACGCTGTTTTTGCCCGGTGGAGAGGGATTGCGTGGGCGCATCGGCTTTTTGGTTTAGGCCGAAAAGGTTTAGGACTTCGCCGATGCGCTGGGGAATTTGCCCACGCGGCACGTTTTGCATGGCGGCGTAGAACTGCAAATTTTGGCGGGCTGTCAGACGGCCGTAAAACGATCGTTCATCCGCCGTCACCAACCCAATGGACGCCCGCACCTGCATTTCCTGCTGAACCACATCGAAGCCGTTGACAACGGCCGTTCCGCTAGTGGGAGCTAACAAAGTCGTCAACATCCGCACAATCGTGCTTTTGCCCGCGCCGTTGGGGCCAAACAGGCCAAATAGTTCGCCTTTTCCCACCGAAAAATTGATGTTGGAAACGGCCGTAACCGGCTTGCCCCGGCTTTGGTACGTTTTGCTTAAATCTCTTACTTGAATAATCTCATTCATGAGCTGCCAACCATTCGACAATCGTGGCAAACCTTTCTTCCGTTAGCGCATGCTCTCCATTGTACCGCTTGTGGGTAATCTGGGATGAAATGCCAGCGGCTGCGCACTTTTTATTGGCAAGCTGGATGACGCGGTTGGCATCTTGCGAAAATCGGTCATCCGTTGCCGAGACAGTTAGAAACGGCCGTGGTGCGATGCAGGCAACCAAATCAGGAATGTCGAACTTGCTTGTGAATCCCGGAATGGCACTCGCCATTTCTATGCCTGTTTGTTGGGCAATTCGGTGTTCATAAGAACAAACTGCACCACTAGCACAGGCAAACTGAATGCGCTCATCTACCGCAGCGTGGAACAGCACCGTGTTTCCGCCATAAGAATGACCCAATATGCCAATACGCTGGTTGTCAATGCTTGGAAGAGCTTGCAGGATGGAGATGCCCTGCGCAGAATCTTGCAGCACTTTTTGGATCAATGGTTCGCCGCGCAGCAGCCGGTAGCACATCTCATTGTAATGCTGGGCTACATCATCCTCATGGAGTTCAGTGCCAGATTGGTTGGTACGGCGATCTTCAAAGCAGATTGAGTCGGGGGCTAGCACGGCCATCCCTCTACGAGCCAATGCCGGCCCAAACGTTTGCCAAGGGTCTCCCACCAGCCCACACACTTCACTTTTGCCCCAATGCCGCTGCCCATGATGCTGATGATGCACAAGTACAGCCGCAAATGGCCCGTCCCCGTCTGGCAGCAGAAGATAAGCCGGAATTACGTCCCCATCCACACTTTCATACTGGATGAGGGCGTGGCGATACCCTTCTTTTTGCACAACGTTTTTGGTTGAAAAATTGATTGAGCCGGTTGGGACGGTAAACTGCAAAAAACGGCCGATTTCTGCGCGTAATTGTTCCATCATCCTCTCCGTTTTTTAGCTATTTGAATGGCGCGATCGCCATTCAGCAGTAGATAAGCCAATGGCCAGAATGGAGTTTCAACCAATTTGGGATACCGCTTGGCCAAATTGTAGCGGCGGGGGAAGAACGAGCGTAGCCAAAAGCGGGCCATGTCCAGGCGGGAGCGAGATAGTCGTTGGGCAATTTCCAGGCCAATACCGCTGCGGTTGACTGGATTGGCTTCGGATGCGTCAGCCAGTTCGGTGTGGGCCAGCCAATCGAGCAGCACTGGCGGACAATTTTCGCGTAGCCAATTGAGCGTGTCGGCGGGAATAGCCAGCCGAGTGTATTTGCCCACAAACGCCAGTGCTGGGTAAATGAAGCGGGCGGTGCTGGGCTGCACCAGTCGGGCAAAAGTTTGCCAATCAGTGGGCTGCATGGTGGCGCACAGTTTGCGAATGTCGTCGATGTGCATCAAGCGGCCGCGTTGAATCAGCCAGTCGCTGCTGGTGTGGGCGCAAACGTGCAGCAGCAGGGCAGCGGGGTTGGGTATGCATGCGGGTGTGTTTTGCCAGTACGGCCGTTCCTCACTTTCCCGCCACATTATTTCTGCCAGCTCATAGCCAATGCCCGCGTACTCTTCGCGCAGCGTAAAGTGAATCTCCACCGGATGCACGTTATCTGGCGCCCAAATGTTGGATTTGCGCTCGCCACGCAAATAAACTTCGTCTTCTGCCGAGCGAGAGTAATACCGGAAGCCAAGCTGATTTAGCATCATTTCCCGGCTGGCGGCGACATCTTTGGGGCGGATGAGCAAATCTAGATCGGCCAACGGCCGTAAAAGCGGGTCGGGGTAGTAAAGTGGAGCCAGGACCGCCCCTTTGAGCAGCATCACCTCGATGCCAGCCTGTTTAAACGTGGCCAAAATTTCAGTGCAGGCATCCAGCATTGCTTGGGTGCGTTCTCGGCTGGCAGTGTTGATGGTTTGTAGACGGCCGTTCACCCCCTCAGGTAGCTGGATGCCAGTCTCTTGAACCTGATCTGCCAGCCAGGGAAGCCCGTTTTGCCAATACGCCACCCACAATGCTGCTTCCCATTCTGCCTGCGACCAGTTGGCAACTTCTGCTTCTAGGCCATCGGGCAGCCAACGAGCCAACGCATTGGTCACGCGCATTAGCTGCTCGGCGGGCAGTTGCGGACGCTGGTTTAAATCTAGCATCATTTTAACGGCCGTTAACAAATATGAGCAAAAATTGGTTCATAAATTACGTTTCGGTTCTTCCGTCGCCATGACTCGAAAACCAGTCCCTTGCGCATGGTAATTGCGGCTGGGGGTGGTGACGCTGCACGCACTGCGCACGTTGCAGGCCGCGTGGTGAATGGTGTACCCCCAGGAGCCACCTTTCACCACATGAAAATCCGGCAGGTCTGGATTGTACAGGCTGCTCGTCCATTCCCAAATGTTGCCGCTCATATCCACGCAGCCATACGGGGACACATTTTGCAGAATCGATCCAACAGGCAGCGGATAGCCGTTGCGCCAATACCACCCGGCACGCACCCACTCGCGGCGTGGCTTAACGAGCAAACTGAATAAATAGCTAGCGGGTTTTACCGGAAAGGTTGCTTGCCACTGAATATCGGGTCGTGGCTTTTGGTTGCCCCAGGGGTAGAAACGGCCGTCCACTCCCCTCGCCGCCTTTTCCCACTGAAACTCTGTTGGCAACGTCACCTCGACACCAATTTTTTCGGATAGCCAATCACAATACAAAAAGGCTTCCGCATGCGTCACGTCCACAATGGGTAAGTTATCGTGCCCTGCCGGGTAGTTTTTAGCAGGTGCGTAGGCTCGTAAAAAGGTGCCGCGCCAGCCGCGCACGACTGCGTACCAACTGCCACCCCACTTATGCCCCGTCTCCTGTAAAAATTCGCGCCACTGCCGGTACGTTACTGGAAACTCAGCCAGCCAAAACTCTGGCAGGTCCATTGTTTGCTGCGGCTTAAACGGCGGGCATTGTTCTAGCCGCTCGTAGCACACCTCCGGCCCGTACACAAACGGCCCGGCGGGGATGTGGCAAAAGTGGGTATCGCTCGCGGTCTTTGGAGGTAGCATGGGAGATTAGAGGTTGGAGATTGCCTTTGCTCAATCTCCAATCTCTAATTTCCAGTCTCCTTTTTACCAAGTAGCAACGTGAGTAGCCCAATCCCCGCGCCGATGGCAAAACTGGGGGCGGCTTGCTGCAAGGTGTCTTTCAGGGCGCGTTCGGGGTGGCAGAAGCCGACCAGCCCCATTGCTTGCCCAATTGTGCCCAGAACGGCCGTTCCCACCGCACCTGTTTTGTTGCCTCGATTAGCTAACACGATTGAAACGGCCGTTGCCGCAGGCCCTAATCCCGCCCATTTCCGCGCCGGTTTGGGGCCGATGGCCATCTGGATGTCGCCCAGCGTGGCCATCGCTGCCGAAATGTGGTGGGTGTGTCCTTCTGCATGGCCCGGATCGATAACCGAAAGCACATCCACATTTTGCTGCCGCGCCGCCAGCCAGCCTGCGCTCAGCACGGCTAAAGCTGCCACTTTGCTGTTGTTATTGGGGAGTTGTAGAACGGCCGTTGCCAGCGGCAGCAGCCAATCCAAATTAAACCCTTTGTACACCTCGATGCGCAGCTGATATTCCTGACCGCTGCTGCTGGTCGCCAGTGCCGCTGCCGCCGTGGCCTGGTAAGCTAGCCCTGCCAGCCAGCCCACCGCGCCGTCTAGCCGCGTGCTTTGCTGCACGGCAATGGGCGTGAGCGCGGCGGCACCCAGCCCGATCAGCTTGGGAGCGTAGGAAGGTGGATAGAGTGCGGCCAAATCGCCATGATCATGCCCGTGATCGTGTGTGTGGTCATGATCATGATGATGGTGGTGCTGGGCGTCTGCCTGATCATGCTCATGAGAATAAGCCAGGCGGGCAACGGCGGCCTGGTTGCGCTGCACTTCTATGTAGGGCAGCGCAGCGGCTCCACCTGCGGCGGCCACCGTTAGCAGCAACGCCACAGATTCGGGGAGATTGAGTAGGTTGGAAACGGCCGTTGCCCCAATGCCAGCCACGCTCACCCCCGCCATCGCCAATTCCTGCGTATCTGGCGCGGGAACCGGGGTGGGTAATTCAATATCGTGGGAGACAGTGTAGCCCACATCTTCCAGCGCATGTTTTAGATGGTGGACGTAATCCAGTCCCTCTAGCGGGGCGGTGGCGTGCAGCGCCCGGAAAAAGTTGACGTAGCAAAGCCGAATGCCCCGCTCGCGGGCAAAGTGTGTCCAATTGTGGCAAGCGGCGTGGTAATCCAGCGGAATCATATCTTCTGGCGTAAATTGATGTGCCAAAACCACATGGGGTGCGCGTCGCTTGGCAACAAACCAATCTCCCTTTTGGTGGCGAGATTCAGCAAAGTAAACCAGCGACAAATTGTGCGCTTCCATTGCCTCGACGGTTTCATCCAGGTGCATTTCATGCCCCAAAATCATGTTTCCCGCAAAGGCGACAGTGTGGCTAAGAACGGCCGTTTGCGCCAATGTCCGTTCTAGCAAATCTTTTTCTGGCCAGGCGTAGCTTACCGGGCGAGGCAGCAGAGCCAAGCCGTTGGCCCGGATTTTTCGAGCGAGATCCATGTCGTATCCCAAGCCAATTTCGCCGATGGTGGGCAAATCTCCCGCAAAAATTAAGGTTTGCGGGTTGTGGAAACCTACTTGTGTGTAGGGCAATCGGTCGCGTAGCTCTGTGACTAGATGGCGCACCAGATGTTCTTGGCCATGTAGATAGTTCCAATGGCCAACGCGAGGAGTATCCTGACGGGGATTAATGGGGGCTTGTGGTGTGAGCTGCCCGGTATGCAGCAGTCGGTTCAAGGTTAGCTCCGGCAATGAGAGATGCGTAGCCCCGTTGCTGGCTAGCATTTCGACCAGTTCAGCCAAAGGCAGCCCCGCGCGGATGGCCGCGGCTTGCGCGTCGTCAAAATCGACGCAAATGGCGATGCGGTTGTTTTTTGCTTCCCACTGGTGGCGACGTTGCAGCACGCGGCTGGAAGCAATACCGCCAGCAACGGCCAGGGTGAGTGATAGCAGGCGTGATAATTTCAAGGGGCTTCTTCTCCGTAAATTTATGGGGAGGTTGGAGACTGGAGATTAGAGATTAAACACAGGCAATCTCCAATCCCTAATCTCCAATCTCCCTCTTTTTCAACATTTGGGCTGTATCGGTACGAGTGAACTGCACGGCCGTTTGCCAAACGCGCCATTTTTCGCCCAAAGTTGGTGCCCAGCGGGCAATCTCAATGCGATCTTTGATGCCGCGTCGCAGGCGGTCGCTCAGGGTGACGAGCGGTTTTTGCTGGGTGCGGCGTAGCACGTAAGCCAAATCCATTTGTGCGATGCGCCGCCGCAATGTTGGCGGCGTATTTTCTGCTAACTTTGCCAACACGTTTGCCGGAACTGGTGCGCCGACCAGCTTTTGGGCCAACGTGAGCGCAGCCAGCACGTAGCCCGTACTTTTGGCTTCGGCCACGCGCTGCAAAAATGTGTCCCAAACCACCTCGTCCGCCTGGGTGATCACCAGCAAATCGGTGAGCTGCATAAATGATGGTGCGCCCTGGATGAGGTGAAAGCTGAAGTGCAGGCAAATGTGGTGTAGCAGATCGGTGGGGTTGAGGACGTGGCAGGCGGGGGCATTGGGGGTGAGTACGGCCGTTTCCAACCGATCCCGAATCCCTGGTGTCATATCCACTTTTAGGCCAAACCAGGACTCTTCTAAGGAGCTGTGTGGCTCGATTGTGCGATCCAGGCTGGCCGAAAGGTAAGGATTGGGCGTGGTGTTGCCGTTGCTGGCATCTTCCCGCCGGTAAGTGCTGATGTGCTTGGTCACCCGCGCCCCCGTCTCGGCCGATTTGTGTTTGCCGCCATAGCCCAAATCTAGCAGTAGTTTTTCTGCCTGGGGTAATTCATCGGGCGTAAACAGCAGGTCAATATCGTTCATGGGGCGCAGGGCGGGTTCTGCGTAGTAACAGGCGGCCAGATGAACGCCTTTGAGTGCCACCGGTTGCAGATTAGCGGCCGTAGTCGCTGCCAAAACCTGGGCTAATTGCGCGTAAATTGCTTCGCTTCGTTTGGCTTGGGCCTTATGCGTAATGGCCAGCTTGGCCATCGCTTTGGCAGGGATGGTGACTTCCCACGCTTTCAGTTGGGCGTAAACTTGGGGGGCCAAGCCAAAGGCAATGGCGCGAACGGCGAAATCGCCCCAATCAAGCGATGTTGCCTGCTGAGTCCATCTGTCTGGCTGTTGCTGGGGACGTAAAGCATCGAGCAGATGCTGAGTGGTTAAAATGGCTGTAGAGGTGGTCATGCAGCTAAAAACTGGTCAAAGAGAGGCACATTACCAACCGATAACAGCAAATTTTTTTAGAGGAGCCTCAAAATTTAGTGGCTGCTGAATGTAACTTGAGTGAGTTCTTCGTGCTTGGTAATTTTTGGTTTTTTGTACATTGGCCTTCTCCTGCGTGGTGATGCTTGCTGTAATCAGTAAACAATAATCAGGGGTACGTATCTGATTCCCGTTTCCCGACCACTGATAACTAAAATTAGTGGCTGCTAAATGTAACTTGGGTGAGTTCTTCGTGCTTGGTGATTTTTGGTTTTTTGTACATGCGTCTCTCCTATTTTTTTAATACGGCCGTACCTGGCGGTAACGTGCCTCCCTTTGACCATTTTCTGCTCTGGATTTGGTTTTGAGTGTAAAATTGCTGGGCTGGTTTGCCAGAAGCATTGCCGATTAGTATAACCAATTTGCTTGTTTCGACAATTGGAGACTTTATGGCGGGTGCAGCAAGGAGTTGTCATTGAATTTCTTCACGAAAGACGCAAACGCACACATTTTTCCTTTTGCGACTTTGCGTAACTTTCTGAGAATCTAATAGGCAAATTGCAGGTATGTTTTTTGGGGCATTTATGAAGATTTCTGAAGGCGATTGGCTGGCTCAACTACAACGTAATGATTTAGAAGATTTCTGGCAGCGTCGCGCCAATGAGCTTCGCTATCAGTGGGAAGTGCGGCTGTTTAGCCATCCGTTGATGATAGAAAGCAATATAGAAGAGATTTTTACGGCCGTTTTTCTCGCCCTCAACCAATATACCCAAACCGAGCAAGCCAAACCGCCGCTTGGTGGACTCCAGCTTGTGGTCCAGCCAATGCGCCAGCCGCCCGGCCCCGCGCCAAATGATCTAATGCAGCAGATCACCTACAGCGGCAGTGCTGACTGGCTAATGATGCAGCTTGGCAGCTGGGGCGTGGCGCATCTGGATTTGATGCGGCGACGGGGAACGGCCGTTCTCGATCCTCAACTTGCTGCCAGACCGGACCTGGTTGCTCAATGTGTTCTGCACACGCTTTTGCTCAACCTGGTTATCTCGCACGGTTACGGAATGCTGCACGCCTCCTGCCTGGTGCGGGACGGCGTGGCGCTGCTGCTGCTGGCTTCGCACAACACGGGCAAATCGACCACCGCGCTGCGGCTAGCGTTGGCGGGCTTTCGCTTGCTGACGGACAGCATGGTGTTTGTGGATGAGGACGGCTTTTTGCATGGCTTCCCAGTTGGGCTGGCCAAGCTGCGCGGCGACATGGTGCCACAATTTCCAGAATTACGGCCGTTCCTCCAACCAGAAATTGTGCGCCAGGAAACAAAATACCGGGTGGATTTACGCAGGGTAAACCCTAACTTTGTGCAAGAAACGGCCGTTCACCCCCAAAAAATCATCCTTTGCTTGCTGTCTCGTCATGAACAAGAGGAAACGGTGGTGGAAGATGTGGCGGAAAAGGCCGTTATCGAAGCGATCTTACAAAACAGTTTGTACGTGGATCAGCCGCAGGTGTGGCAGCAGAATGTGGCGAATTTGCAGGGGGTGTTGGTGGGGGGAACGGCCGTTGCGCTTAAAGTTGGAACTATCCCGTCACATCTGATGCTAACTGTGGAGAATCTGGCTCGCTAATTTTGGCCTTGAGCCATGTAGCCGGAAAAAACATCTATGTACCAAATGTTGCCCGCCGCATCTTGCAGCCGTACTTCGTCGGACCGGATCCATTGCACTACTTTGAAGTTTCGCGCATCAGGCTCCAAAATGGTAACGGCCGTTATCTCTCCAAATTCCGCCCCCAAGTCAACCCGTTGTCTACGGTCCCTCCCAAAAAACATTAACGAAAAATAACAATCCCCCCGTTTTATTAGAACATCCGTTTCTGTTTGTTGCCTCTCTCTTAAATATTGCTAGAATTAATGCCAATTATTGCTAATGCGAAAATTCGCAATAAGGATAAGCCTTGAGACAAAGCAATGTCCCACTACACTATTGATTACGTCCGAAAAATTCGTGAGCAAGGCTACCGCATGACCCCCCAGCGGCAAATTGTGCTGGATGCCGTTTGCGAGCAGGGTGGTCACGCCACTGCTAGCCAGATTTACGACTCGGTGAACGCTCAGCAGCCCGCTATCAACCGGGCCACCGTCTACCGCATTCTGGACTTTTTCTGCGACTTGCAGCTAGTGGCCAAGGCCGAAATTGGCGGGCAAACCGTCTTTGAGGTGGTTGGCAACTCGCCTCACCACCACCTGGTTTGCCGTCATTGTGGGCATATGGCTTCCTTACCAAATTATCACTTTACCGAGCTGGCAGCGCATTTGCTGGCTGAACACGGCTTTGAGGCCGATTTGTCACATCTGGCCATTTCTGGAGTTTGCGCCGGATGCAGAGGAGAGTAAACAGAATGACGTTGAAATCTCCAAAAGATATGGTGACGGCCGTTTCCAAATCATTGGAAGCACGCACAGGGAAGCATTAGAGGCATGGGTGGCAGTTGTTCAGGCTAGCGGCATTGACCCATTAGACCAAAAAGTGATGCGAAATTGGTTAAAAAGAGAACATGGCATCTTGCAAAATTCCCAATGGACCATGATCTATGAAGCTGAAATTTCAGAAGAAGTAGAAAAACTGCTTCGTATTGCCTACGAGCAGAACGGCTGATATCCCCATTTTAGCCAGCCAACGCAGTTGGTTGTGCTTAGGAAGGAGAAAAAAATGTTCACAATTATCCTCGCAGCGGTGCAGCTGCTTCACGTGCCGGATGGCTTTTTGAATATTCCTATTTCGGTCATTTGCTGGGTCATTACGCTCATCGTGCTGTATTTTGCGGTGAAGCAGGCGCAGCAGGATTTTGACGAGCGGCTGGTACCGCTGGCGGGCATCATGGCCGCCTTCATTTTTGCGGGGCAGATGCTCAACTTCCCGGTGGCTGGCGGCACCTCTGGCCATTTGGTGGGGGCGACCCTGGCCTTTGTGGTGTTGGGGCCGTGGGTTGGCAGCTTGGCAATGACGGCCGTTATCAGCCTGCAAGCACTCGTTTTCCAAGATGGTGGTTTGGTGGTGATGGGAGCCAACATTCTCATCATGGGCATTGTGCCAGGTTTTGTAGGGTACGGTGTGTTCCAAATGGTCAAGAAGCAATCGCGGGGGGTGAAGTTGGGCGTAACGGCCGTTGCCGCCTGGTTCTCGGTGATGATGGCTGCACTCGTAACCGCCTTTTTGCTTGGTTTTAGCGGCACGACGGCTCTGGGCGTCGCCATTCCGGCGATGCTGGGCGTCCATGCCCTTATCGGCATTGGTGAGGCACTGATTACCGTAGCCGCGCTCAGCTTCATCATGCAAACTCGCCCCCAACTGCTCACCGATGATGCCCCAGCGGGCAGTGGCAAATGGATTGTCTCTGGCATTATTTTGGCACTCATGGTGGTGCTGTTGGCGCCGTTCGCCTCCGGGTCACCAGATGGCTTGGAGTGGGTGGCTGAGCAGGCTGGCTTTATCGGCACGGCACAGGATGCCCCTTTTGAACTGTTGCCTGATTATACGATTCCCGGCTTGGGCGAAACCGGCAGTTCCACAATTTTGGCTGGCATCATTGGGGCCTTGGTGGTTGCGGCTGTTACCTTTGGACTCGGCCGAATCTTGCGTCGCCAGAACTAATTTAGAAATGTGATTTCTGCAAGAAATCGCATTTCTGCTGTCGAGAAACTCGAATGCACGTCAACACATTTGACCGTTACATGGCAGGCAGCAGCCGCCTGCACCAGCTTGATCCCCGCGTTAAGGTGGTGCTGACCTTGCTGTTCATTATCTCTAACGTGCTGCTGCCAGACGGTAGCTGGCTAGCCTTTTTAGCCGCCTGGCTCATTTTGCTGCTCCTCAATAGTTCTGCCAATTTCAGCTTTGGCTATCTGTTCAAACGCTCGCTTATTGCCCTGCCGTTTGCGCTGGCGGCGATCACCGTGATTTTTGTGCAGCCGGGTGAACCGTTAACCAGTTTGACTTGGGGCAGCCGTACCATCACCATTAGTGATGCCGGGGTGGTGCGCTTTGCTAGCATTGTCATTCGCAGTTGGCTGTCGGTGCAAGCGGCGATTTTGCTGACCGCCACTACCCAATTCCCAGATATGATGCACGCACTGCGGCATCTGAAAGTGCCTGCAATTCTTATTTCCATTATCAGCTTTATGTACCGTTATCTGTTTGTTTTGGTCGATGAGGCACTGCGGCTACTGCGGGCGCGTGAGGCACGCAGTGCCCGGCTGGTAAATGATGGCAAGCATGGCGGCACCGTTTTTTGGCGGGCCAAGGTTACCGGCAGCATGGTAGGGCAGCTTTTTGTGCGCAGCTTTGAGCGCAGCGACAAAGTGTACAACGCGATGTTGGCGCGGGGCTATCGCGGCCAACTGCTAACGATGAACCCACACATCATGACCCAACTGGATTGGCTGTTTTTGGCATTGGGGATGGGATTGATTTTGGCTTTGCAGGTCATCGGCCGTTTATTGTAAGGAGTTTCTATGCCAATTGTTCATGAATCTGATGTTTTGGGGAAACGGCCGTCTGCCAACGGCTCTGTCCAACCCACTTTAGAAGTTACCAATCTTAGCTTTGCCTACCCAGATGGGCATGAGGCTTTGCATACTGTTTCCTTGTCAATTGGCGCGGGCGAAAAGGTGGCCCTGGTTGGCCCCAATGGTGCTGGCAAAAGTACGCTCATGCTCCATTTGAACGGTTTGTTGGCTGGGGATGGCACTCTGGCGGTGGCGGGACTGCCCATTGCCAAAGAGAATTTGCCGCTGATTCGCAGCAAGGTGGGCATGGTATTCCAAAACCCGGATGACCAGCTATTTTCGCCAACGGTTTTTGACGATGTGGCTTTTGGCCCGCTGCACATGGGTTATTCAGAGAGTGAAGTGCGGCAGCGGGTGGCCAAAGCCCTAGAGCAGGTTGGCATGGCCGATTTTGAGGAGCGTTTGTCGCATCATTTGAGCATTGGCCAGAAAAAGCGAGTGGCCATTGCGACGGTACTGTCGATGGACCCAGAGATTTTGGTGCTGGATGAACCGTCGGCCGGGCTGGACCCACGGGCGCGGCGATCGCTCATCAATTTGCTGCATGAATTGCCGCTGACGATGCTGGTTTCGACGCATGACATGCTGCTGGTGCAGGAGCTATTCCCACGGATGATTGTGATGGATGAGGGGCGCGTAGTGGCTGATGGGGAAACGGCCGTTCTCCTGCGTGACACTGCGTTTTTAGAGGCACACGGACTGGAAATGCCAGTGATCAGTAATCAGTGAAGCAGTTATCAATATTCAGGTTACTGACCTACTGAACACCGATTACTGAATACTGAGGAACTGAATATCTGGGTACTTCTCGCTATAAAAACTCAACTCATGGGGGGAGGAGAAAAGAGCCACGAGACGGCCGTCTAAATCCTCCGTGCGCATCATGCCATATCGCCAGGGAAGCTGGTCGATCTGCTCTTGAGGCCCTTCTACCCAGCGCGAAAGCTGGTGAGGCAGTGGCTCCAGCTTCGTTTTGACATTGTACTCATTTTCTAGCCGCGCCTGCACTACCTCAAACTGCAATACACCCACGACCGCCAAAATCGGATCGCGCCGCGTGGCCTCGGTTTCGTACAAAACCTGCATCGCTCCTTCAGATTCCAGTTGGTGAATGCCTTTGAGGAACTGTTTTTGCTTGCCTACGTCCAGGTTGATGAGTCGGGCGTAATGCTCAGCGGCAAAGCGGGGAATGGGATCAAAGCTAAAATCACCGTCACTGCTGATGGTGTCGCCAATGCCAAACTCCCGGTTGCCCGGCAGCCCGATGATGTCACCAGCATACGCTTCATCCACGACTGCCCGTTCATCGGCAAAGAAGGTGTAGGTACGTGACAGCTTGAGCTGCTTGCCGGTTCTGGGATGTTTCACCTGCACATTGCGCTCGAAACGACCGCTGCAAATCCGCAAAAAGGCAACACTGTCCCGATGACGCGGGTCCATGTTGGCCTGAATCTTGAACACAAAGCCCGAAAATCCAGGCGAGACCGGGTCAATGATGCCAGCATCACTAGCGTACGCGCTGGGTGGCGGGGCCATTTGAATAAAGTCGTCCAGGAATAGCTGGACGCCAAAATTTGTGAGTGCTGATCCGAAGTAAACGGCCGTTTGCTCACCCGCTAAAAACTTCTCATGATCATACTCTGCCAGCTCATCCAGCAGCCCAATGTTCAGATGCAGCTCCTCAAACTGAAAATCGCTCAAACCCGACTCAATACGCGGGTCGTCTAACGTCGTAATGTACTCTGGCGAGACAGTTTGATTGTGCGCCGTGCGATCATACAAATGCACCTCTTCCGATTTGCGATCGTACACACCTAAAAACGTATCGCCATCGCCAAGGGGCCAGTTCATGGGCACAGGCTGCATCTTTAGCACCGTTTCCACTTCATCTAGCAGGCCAAGCGGGTCTTCTGCCGGGCGATCCATTTTGTTGATGAACGTAAACACCGGAATGCCACGTTGGCGACACACCTCAAACAATTTTAACGTTTGTTCCTCGATGCCTTTGGCAGCATCCAGAACCATCACAGCGCAATCTGCGGCCGTTAACGTGCGGTACGTGTCTTCCGAAAAATCTTGATGGCCGGGCGTGTCTAGCAAGTTGACCACATGATCTTTGTACGGAAATTGCAGCACCGTAGACGTAATCGAAATGCCGCGCTCCTGTTCCATCTTCATCCAGTCGGAAGTGGCCGAGCGTTGGTTGCGCCGTGCCCGCACGCTGCCAGCCAAATGAATGGCGTTGCCGTACAGTAGCAGCTTTTCCGTCAACGTCGTTTTGCCCGCATCTGGGTGCGAGATGATAGCAAACGTGCGTCGCTTGCTGATCTCATTTTTTACTATTTCTGGATTTATTGCGTCTTGATTCATTTATATTGGACTAAGCAAGAAAAACGGCCACAACAGATTGCGTTGTGACCGCTTTTTTCGTTTGTAATGTTGCCCAAGCATACCACATTCAAGAAGATTGAACATGCCTCAAATTTTTAATCAGACGAATTCCTTCTGTATTTATACGTGAATAAACTCTTGAAATCGCCGACGGCTGGTTTGTACTCCCACAAGAACTCTTCTTCAACAAATGTATCTTCGATATCCAGGTGAGCTTCAAGTTCTTGTGCAATAAACATAGGAATTTTGGAATCCCGCGTTGAAAATAGCTTTAGCCGTTTACCGCCAGCAAGGATTGCGATTAGATGGTAAGCATACACACCATTTTTGATGCGAACTTTCTTTGTATATAACTGTGTTATATCGTCTCGATTTAACTTGTGATTACGCCAAGGCAGTGGTTCATGTGTAACACGAAGATTGCTTTGGTCTAATGAAATAGTGGTTTTATTTACGTAACCGGCAATAGCCGTATAGGTCAAATAGATTCCTGCTAATCCGAACAGTAGCATAAAGAAGACAAAGATGTTGGCAGATGCCAACGCTTCACTGTTTGTTGAAAACAGAAAAGTAGGGAAGAAGAAAATGGTAAAAATGATGCCCATAAACAATTTAATTATTGATTGATTTTTCCATTTCCACGCAAATGAATATTTACCATCTGATTTTTGCGTTTTTATTGATTTGGGTTTGTGGAGCAATCTCTTAGTCGACTGTTGGCTTAAAGGTTGCAAATCATCAGACATTTGTGCAACTTCAAGAAGCGATGACGGCGGTGATAATTTGTCTCCATACTCACCAACCGTGTGTTTATCTCTCAGACCCAAATAAGACCTCATCTCTTGTTCCAGAAATAAAGCCTCATGTGATTCACGTATGTTAGAAAGCAATCTTTTTCGCTCGCCGCTAGCCAAGGTTGCAGTAAGGTTGTAGCCAATGGTTCTTTGGCCATTATAGATTGGAAAGGTGGAAATTTGAACAAAATCGGAATGCTTTATTGTTTGATTGCCTGGCCAAGGAATGGGACCATGCTTTATTTTAAGCTCAAAATCGTCTATTTTAATCTTTGTTTGATTTAGCAACCCGGCTATTGAATTGTAAAGAAGATAAGCAATTAAGCTAAAAAAGATGAACGAGAGGAAATATGCTTTTAAAGGAATTAAGTATAGGTATGAGGTTATACCAAGCATTATAATTACGAAGGCGAATATAAGAAGATGCCAACTGAACCAACGTCGGCTCATAATGAATCCTTCATTCGAGTGACTGATTTTTATGTTTGGGGGCTTCGAAACTGCTTTGTTTTCCATACCTTGGGCTATCAGATGTACTTCTATTGATTACAGAAAATCTAGTATAAGGGAATACGTGTCTTCCTGTAAATTGTTGTATCTAGCCCCAATTTTTGCTTATTCTCGTGTCCACTGAAGTGGGTTCACGTCAATCCATTTGAAATAGATACGGCCGTACTCCACAAAAAACTGCGCCTAAGGATTGACGCTTAGATTTCTATTATCTTTTGCATATGGTTTGCTAACATAAAAGCAATAACATTGAAATATAACATTTCTTCCTCCTTCAACTGAGCGGCTCCGCAAGCACTACTTGTGGAGCCGTTTTCAGTTTTGGGCAAATGCTTGCAGTGAAGGTAGATTTTATGCAGTTATGTTCTCATCCTTATTGGGTTCGGGAGGTCAAATTATGGAAGCGATTGGAATTAATGAGTGGTATTTGGTTTTGCAACTATTCTTGTTTTTTGTCGTGGTGGTGGTACCGGTAGTAGTGGCCGTTTACTTGCTCAAGCGAAATCAATCGAACAAAACAAAATAACTTTATGTTAAAATGACAGTCACTGGCAAACATCGTTTGCATGAAGTGACTGTCATCTTTCTTTGCTTCACTATTGGCTAATTGAAATTAAATTGGCCAATTCCCACACATCTTCGTGGTTCATTTGGGAGGCGAGGCGTTCGGCGCGGATTTCCAGGTCGCGCATGCTGAAACCGTCTACCCAATAGCTGTCGCGCAGCAGCTCGGCATATTGGCTAACCACAACGGCTAGCTGGTAATGTAGAGGTGCTGAGTCAAAAGAATTAACAAGGTTGTCGGTAGTAAAAACGCCGTTGATCTCTTTGACGACGCGGGTGTCAGGGTCTTGCCAGCGGAGGTTCACGGTGGCGATGCGCCCCTGTGCGCCTGGCACCAGTTGAACGGCGTAGATGGCAGCGGCCGTATGCCCAGCCCCGAACTCAGCCGCATCAATGGTGTCGTTGCGGAAATCTTCGTCAGCAATGGCGCGGTTTTCATAGCCGATGAGCCGGTACTGTTGCACCACATTTCGGTCAAACTCCACCTGAATCTTGGCATCCAAACCAATCACCTGCAATGTAGACATGATGTTATCGACAAACAAATCTTCGGCTTCTTGCAGCGTGTCGATGTAGCCGTAATTG